>JACZVJ010000017.1 GCA_022572725.1 Nitrospinota bacterium | reverse complement strand
GTTGAAAATCCGCAATCCGAAGTCCGCTTTTTTTGAGGGCGTGAGGGCTAAGATCCCATCACTGCCCACTCCCCGATGCCGGTCGCAGATTGCTCGGATGGATCGCGGAGTGAGCCGGAAGTCCAATTCGGTCGGGTCCAGGGCGATGTAATCATTTCCCAAGCCATGTCCTTTGAAAAATTGATTTTTCATGAGTACCCCACGGCTATTTGTTTAAAAGATTACCCATTTCCAGAAACAACCGTCCGAGTCAGCCTGCTATTCCCGACTGGTTGGACCTGGAAAAGTCGTGGCCCAAAAATAGAAGCCATTGATTTTTAAAAAGGGAAGCAGGGAGGTTTCCAAATCGCCCTCCCTTCCAGATAGGTTTTATCACGAGGGGATTTTTTAGCCAATCCCAAAAAACGGAAGTGACGAGCTTTTCATCGGCAAATCTTACAAGTCTTAAATTTCGGGGGTGGTGGAGACGGGTGAGGAATTAGGAAGGCGATTCGCTCTTTAGAGCCGGCTTTAAATAGGAGGAAAATCGTTTATGATTTTTTGCCTGGGGTCCCCTGATCTCTCCTGCGAAATCGGGGACCGAGGCATTGGCTATGTTATATGCAGGACTCTGGAACCTTTTTTTATCAATTAAAGATGAACCCGCCCAACGGAAAAGGACTCATGGTTCCCGATTAATCCTGGATGGCTTTGGCTCTCGACTGGACATAGGCGTCGCGGACTGCGGCGTACAGATCCAAGGTTCCTTCTTCCACACCCTGGAACCGGTCGAAATTCTGAGAGCGGGTGTTCACGGTTTCACCCCCACGCCGGGCCAACTGGCCTACAAAGGGAAGAACATAATTCAGCGGGTCCATTACCAGATCCCCGAGATACCCCACCCCATCCCGAACGGTCATTGGTCGCAAAAAGGGAAATACCACGTATGGTCCCGGATTCACCCCATATACGGCCAGGGTCTGCCCTGTGTCTTCCTCCTCGGGGGCTTCCAGCCCGAATCCCTCCCCGGCCACATCGAACAAGCCGGCAATCCCCAATGTACTATTAACGAGGAATCGGCCCAACTCGATCCCTGCCTGCGAACCCTTTCCTTGCAGTAAATTGTTCACCACGCGTGGAACGAATCCAATGTTGTGAAAGGCATTGCCAATCGCCTCTTCAGCCGGATCGGGCACGATCCAATGGTACCCCTGCGCCACGGGTTTGAGGACATAACGATCGACCCCCTGGTTAAAGGCGAACATGGTGGAATTATACCCTTCCCAAGGGTCTTCCACTTTTTCCAGGTTTTCCTCTTCAAAGGGATCCAGGTAGGTATCTTGGACCATGATCTCTTCAAGAACCGAGACTTCTGCCTCCTCTTCTTTCAAGGTTTCTCCTTCAGGCAACAGGCGAGCCATGGTAAGCGGTGCGTCTAAGGACTGGTCTTTCTCAGTTTCCACTTCGCCCTGGGCCTGAGCAATCCTGGATTCAAGCTGAATGATTTGACGATCCAGTGAGTCGTGCTGCTCCCACAAAGCCACTCGGATGGGAGGTTGGTCCTCCATTTCGGCCTGGACGGCATTCACCGAAAACCCCGGTAAGAGAATCAACCCGGCCATGAATGGGATGATCAAAGAATGTGATATGCTTCGCATTGGATCCTCCTGGGATAAGATTCGATTACCCGGCTTGTTTGTCATACTCATAAATAAAGCAGATTCGATGCCAAGATTGATGAGCTGCGTAATATTAAAATTTCTCTTATCTTTTAATATGTTATGAATTTACATCTCCCGGTATTGCACGGTCGAAGCGAGTGAGGTGTATCTGAACTGTCCACGGTATTTCGTAGGGCAACGATATACCGTGACAATCTGGGCTTTCCAAAGCCTAGGAAGCCAAAACGTATTCTTCTAGATGGGTCTATAGATATTAAGAAAAGATAGTGTGTTGGCTCACGTGAAAGTTGATGGTGATCCTATCCTTCCCACGCAAACCCCGATTGTGCTACACCCTGGGATCGGGTAACCCATTTTTGTCCACGATGTAAGGACCCTGTAAACCGCCGGGTACATCTTAACCGTGCCCAGGCGTGTCCAAGCGCTCCCTCAAGCTGGCTGTTTCGGGTTACCTTGGGGTTGGAGGCACTAGGGACCACATGACTGGCAGCCAAGATAGCCCCTCCACAAGCGGCAAACACTTTTATTTAATAGACGGGTCCAGTTTCTTGTTCCGAGCCTTTCACGCCATACCTGCCCTGAACCGCCCCGATGGGACTCCGATTAACGCAGTCCTTGGGTTCACGAACATGTTGATGAAACTCCTCGACGATACAGATGCCAGTCATATCGCCGTGATTTTTGATTCAGCGCGTAAAACTTTCCGCAACGAGATCGATCCCGACTACAAAGCCAATCGCCCCGAACCTCCAGACGAGCTGATTCCCCAATTCCCCTTGGTCCGAGAGGCGACGCGGGCCTTCAACGTCGAAAGCATCGAAATGCCAGGGTATGAAGCCGACGACTTGATTGCGACCTACGCGCGCCAAGCTGAGGCCGCCGGGGCAGAAGTCACCATCGTGTCCTCCGACAAAGACCTCATGCAGCTTGTTTCCGACCGCATCACGATGTTCGATGCCCTCAAGAATCGCCGGATCCGGTCTGAAGAAGTGAAAGAGAAGTTCGGTGTGGGCCCGGACAAGGTCGTGGATGTCCAGGCCTTGGCTGGTGATTCCATCGATAACGTGCCGGGTGTTCCAGGCATAGGAGTCAAGACCGCCGCCCAATTGATCGTGGAGTTCGGAGACCTGGATACCCTCCTCGCCCGGGCCTCGGAAATTAAACAGACCAAACGGCGGGAAAACCTCATTCAATATGCAGACAAAGCCCGCCTATCTCGTGAATTGGTGCGGCTTCGTGAAGACGTCCCTCTTGAGATCCCCCTTGATACCCTTGCCCGCAAGGACCCAGATCCGCAGGTCCTCCTGAAGTTTCTTCATGACCAAGGTTTTAAATCAATCGTCGCGAAGGTCCAAAATCGATTCGCAGCGGCTGGTGAGTCCCTGCCTGATGTGGAAGGAGTTCCCCCACCTCCCCAAGCACCCCCTTCCCAAACTGCATACGAACTCGTGCAAACGCTTCCCCTCCTGCAGGATTGGGTAACCCGCGCCCGCTATGCCGGCTTGGTGGCCGTGGATACAGAAACCACCTCGTTGGATGAGAGCCGTGCTGAGCTGGTAGGGATTTCCCTGTGCGTGAAGCCCGGCCAGGCCTGTTACATCCCCCTTGGCCATTGCAGCCCCCATGGACCGGGGACTTTGGACTTCGGCAGCACCAGCGGTGAGGCCGATACCCAAAACGGGAAGAGGCCTCCCACACAGATTCAACTGGACCAGGCTCTAGAGATCTTCAAGCCTCTCTTGGCCAACCCGGCTGTGCTGAAGGTCGGCCACAACATCAAATATGACATGGTCGTGCTGGCTCGGTACGGGATTTCGGTCACGCCGGTCGATGACACCATGCTGATGTCGTACGTGCTGGATGGCGGGAGCCATGGCCATGGAATGGACGAGTTGGCCGAACTTCATTTGGGGCACACGACCATTAAATACAAGGATGTGACCGGTACCGGGAAATCCCAGATCACCTTTGCCCAAGTCCCCCTCGACAAAGCGCTGACCTACGCCGCGGAAGATGCGGACGTCACCCTGCGCCTCCACCAAGTGCTCAAGCCACGGCTTGTCACCGAGCACTTGCTTACGGTCTATGAGACCTTGGAACGCCCGCTCATTCCGGTTTTAGCCGAGTTGGAACTCGAAGGAATAAAAGTGGACCCCACCTCGCTTCAGCAGTTGAGCGAGACCTTTGCCCAACGGCTCGCCACCCTTGAAAAAGAAATCCATGGCCTCGCAGGCCATCCGTTTAACGTGGGATCGCCTAAACAGCTTGGTGAAGTGCTCTTCGAGGAGCTGAGATTGGAAGGTGGCCAGAAAGGCAAGTCCGGTGCGTATGCCACTGGTGCCGACGTGCTGGAAACCTTAGCCGCGCAAAGCCACCCGCTGCCAGCCAAGGTCTTGGATTGGCGCCAGCTAGACAAGCTCAAAAGCACATACACGGATGCTTTAGTTGAGCAAATTAATCCCAGAACGAAACGAATCCACACTTCCTTCGCCATGGCCGCCGCTTCCACCGGCCGCCTGTCCTCGACTGATCCCAACTTGCAGAACATTCCGATTCGAACGGAAGACGGCCGTAAAATCCGTCATGCTTTTGTGGCTGAACCAGGCCATCAATTACTCTCCCTGGACTATTCTCAGATCGAGTTGCGGCTGCTCGCCCACATCGCGAACATCGGCGTGCTGAAGCAGGCCTTCCGCGACGGGCAGGACATTCATGCGCTCACGGCAAGCCAAATGTTCGGCTTGCCGGCCGGGGACCTGGATCCCTTGATACGACGCAAGGCCAAAGCCATCAATTTCGGAATCATCTACGGGATTAGCGCGTTTGGGCTTGGTCGGCAGCTTGGCATCACCATAGAGGAAGCGGCCGCTTATATGAAGGCGTATTTCGAGCGGTACCCGGGCATTCAAGCGTATATGGAAAGGACCAAGGAGTTTTGCCGGCAGCACGGATATGTCCAGACTCTCTTCGGCCGCCGCTGTCACATCCCAGGCATTCAGGATAAAAACGCCGCACGACGCAACTTTGCCGAGCGGTCAGCCATCAACGCTCCCATTCAAGGTTCAGCCGCCGATATTCTTAAGCGAGCCATGATCCGAGTGCCTCGGGCTCTTGAGCGAGAGGGCCTCTCCCAAGCAGCGCACTTACTCCTGACCGTGCACGATGAATTATTGTTCGAGGTGGAACTCACCGCGCTGGACCGCACGGCAGAGGTGGTCAAAGGCGTGATGGAATCCGCTACGCTGCCCGTCCTGAAACTCGACGTTCCCCTGACCGTGGATATCGGATACGCCGGCAGTTGGGACGAAGCCCATTAAGATCTTGTGAACCCCCCGCGATGATCTTGGCCACCTGGAATGTGAATTCAATCAGGAGCAGGCTTCCCCATGTCGTTGATTGGCTCAAATCCGCCAACCCCGACATCCTTCTGCTCCAAGAGCTGAAAGCCACAGACGAGGTTTTCCCCCGAAGTGAATTGGAAGACCTCGGATTTAACGTCGCCATTGTCGGCCAGAAAACCTATAACGGCGTAGGAATCTTGTCCAAACATCCCATCGAGCTTGAACAGGAGGCCCTTCCTGGCGATCCCACGGATGATCAAGCTCGGTACATCGAGGCCATCATCGGCACCATCCGGGTAGCCTCCCTCTATCTCCCCAATGGGAATCCGGTGGACACGGACAAGTTTTCTTACAAACTCAGGTGGATGGAGCGCCTGACCGCTCATGCCCGCGCCTTGTTGGATTATGAAGAAACCCTCGTCCTGGGAGGCGATTTCAATATTTGCCCGACTGATGACGACGTGTACGATCCTGAGGGGTTCGCCGGTGATGCCTTGTGTCATCCCGAATCCCGCGCACGGTTCCGCACTCTTTCTCACTTAGGATTGACCGACGCCGTTCGGCTTTATCACCCGCGAAAGGGGGTGTACAGTTTTTGGGATTACCAAGGCGGGTGTTGGAACTATGACCAGGGTCTCCGGATTGACCACTTTCTGCTTTCACCCCAAGCCGCCGACCGCTTGGTTGGCTCGGGAATTGACAAGGGCCCTCGGGCCAAAGACAAACCCTCCGACCACACTCCCGTGTGGTGTGAATTGGCTGACGTTTGACCGTCTCGAGATCCCAAGATCCGGCAAACGTCCCTTCTACCAGTCACCAGGATCTTCTCTTGCTCGAACCCAAAAATCTGGGTGGTTAGGAAATCAAGAAAATCGATTGGGTGCTGGATACTTATCCACGATCCTGATCGGGTGATCTCCAGCTTAACCATCCAACAATAGCAATCAGGGCAAGCAAAACCAAAGGCACCGGAATGGCTCCACTTTCCCCAGCTTGCCAGTGGGTAACAAAGGCGCCAACCATGGTGACCCCTAAGAGTACGGCGCCAATGAAACGAACCCGGGCCACGAGTACCAGGACGGCCCCCGCCACCTCCACAAATCCTGTGACATAGACAAACCAGGGGGCATAACCCCATCGGGCAAAACTCTCGACTGCGCTTTCAGGATTCACCAGCTTCGACCCGCCAGCTACGAAAAACACCAGCGCCAATAAGGCGGCAAGGCTGACCACCATGGCTTTTTTTAGCTTGCCCTTGAATGTTCCCACGGCTTCCTCCTCGTTCACCCCCTGCTCACTTATTCCGAGTGACTTTACAGAAAATAGCCTGATGAAGGAATACCTCCAAAGGGTAAGGCCCCAGGGTCGGTATGACCTCTTTTCCGATTGAGGATCTGACTTTGAAGGAAGAGTCCTGGATATCCAGGAGTATCACGAAGTCTTTCCCAAGCATTTAGGTAAGGAGGGGGGGGATTTTGGATGGGAAACACAAAAACCCTGTTACAGTGGGTTAGGGTTTGACGATAACCGTCCCTTCCATGTTGGCTGTATGAAGTTCGCAGTGGTACTCAAACCTTCCAGGATATGTAAACGTGTATTCGAAGATATGCCCCGGCTTATGTAACGTGGGTCCACTGTCAAATTTCCTTCCACCACCCGAGCAATCGATTCCACGACACCCGCCACTGGTCACGGTGTGAGGCTCTTTCGCGCCATCGGCATAAATCCAAACCACCCGTTCCCCGGCCTTGATCGTGACCACCTTTGGAGTATAGAACGATGTGGCCCGGAGTATAGCCACCACAGCTCCCATGGGCGCCGGTGGTTTCTCGGCATTTGACGCTATTCTGTTGGTTCCCCCACTTGAAACAACAAGGAACTCATCCCGTTCAGGGTCAATCCGGCACCCTCTCCCGTTTTGGGCCACCAGGACCAAGGACTCAATTTGGGAGACCTCCGAATGGGCCGGATCTCCCTTAAAGGCATGATCATCGACTAATGCCTGCACTTCCGGCATGCCGTCACCATCCCGGTCACGAAATGTTTCCAGCCGACAGTCTTGAGGATTTAACCTCCACATCACCTTCACGTCGAAAGCTTGGCCGACTTCCGCTTTGTCCACGAGAACCTGGCTTTCTCCGGGTTCCAGATAGACCCCGAAATCAAAAATCAGATCTGCTGCTTCCCAGCCCACGGTCGCGTGGACCGTCAAGGGGGTGAGACACAGGCTCCCGACCAACGCAAGAAAACCCACTGGGTTCTTATTCAGGAACTTGAGCCACACGGAATACCTCTTGCCCCTTCTAGTCGGAAATCGGTCCCACGACTTTACCTGCTAGGACCAACTTTTTATTATTAATGCGGCTTCTTAGAGCTCGGGTAGGTACTTAACCTATCTGGTAGGCCGCCTCACACTCCACTCTTTAGGGTCAGTACGTAACTCGTCAAATCGTTCAGTTGACGATCCGAAAGAGGGAGCTTTGGCATGAAGGAACCAGGAGAAACGGATTGGGGGTCACGAAAATGACGTAGATGCCATTCTCGATCCGGCCGCCGATCGGCGACAAAGGAAAGATCCGGGGCAATCGCGGCCCCTTCGCCATGAATACGATGACAGGTCTTACAGGCAAATTTTACGACTAACTCCTTGCCACGAATCACGGAGGGGTCGGTCTTGGGAACGGCGTAGAGGTCGCGCAAGGAAATTCCTAGGAGACCAAAGACAATGACCAAAAACACCATGCCCACACCTAAGGTTACCGGCCGTCTCGAAATGCGTCGTTGGGGGTTTCGGTCAAGGAATGGTAAAAGGAACAGCATAAGAAAAAAGAGTCCCGGCAGAATCCACGTTGCAAAAGGTTCAAGCGGGCCATGGACGTATTTGAGCAGTTGATAATAAAAGAGAAAATACCACTCGGGAACAGGTACAAAAGAATGATCGGAGGGATCGGCTTTATCAGCCAAGGGAAACTCAATGGTCGCAGCCAAGGTTGCCACGATCAGGAAGACCCCCAACATCACCACCGCATCCATATACACTTGCCGGGGGTAAAAGGTCTCGCTTCCCTCCTTGGCCTTTTTTTCATCCCAGGGTCCGGCTGGCCCCACACGACGCAGAATGAACAGGTGCAACATGATCCCAAAAATAATCATGGAAGGGAGGAACAAGACATGGAGAGCGAAAAACCGGGAAAGCGTCAGGGCGCCTAAGGTCTCGCCACCTCGAAGCACCTTGACCATTAAATCCCCAACGATGGGCACCCTCCCAGCCATGTTGATCCCAACTTGGGTGGCCCAATAGGCGTTCTGATCCCAAGGGAGGAGATAGCCGGTAAATCCAAAGCCCAACATGAGCAAAAAGAGAACGATCCCTACCATCCACATCAACTCACGCGGTGGTTTATACGCACCGTCAAAAAAGACTTGCAGCATATGCAATCCGATCGCCAACATGATTGCCGAGGCACCCCAATGATGTAAGCCTCGGACAAACCACCCAAACATGACTTCATGCTGGATATATTGCACCGTGTCATAGGCATGATCGGTGGAGGGCACGTAGTACATCGTAAGAAACATTCCCGTCACCGCTTGGAGAACAAATAAGAAAAGCGTCGCGGAACCAAACACATAATTCCAACTGGCCCCGCCGGGGATCGGCTCATCCAATAGGGTTTTCCCAATGGGTTTCAGTCGGAGCCGACTATCCAGCCATTCGTAGAGTCGTGAAGCCATAATCTACAGTTCCACCTGTTCGGTCAGCCCGGATTTAAACTCCTTGTACAGAACCAGCAATTGACCTTCCTCGACTTTGGAAGGCAACTGGTCGAGTGGTCGGGGAGCAGGCCCACCAAGAACCTTCCCGGTGGTGTCATAAATACTCCCATGACAAGGGCATTGGAATTGACTATCTTCCGGGTTCCATCGAAACCCACATCCTAGATGGGTACAAATGGGGGAAAACACCGTGACCGCCCCATCCTCCTGCTTAATCGCCCAAACCGCTTTGACGGCTTTCGTCTCCATCCACCCATCCTTCTCGGTAACCACATAATCCAGGGATCTGGGTTCCCCAACCGGCAATTCCTCTACTCTGCCCACGGCCTTCCAAAACTTTTTCCGCCTTTTAAAAGAGGGGGAAATGACATAGCCCAGCAATGGCACGGCCAGTGCCACCCCGATAAATACCGCAATGGCTCCCGACACCCACGTAAAAAAAGTCCGCCTGGACCCTACAGGCGTGAAAATCCCACCCTCGGATTCCATGTCATGTGAATTAGACGGGTCGGTCATGGGGGGAACACCTCCTGCCTGGCATGTAACTCAAAATGGAAGATTTTTGTTTCTCAGTTCCCACATTGTGAGCAAGGGGATTTTCGATCCATACGTAGGGACTTGCTCCCAGGAGGAAACACCAAAAGGCTTTTTCACCTTTTCATTGGTTGGCATTCCAATTTGAATTTGAAGAAGGTGAGGAGGAGAGTGAATGGGAGGGACATGGGTTAATACAGGCCACGACACAAGATTCCTCCTTTGGGTGCCCCCGGTAAATAAATCAAGAAAGCCTGATTGAAGAAAAAGTTCCCCCACAGGCTGGGAAAATCTTTTTATCCCGAGGGTGGCACGATGTCCGCAGAACGTATTACCGAACACGCATACCAGAAAGCAAGGAAATTATGAAGTGATATCCTCAAAACGTCCAGCCTGCTTGCCTGCTCCTTGAGATCAAATCCTGGAAGGCCGGGTGGCAGGCTTGGGCGCCTTCATTCAAATTGGGATTCTTCATCGGTTCGAACTTTTTGGAAGCTGCTCCTCTGCCGCATGGACGATATGGTCCACCGTAAACCCAAATTTTTTGGACAACACTTTGAGAGGGGCCGAGGCCCCAAAGGACTCCATTCCGATGATGCGGCCGGTGGAACCGACGTACCGTTCCCACCCAAATGTCGATGCGAGTTCTACGGAGACACGAGCCGTCACGGATGATGGGAATACGCTCTCGCGATACTCCGGGTGCTTTCCACAGTAATATTCAAAAATTTCCCAGGAGGGCATGCTCACCACACGTGCTTTAATTCCTTCGGCCGTAAGCTGTTCGTAAGCCGACACGCAGAGCCCGACTTCGCTTCCCGTTCCGATCAAAATCACGTCCGGTTTCCCCCCTTGGGCATCGGCCAGAACATATGCTCCCTTGGCCAATCCGGAAGCCGGAGCGAATTTCGACCGATCGAGGGTAGGGAGGGCCTGCCGGCTGAGGATCAATGCCACCGGTTCGTGCCTGAATTGCATGACGACCCGCCAGGCTTCAACCACTTCATTGGCATCGGCCGGGCGAATGGTGATGAATCCGGGAATAACCCTGAGGGAAGCCAGGTGTTCGATGGGTTGGTGGGTGGGGCCGTCTTCACCGACGCCGATGGAATCATGTGTGAACACATAGATCACCGGAATTTCCATCAAGGCCCCGAGCCGCAACGGGCCCCGGCCATAATCGCTGAAAATTAGAAAGCCCGACCCGTAAGGCCTGACCTTTGACAAGGAGAGGCCATTGAGCACCGCACCCATGGCATGTTCCCGAATACCAAAATGAAGATTCCGCCCGGAATAATCGAGGGCACTGAAATCTCCCGCTCCTTCGAACGTCAGGCGTGTCTTCGTTGAAGGTGCCAAGTCCGCTGACCCGCCGAGCAGCCAGGGCACATTCCGAGCCAAAGCATTCAGAACTTTACCGGAGGAGTCGCGTCCCGCTATGCCTTTGGCATCGGCAGGAAATTCAGGTAAATCCTTATCCCAGCCATCCGGAAGATGACGCTGCTGCATTTTGTAGAGATGGTCAGCGAGGGTAGGGTATTGCCGCTGGTACGCCTCAAACTTCGTCATCCAGGCTCCACGCAGTACCCCGCCACGTTTCCCAATGCCTTCCCGAAAATGTTCACGGACCCCATCGGGGATGAGGAACTTGGCGTCCTCCGGCCAGCCATAGCGCCGTTTGGTCTCTTGGATTTCTTTTTCTCCCAAAGGCTCTCCATGCGCCGCGCTGGTATCTTGCTTGTGCGGGGCCCCGTAAGCGATGTGGCTATCCACGATAATGAGGGTCGGGCGATCAGGAGTGGCCCGAAACGTGTTGAGGGCCCGGGCCAGGACTTCGAGATCATTGGCGTCCCCAACCCGGGTGACGTTCCAGCCAAAGCCAATAAAGCGAGTGGCGACATCGTCACTAAAAGCCAATTGGGTATTCCCCTCAATGGTGATCCGATTGTTATCATACACCCAGCAGAGGTTGGCTAATTTAAGATGGCCTGCCAGAGACGCAGCCTCAGAGGAAATGCCTTCCATAAGGCAGCCATCCCCGCACAGGGCGTACACGTCGTAATTGAACAGCTCAAAGTCCGGGCGATTAAAATATTGAGCCATCCATTTTCCCGCCATCGCCATGCCGACGCTGGTCGCGACCCCTTGGCCTAAGGGGCCGGTGGTCGTCTCCACGCCTGAGGTCCACCGGTACTCCGGGTGGCCTGGGCATTTACTGTCAAGCTGGCGAAAGTTTTTAATGTCGTCCAGGGTAACGGACAACTGCCCAAGAGTTTCATATTTCGGATTCACCGCTTTGACCCCTGCAAGGTGTAACAGGGAATAAAGGAGCATTGAAGCATGGCCAATTGAAAGGACAAACCTGTCTCGGTTTGGCCAGATGGGGTCATCGGGATCAAACCGCAGGACTTGGTTCCATAGACAATACACAACAGGCGCCATAGCCATGGGGGTTCCAGGATGCCCGGAGTTGGCCTGCTGGACCGCATCCATGGACAGCGTGCGAATGGTATTAATACTGAGTTGGTCAAGATCCTGTTGTTGCTTGGCCATCATGGGTCTCCCCTATGAAGGATGAATTTTTTACTGCCTGAAAAATGATCTTTACTGTTTATTATTAAGGAAGGGCATTGTTTCAATAGGTTAGCCTGGGCCAATGACTTTACCTCCGTTGCACACTCCCTTACAAGGGAGGGAATCTGACCTTTATATATGAGACATGGGGTTAATATGAGACTGTTTCAACCCTGCGGTTCATCATTCGAGTACCTCAGGACAAACCGCAATTTTCCCGAAAACCTTGCAATTTCCTTTTCGTGCTGAGCCTATCGAAGCACGCGAAAGGATTTTGCAACAGTCTCAAATTATATTTCATAGAGGCAGATGTTGCTGAGCGATCGCGTTTCCGTCAACCTTGACTTGGAAGAGGTCTCCAATCTTCGCAGCCTTAAGGACTGCGTCGCAATTCCGGCTTGATGTCACGACCGCAATCTTGATTCCCTCGTTACGAATCTGACGGGCCAGGGCAATCGTTCCCGCATACCCCTCAACCCCGACGGATTCTATGACTTCGTTGACCATTTCGTTCTTGCGGTTTCCCAGTCCACACACCGTTTCGGTCTTGGGAGGGTCATCCGGAGTCCCCTCCGGTAACTCTATCCCTCGCGATCTCAGAAAATCCCTGACGCCATCATAGCGCAGTTTTCCATCCACATAGAGGCGATAATCTGTGGCAATCTCGAAGGGCTGAAAGGGTGTGCCTTCCTTTGCAGCACGCTTTTGCAAGTACTCCTCAAACATCTTTTTCCAGCATGCGGCGTGCACCTTCGCGGTGGCCGTCAGAACCCCATCCAGATCGAACAGGACAGCATCATATTTATCATGCGTGATGGGATTATTGAAAAAGTCTCGCTCATAAGGGGGAGGCCTCACCAAGGGAAATTGAATTTTTGGTGGCAGAGTAAAACCCTAAGAGGTAATATTACCCCCTCGTTATGGAGGGAAGAGCCATTGATTGTATAGAACGCCGTGGGTTTTCTGAAAGCGGTTCACACCGAATGTAAACCCTGGACTATATATTCATTGGTATTTTTACGTGTGACCTCACGTCCATACCCACCCTCCGTAGCAGACTACTGCGCAGGACGAGCACCCGTGGATATCTGCCGCTTGCGCGCCAAAGCTTCAGCGTCGAGCGCGAAGATGGATAAAAAGAAAGAGGGTTGACACCCCTTGTGAGAACCAGGCTAGGGTTGAATAGTTGCAAACTTTTTAGCTAACAAGGATCAAACCATGGCTGAAAGTGAACAGAAAGTCTATGTCGTCAGGCACGGCGAGACTGAATGGAGCATCAGCGGGCAGCATACCGGCGTCACCGACATCCCATTAACCGAGAATGGGAGAAACCAAGTGAAGTGTTTGCAGCCGGTTTTGGCCAACGAGGCCTTTGCTTTAGTTCTGACCAGCCCACTCCACCGGGCGAGGGAAACCTGCAAGTTATCGGGACTAGGAGATAAGGCTGAAGTGGAACCAAATTTGGTGGAATGGAATTATGGGAAATACGAAGGGGTGACATCAAAGGAAATTCATAAGACAGTCCCAGGTTGGTTGGTATTCAACGATGGGGCTCCTGGTGGGGAAACTCCGGAACAAATTGGGGCCCGGGCGGATCGTGTCATTCAAAGGTCCGTGCAGTAGAGGGCAATGTTGCGCTGTTTGCCCACGGCCATATATTCCGAGTGTTGGTAGCCCGTTGGCTGGACCTTCCTGCCATGGCAGGCCGAAACTTTCATTTGGATACAGGCACGCTGAATATTCTCAGCTATTATAGAGGGTACCCGGCGGTAAAGATTTGGAATGCCCCACTCACAGACACCCATAGCACTTAGCAGATTGTCACCTTGCGCCTTCACCTCGGCACTCTGCCCACTCGGAGGGAAGAAAAGCCGGAGAACCGGGTATCGCATATCGGCCGATTGTCGTGAAGCTTGTTGAATAGCATGACCAGACATGATTGACTCTTTTCCTTAATCAATGAGGGACAAACTTTCAGCCTCAGGAGGTTGTCATGGCCGCTAACATTATCCCGCTCACCCAACGACCTGCTTGGAAAGCCCTTCAAGATCATTATCATAAGATTAAGGACCTGCATCTCCGGTCATTATTCGCAGAAGATCCTCATCGGGCAGAGCGCTTGTCGGTTGAGGGGCTCGGCATTTATTTGGATTACTCCAAAAACCGGATCACCGATGAAACCCTGAGGCTTTTGCTCAATCTGGCTGAGACCTCAGGCATACGGGCACGCATCGAGGCTATGTTTCGTGGAGAGAAAATCAACATCACCGAACAGCGCGCCGTTCTTCATGTGGCTCTCCGTGCACCCAAAGACGCTTCTATCCTTGTGGATGGAGCGAACGTGGTTCCGGAAGTGCACGCGGTTCTCGATAAAATGGCCGACTTCGCCAATCGAGTACGGAGCGGGGATTGGAAAGGTTATACCGGGAAGCGTATACGAAACGTCGTCAACATCGGAATTGGGGGTTCCGACCTTGGTCCCATGATGGCCTATGAGGCACTCAAGCATTATAGCGATAGGAACTTGACCGTTCGGTTCGTCTCCAACATTGACGGAACGGATATCGCCGAAGCCACACGGGACCTCGACCCCGCTGAGACCCTGTTCGCTGTCTGTTCCAAAACCTTCACTACCCTCGAAACGCTTACCAATGCCCAAACCGCACGTGACTGGTGCCTCAAAGCCCTTGGTGACAAAAAAGCTGTGGCGAAGCATTTTGTCGCGGTCTCTACCAACGGGGAGGAGGTCGCGAAGTTCGGAATCGATACAGCCAACATGTTCGAGTTCTGGGATTGGGTGGGAGGGCGCTATTCCTACGACTCCGCCATAGGTCTGTCACTGATGATTGGGATCGGCCCGGACCAATTCCGCGGGATGCTTTCCGGGTTCCAGGCGATGGATGAGCATTTTCGAACCACTCCCTTTGAAAAAAACCTGCCTGTTCTTTTAGGTCTCATTGGCATTTGGTACATCAACTTCTTTGAGGCTGAGACTCACGCCATTCTTCCCTATGACCAATACCTGTGGCGGCTGAGCGCTTATTTGCAACAACTGGACATGGAAAGTAATGGCAAGCACGTGGATCTCGACGGGAATGTTGTTGGTTATCATACAGGCCCGATTATCTGGGGGCAGCCCGGGACGAATGGCCAGCACGCCTACTATCAGTTAATTCATCAGGGCACCCGGCTAATCCCCTGCGACTTTATCGGCTTCTGTCAGTCCACGAATCCCCTTGGCCCCCACCATAACCTGCTCATGGCCAATTTCTTCGCCCAAACCGAGGCGTTGGCTTTTGGGAAAACGTCCAAAGAAGTCGAAGCCGAAGGCGTACCAGCTTCACTGGTTCCCCACCGAACATTCGAAGGAAACCACCCGACAAATACAATCCTTGCTGCGAAACTCACCCCGGAAATGCTGGGCAAGCTCATTGCCCTGTATGAACACAAGGTGTTCGTCCAGGGAACGATCTGGAACATCAACTCCTTCGATCAATGGGGGGTGGAATTGGGAAAGATGTTGGCCAACCGGATCAGCCAAGAGTTGGCGAACCATGTTGAGCCGAAGCTGGAGCATGACAGTTCCACGAACATCCTGCTTCGTCGCTACCTCCGCCTTCGTTCGGCGGACTAAGTCTTTTCCCTACGACCATTCGTTGGGGAAAATATAATAATCTATGAGGGGGCAATGTGGCTCCGACCTTGGAGAGGGCTCGCTGACCGCTATGGGGCCCGGCGGATTTCCACTCCATTGGCTGTTCCAACAATAAGGGTGTGGGTTCGGCCCACGAACAGACCGTTTTCGACAACCCCTGGAATGAGGTTCAGTTGGGTTTCCACCTTGGCTGGGTCCTCAATGCGCTCAATCTCCACATCCAAGATATAATGGTTGCCATCAGTGAGAAAGACTTCTCCATTTCGTTTCCGGATTTTTCCCTCCCAACCCAGCTCTCTAATCCGTTGGGCGGTGCTCCGCCAACCAAAACGATTGACCTCAACGGGAACCGGCATGGGATGCCCCAGGCACGATAAGCATTTCCCAGAATCTACAATCACAATAAACCGGCGGGCCGCGGCCGCCACAATTTTCTCCCGCAAAAGCGCGCCGCCACCACCTTTGATTAAACTGAAATTGACATCGATCTGGTCCGCCCCGTCAATCGCGACTTCAATGGGCCAATTCTCCTCCTCGGGAAGGAGAGGAATTCCCAAACTGCGAGCGAGTTCCGCAGTGGCCTTGGAGGTTGGGACCCCCTGCACCCGAAACCCCGATTTGACCCGCTCTCCTAAGGCCAGCAACAGATAACGGACCGTAGAGCCCGTCCCCAACCCGACGACGTCCCCGTCGCGTATGAACTGCAATGCCGCCTCACTGGCAGTTTTTTTTAATGCCTCCTGCTCTTCAGAAGATTGATTGCTCGTCATTGAAGGAGTCCTCGCACCTGTGTGTGGGATAATCTAACCGATTGGCCCTCATAACGGGGGACTTTCCTTCATAGGAAATCGAGACGGGGTTGGGGGGATCATGAAAGGCGAAGCAAATAAAGTCAAACGCCTAGCAAGCTGAGGAGAGATGAACTTGCTAGATTTGGAGCAATCTCCTCATAATGCGGTCAATCTGCTGGCGACAACCCCGGCTTCATTCCAACATTCAATCAACGCCAAGCGGTGTGAACGGGAGATGCAGAATTTCTGTAGGAGTCATTCCATGATGAGAAACCAGTGGTTGTGGGGCAAGTGCTTGCTCATGGCAGTAGGGCTGAGTTTTTTATTTTTCCCATCCAACTCCTTGGCTAAATCAGATGCCCTGGAATTCGTGTCTGTTGAATGCCATCGAGATGTGACACGGGGTCTGGTGGAAATTTTGGGGCAAGTCAAAAACATTTCCACGTTGACAATTGAGGATTTGGCAGTTGACGTGACCTATCGCAACCGCCAGGGGGCACTGTTGACCGAACATCCAGGGGTACTTGATTCTCGGGTTTTATCGCCAGGGGAAGTAACCGAGGTTAAAGCCCTCCATCCTATCCCTAAAAAAGCGACGCACTGCGAATTCGTCTTCACCTCCGGCCAAGCCTTTTTGCTCCAAGCCCGCCAGCCAATACAGTAAATTTCCAGAATATAGAGGAATTGAGGATCACCGACCTATCCATGGGGAAGAGCTATGAGATTCCTCTTGGGCCATGGTTGGCCTTTAATGGACGGCTCGGGGTCTACATCCC
The DNA here is from genome assembly GCA_022572725.1 of Nitrospinota bacterium. GTDB lineage: Bacteria > Nitrospirota > Nitrospiria > Nitrospirales > UBA8639 > JACZVJ01. Next base: position 21,733 of record JACZVJ010000017.1, on the reverse strand, counting down.
CTAGATCTCTCCTTCCAAGGAACTTCCCCCCTCACCTTCACCTCCCCACCCCAATGGGGGCGAGGAAAATGAGGAGGCTTCTTTCCGTCACGGGGCCTCGGACCGGCTTCATTGGCTTACGAAGGTAGGGTTTCAAGAAGGTTCATCTGTGAGACAAAGGCAGGGAAATCGGCACGTGATACCCTTTCAATTTTTGGAAGAGTCGTTTTTTCTCACTGGTTTCCAAGCCGAAGGGTAAACTGGGAAAGGCCGAAAAGGGTGCGAAGCGTGTGCGGAGGTTTTTTCTCAGACAAAATATTTTCCAAACCGGTTCGACAGGATGCTCTGCAAGGAAAACGTTTCTTGAGTAATGAAACCTTGATGCTGGATAGGGTTGGCGAAAACTAAATCGACGACGCTACAGAGACTTGCAGCAGTCGTGACCTGAATGGCCGACCATATCTTTCCCGAGATCGTTTGGGGGTAAATCTTTTTGACGTAGTTTTCTTCCAGGAGCTCCCCGCCCTTCCTTCCGATCACGGCGACATAAATCAGCACGACATCCTGTAAGGTTTTCGGGATGGCATTTTCCAGGATGTGTTTTAAGATCTCCCGTTGCTTGTTCAGTTTGAGATCATTCATGAGGAATTGGATCTTTTCACAATGGCCAGGATACCGAAGGGTCTTGTAGTTCATCGTCTGCACTTTGCCGGTGTAAGTATCAGCTAAGGTGCCCAACCCCCCCGAGGTGTTGAAAGCTTCATACAGGAGGCCATCCACCTCAATGGTTTCGTGCCCCTCCAAAGGTAAGAGGGGTATTTTGACCCCCCCTTCAATCCCGTAGCATACATTTCCGTATTCGTTGATTAGGCCGTCGGTTGACCAGGTCAGGGAATACTTCAAGACGTTACTGGGGTTGATGGGTAAGGCCCCCACCCGCATTTTCACCGTGTCCAGGGAATCAAAATGGGTCATTAACTCATTGGCCACAATACTGATGAATCCAGGGGCGAGCCCGCATTGTGGGACAAAGGCTCGTTGACCCCCGACACTGATTTCCTGGATTCGGTTGGTGACCTCGATGTCTTCCGTAAGATCAAAATAGTGGATGTCACACCGACGGGCAACTTCCGCGACCGTGGGGTTGCAGTAATAGGGGAGACTCGAAATAACCACGTCCGGGTGGTTCGCTTGGATATACTTCTCCAATTCTTTGGGATCAGTCGCGTCGAGGACTGCTTCTTTAATTCCCTGCCCGACCAGTTGGTGCGAGACTTGGGTTGGCGCATGGGGTTCAATATCGCCTAGATGGACGGCGTACTCAGAGGTCTCGGCCAGGAAAGTGGCTATTAACGAGCCGATTTTTCCGGCACCAAGAATGAGGACGGTGGGCATGGTTATAAAGAACCGGGTGAGGTCATTCGTTGATCCCCCTCACCCTCTCCCGCGGAGGGGGCGAGAGTAGATTGTGATTGATGCATTTCGCCAAGTTCAACCGAAGTAACTAGAATCGATTTCGGGAAGGTGATGGGGTATTTTCTGAGGTGATAACTTCTCATGTTCAAATTTTTACCGTGGATTGCATGAGGGCATCGGCCTGTGGTGGGGAGAAACCTTGGTAGCCTGCATGACGCTCTGTCAGCTCCAGGACCGAGAATGGCGCTCCATTGACTTGCTCAGGGAGGCTGAAGATCTGCCGTAGCACTCCTCCTTTTTCGCCCACAATGGACCCAGCGAATTTTACCCCCTGCTGCTGAAGTCGATATATGGCGCGCTCAATGTCCTCCACCAATATTGCCACATGATGGAGAGTTTGATCCCCAAATTTCTCGACCCATCCTGGGATCACACTCGTCGCTCCCCGAGCGTCTTCATAAGCTTGATCCACAAATAAGGCGGGGAACCCTGGAACGCGATAGACCTTGGCAAACCAATCCCCATACTCGAGGGTATCTGAGTAGGTATACCCAAGCTGGACAAATTCTTCGGCTCGGCTATCAATACGCTTGGTGCGGATGGTGATGTGATCCACCACGGGTTTGAGTCCCACCCCAGTCTCCTCCAGAACCGCCCTGAGTCCTTGTGCCGCTCGGTTTCGCGAGATGTAGTCCTGGGTCAAATGGTCCACCAGCCTTTCGAGCCTGGCCTTGTTGTCCATTCCGGGTTCCCCACTGATATCAGTTGGTGTCAATTTGAGCGCGTTGAAGGCGTCCGCTGTAATCCACGTAAATCGACTTCCATTCACTAAAGGTGTCCAGTGCCGCCTGCCCTGCCTCACGATGCCCGTTGCCGGTACCCCGAATTCCACCGAACGGCAAGTGGACTTCACTCCCGATGGTTCCGGCATTGATATAGACGATACCGGTACGAAGATCGTGCATGGCTTGGTGCGCTCTGTTGACATCCCGAGTGTATAGTGAACTCGATAGCCCGTATTCCACGGAGTTGTTTAAGGTAATGGCTTCCTCAAGGCTCTTGATCTCCAGGACGCTCAGCACCGGGCCAAAAATTTCCTCCTTGGCTATTCGCATGCCGGGCGTGACCTGATCGAAAAGCGTGGGGGCGAAGAAATGGCCAGCGGCGCAGTTCCCTTCTGTTAACTGGCGGCCGCCTACCCGCAACCGCGCACCTTCCTCCTGTCCGATTTGGACGTACTGGTGCACCCGCTCCAATTGGGCTCGATTGATTAATGGGCCTACCTCTACCCCAGGGGTGAGACCGTCGCCCACACGGAGCTTGGCCATTTTGTCCAGCAGCATCGTGACCAGTTGGTCTTTCACGGCCCGGTGAACGATTAACCGGCTGCAGGCGGTACATCGCTGCCCGGTCGTCCCAAAAGCGCTCCAGAGGATTCCATCCACTGCCAGATTCAAATCCGCGTCATCCATGACCAAAATGGCGTTCTTGCCCCCCATTTCCAGGGCGACGCGCTTGTAATGTGTGGCAGCATCCACCGCTACTTTTCCCCCTGTTACTTTTGACCCTGTGAAAGAAATCAGGGCAACATCCGGGTGCCGGACCAAGGCGGAACCTAAATCTGGCGTGCTCCCCATCACCAAATTGACGACTCCAGGGGGGACTCCCCCTTCTTCCAAGGCCTTCATGAATAGGGCGGCGGTCAAGGGTGTTTCAGGCGAAGGCTTCAGCACCACGGTGTTGCCCATGATCAGTGCCGGCAAACTCTTCCAAGCGGGGATCGCCATGGGAAAATTCCAGGGGGTGATCAGACCAACCACACCCAATGGCTCTCGAATGGCATAGGCGGACTTGTCCGGCAGCTCAGAGGGAGCGATATGGCCGAACTGGCGGCGGCCTTCACCACCCATGTAATAGGCCATGTCGATGGATTCCTGCACATCCCCCCTTCCTTCAACCAGGACTTTGCCCATTTCACTCGTGAGGGAGCGCGCGAGCGATTCCTTGTCGTGGAAGAGCCGGTCGGCGACCCGAAACAAAATCTCCCCTCGTCGAGGTGCCGGCAGGCGACGCCAGGATTCCCAAGCTTCCCGTGCCGCACCAACCGCGGCCTCAATGTCTTCGGGACCAGAATCAGCACACTGCGCAAGGAGCTCACCGGTGGCAGGATTTCGGCTCTCAAACACTCGGCCCGATTTGGCAGGGACCCATTTCCCTCCAATAAAGTTTTGACCAGAAATATCCATACAACGCCCCTCTTTAATTGGGTGGATTGCGAGTTACCCTACAGGGTCCGTTTTTAGGGGATAAACCAGGACGGCCCTTTGTGAAACAAGGAATTGGTCTAATGAAAAACTCGGTGAGACTTCCTTCAGCACTCCCCTTGATCTCTTTCGGTTTTTGACTTTCGGCTTCTTGGCCCAAAGGGGACCTCTAATTAGCGCAAAAACGTCCTGACTTTGGGAAATGTCAGGGAAACCCATTAGGGTACCTGCTGGGTCCCGGGAGTTCGTAAACGATTTCGTATGATAATGCCGAGGGAAGTTGAGGCAAAAAAGGAAGTACCGGGGAACTTGGAATATGGTGCCCCTTTTTCAAGGATAGACAGTTGGTATTTGGAAAATGTTGCTGTAAAGCCCTACAAAACAACTTACTCCATCCCTATGGTTATGGCAAGAAACACTCCCTCCTTCCGTTGAATAGGGAGGAAATATGTGGAAATAGGCCGGATAAATTTACAGGAAATTCACGAAGGGGAATCTTGAAATCCCGATGTTGGGAGGCTCTCTGAGGTCGGTTTGGCCCCAGGTTAACTGGACAAGGCCTCTGTGACGGCCGAGATAATTTCCCCGAAAATTGGGGGCTTTTCCAACACAGCTCGAGCTCCTGCTTTCAAAGCTCGTTCTTTCTCAGCCTCGCTTATATCCCCGGTGAAGAAAATGACGGGTGGTTTGGGATCGGGCTTGTTGGCAAGGCGTTCGAGAAACTCGACACCTCCCAGAACTGGCATGCGATTGTTGGTAACGACGAGGTCGAAATGTTCTTTTTCCAACCAGGTCAGGGCTGCAGCGCCATGCTCGGCTTCTTCGCACGCATACCCATGGGATTCGAGGATGGCTCGAAGTGTACGGCGGACCGCAACTTCGTCATCTACAAGGAGAACCCGTTTCATGTCATAGCCTGCATGTCATAGCCCAGGAAAATGTCGTAGTCCTAGGGACCTTGCCTTAATTACACAGGTTCCCCATTGTCCTACTTCAACCCATGGTACCGTCAATTACCCAAAAGGGGGGAGGGGGCATACGTATGCAGGGTCCGAGGAGGGGGCGGGGCAGGTGTTGCCGGTAAGGAGTGAAGGGTTAGCTCAACAGCGCATGAAATGCTAGTACAGGGAGAGGTAGTCGCTCTAATTATAAGGGCATAAAGTCAAATCCCTTCTTTGAGGCTCATCCACTTATACCAATTTCCAACTAAGTTTTTAAACGTATGCATAGGGCCCTTCTTGGTTGCCGATCATGATAGGTTCTGGAAGGGGAACACCACAGGCCTCTCCCAAAATAGGGAGAAATGCGTATCTTGCAGGGAAGGGTGACCAGGCAGGAAAGTAAGGGACCTCCCTCTGGGAAGTTATGAAAATCGGCGAAGTGAGCTAGCCAGCCCCATCATGGACAGAAAATAAATCAACCACTTCGAGGGGTCAAAATTGTACCATTTGGGGCCGTTTCGATAATCGCTCTGGTACTTGTGGTGGTAGTTGTGGTAGCCCTCGCCGAAGGTGACCAGGGAAACCCACCAACCATCACGACTTGAATTCTCTTTTCCGTGTGGTTGCTCCCCCCACAGGTGACAAATGGAATTGATGCAAAAAGTGGAATTCAGGACAAAAAATGTCCGGCCGACCCCGGCGAGAAGAAAGCACCCAAGGCCCCCCACCCACCCCTTGTAGAGGAAGCCGACGATGAAAGGAAGAGCCAACCCAGAGAGCACTATAGGCAAATAATACTTGTGCTGCCACATGACTATTCGGTCCTGCTTCAGCCGAGAGGCATATTTCTCATCACGGTGGGGATCTATCCGGAACAGCCAACCACAATGGCTGTGCCAAAATCCAAGTTTGGCGTTGTATGGGTCGTCCTCCTGGTCACATCGTGCGTGATGGCGGATATGGTCCGCAGCCCATTTAAGAACAGAATTTTCCAGTGCCCACCCTCCCGCTATTAATAAAGCGGCCTTCACCCAATCAGGGCAAGTGAAACTCCTATGAGCTAAGAGCCGATGGTACCCCACGGTAATCCCCAGACCAGTGACAACGTACAGGGCCGCAAACAACGACCAGTCAACCCAGGTGTAGTCATAAAAGTACGCAAAGGTTGGAACCCCAATAAGCGTTACCGGGGTAAGCACGCCAAAAAGAGTTGCGTTGCGAAAGTCAAAAGCTCTAGGTGTTCTTTCGATGCAGGCTGATGGTTGGCTAGTCATTGTAAACAATACCCTTTATTTGGATTGGGGGAAATTCTACCTACTCGGAGCCCCTTAGGTTGAAGGCCCAAGTATCAAGTATTGGGACTATTTTTACAGCCCATCCCTCTCCGAGTCATGCCTCTTTTACAGGTGATCATCAAGAAAGGCGCTGCTCGGAAAGCTAACTCTACCATCCCGGGGGATATGGAGCAGCACCCTAAGACCGAGTGGTAGATGCCCCCTAGGATACCCTCCTAACGAGGTATTGTAAAGTCCAGAATGCTTCCTAAAATCTAAAACATTGTCAATTTAAATAGCTTTATCGGTTCCATTGGTTAAGGCTTTACTTCCCGGTATGGATCTTTATAGAAGTTAGTCCCTCTTTTTTCTTCATCCTAGCCGATATTGGAGCCATAGAAGGTTTTTTTGAGCCCGGTCCGAATCCCCTGTCGTTTTGAGTAGCACCTTGTTACCTAACAAGATTTTGAAAGAAAAGGTGAAAAGGGGCAGCAAACTGGCATGTTGGAACAGCCGATTAGTAGCCTCCCCACTGCAAATTCTAGGCAATTTAAGGTGGGAGAGGGCAAGCTTCCCTCCAACTGGATAGCGAGCCATTGGGGGGGTGAAGCGGACGGTTATTTTGGGGATCAGGGCTTAAAATTTCGACCCGGGGAAGCTCATTCTCAAAACAAGGTCAGTCCCAAAAAACAAAGAGGACCGGGCCCGAGACCTCCAGCCCTGAAAGGGTTTGTGGCGCACCCTGCTTCTCCGGCCTCAAATACCATAAAGGTAGATTGCTCCAACTCTTCGTGTGTATGTGAACCGTGAATGAGGTTACCTCCCAGCCGGAGGCCAATTTTTCTCCTTCGGCCGTGCCTCGTGGCGACAAGATTTCTTCCCTGAAAATCGGTGCCATTGAGGGCAGTGATAGCCTTTTGAGCCTCCTCAGAGCTGGTCATTTCCACAAAGCCGAACCCTCTCGATCGGCCCGTATAACGGTCGGTTACCACGCTTGCGGATTCGACGCCGCCGTGCTGGGCAAACAGCTCATGCAAATCTTGGTCGGTTGTTGAGTAAGACAAGTTGCCAACATAGATCTTTTGATTCACTTCTACCTCCATATTCAATTTTCGACATTGTCTAGAGAGGGAGGAAGATAAAGGGAAGAGCAGACGAGAAAGGGCGGGCGGGTCGCTCGAAATCTTCTCTGGACTGACACTTTCCGAAATGGATCCTTACTCACCAGCCAACATCGCTTCAGGGCCACTCCCACCTTCGCTCTACATCGCTTGGCCCCTTGGCGATGAGTTGCCAATTCAGCCTGGCACCAGTCCCGACTAAGATCAACCGGCCTTTATCCTGTGGGCCTACGGGAAATTGGCAGTACAGGGATAAGACTCGGGCTACTTTCAGGTGTGGGAGTTCTCGGAATGGGAAAGTTTTGGGTTCAGCTTTGTGAGGTTTGGTGGGTGAAGGACCGATCCCCAAAGAGATTCTGGAACTGGAAGGGTTACACTGTGAGTTAAGGGTACGCTCTTACAGCCAACCCCCTTATTCTTCTCCCCTTGCCTCAAGGGCAATGAACAAAGTGGCTACGACAATCTAGTCGGCGTGCGTGGGAGATAGAGGTAAGGCTTCGGGGATGTGGTGAAGGTTAATCCTTGAGGGTCGGGCCTCCAGGCTCCGCTGACCTTTTAGACCCTCTTGAGCGATTCTTTTCAGGCCCCAGGAGCTGAAAACAGAGACGTCTTGGTTAGAAAAGAATTGGCTGGGGATTGACCGTTGTGGCTTGGGGTCCCTTTACCCCTTGCTCCATATTAAAACTCACTTCCATTCCATCTTCGAGTTCCTCGAACGAAAAATCATGGACGGCGTTTCGATGAAAATATATCTCCCCACCACCATCCTGAATGATAAATCCATAAGCCTCCTGGGGAAAAATTTTAGATATGACGCCATGGTAGGGTCCGGGCGTTTTGGAAACATGATGGGACGAAGGTTTTTCTCGAAATTTCTTGATTTCGGTTTCGGCCGCGCTGAAGGCGGCACGAATCGCCTCTTCGAAGCTTTTTGCATCTTTTCTGGCGGTGATAGTATGACGGGGAGGAAGGGTCAAGACAATCAGGGCCTCGGCGTTGTGGCTTCCATTTTTGTGGTGAGCATTTTTCGTGAGGGTGACCCGTGCATGAGTAATATTGCTCTCCTCCATCTCTAAGGCAGCCATTCGCTCTTCTATCTCGGTTTTCCAGTTGGGAGTCATTCCTACATTGCGGCTGTCGATCTTTAGATCCATTCTTCCTCCTCACTGTCCAATGTTTTTCCACTGCCCCCTCACTCAAACCCTCCCGCTCTTCTCAGGAAGCGCTTTCTTTGTTTTAAATTGGATAATCCTGGCCCATGTGTCAAGGGGTTTTTGCAAAGGCAACGACCTCAAGAAATCAAGAAATGCAAAAGGAGATTCTAGCTCTCCATCATTTCAAGCCTCGTATCAAACTCGTGCCCGCAGGAGATACACCGGATGCAATCCGATTCGACCATAGTTTCGTCATCACGGATGCCCATCCCTCCACAGTCTGGGCACCTTGCCAAATGCACCACCTTATCGTCCATGGTTTCGTAACGGCTGCCCCGCAGGCAGTAAACCGGTTGCTCGTCGAGTAACCAGGGACGACATTGCTTATCGACGACAGGAAGGGTGATGTAACGGTGCTTCGCGAAGTCTTCAATTTCCTTATGGGTCTTCAAACCATCCTGGATCAATTTCCCTGTTTTCACGTCATAGAGTGCCTCATTTTTTATAATAACCTTGGTCGGTCCCATGGTAACCTCCTATTGAAAGAATTACAGATTCCGTGCCAAAGTCCTTCCTTATTTCCAGGAAAAGCTTGGCACACCCAGGAGTGGAAAAGAAACTGAAAATTTGGCGCCCCTCCCCCTCTCTTCCTTCCTCCTTGCCTACCTGGAGAATCCTAGGGTACCATCCATCCTTCTGTTAAACAAAGGAGGTACAATGGAGAAGACCGCGAACCCCCGACAGGGGGAAAAGTCCACGCTTGACCGGGATATCGAACGGTTTCGACAGCGACTGGCCACTCTCAAGACATTTCTCATGGGGAACCAACCCAATACGTCACTTGAGGAATTTGACTTGGCGACGGAAGAATTGATCTTGGAGGTATTGGGGCGATCATCGGTGATGGTCGAGGCCTATGAATACGCCCAGTTTGGCGAAGCGGGTGGGTTGGTGAACTTGACAGAAGAGGCGCCTGAAGGGGCCAACCTGGATCACGATCGGCAGAATCTCCGCCAGCGCCAGCGGGTATTGGAAAGTTGCGTGGCGGATTTGGAAGCCCGGCGGGCCGAAGCCGGTTCAGGAACTCGGGTTAAGAAAACTGCAGGCCCTAAGGTTGCGGACTACATGGGCAAAACGATTCGGTCTATCTCTTTGGACGCGACTCTTCGTGAAGCAGGAACCCTGTTACACAAATGGAAAATTGGATCGCTCCTAGTCGAAAGTGAGGGTGAATATGTGGGCAGTATTACAGAGACAGAGTTGAGTCGAGAGGTGATCGCCACCGGAGTCAATCCCTCGACCACCACGGTCAAAACATGCATGCGGGAACCCATCCTCACCATCGAAAGCAGTAGTACGATTGTGGAAGTTGTGAATTTAATGAAGGAAAAGGCCACTCGTCATGTAGCCGTCACCGAGAGTGGGAAGGTGGTCGGGGTGATCTCCGTCTCCGACGTCCTACGATATTACTCGGGGGTTGTCTAGTCGGCTGCTCGTCTACTCCCAGCTGTGTGTTGAAGCCTGTCCCCAGCGTGGCGAGAGAAACCCCAATACCCTGCATTCCCAGAGGCTTCACGCCCTCAGGTGTCTGCGTCGCCTTCTGCGACGTGGCAGACAGGTCGAAGGGGGGAGTAAGCTGCTTCTTTGCGCCTTGCTCTCTTCGGGCATCCCCCACGCAGGCTTTTTCCACAGCCTGCTAAATTGTGGAATTGGTTGTTTGTGAAGTTCGGCCCATTGCAACAGAGGATGCACCGAGCCTTCCCCTCGAATAGACCGTTTCACCCCACCGCGGACTCTTCCATGGCTGATTGATTGCCGACCACATATTAGTAGAAGCCGGTAGGTCCCAGGCGGACGGGCAGTTGTCGATGACCAATCATCGCATGACTCGAACCCCAGGAGTAGCGAAGCCTATGCCATCCTTCCTGTTCGGGTAGGGGGATTTCCACGCGCTGGTGCCCTTGTTCCAGGATAAGGGATTGGTTTTGAATGTAGGTGACAAAAAAACAAGTGGAGGGCTCAACACTGATCGGTTCGTACGCGAACCTTGAAGGGTCCGGCCCGCCCTGCAGGGCGCCAATAAATACGCACTGCACGACCATCGGCCAGATGATATTGGGAAGTCCGTCCATGCGGCCATCCTAAGGGTCCTTACCGTATTCTTCGGTTATTTTTTTATAGAACTGGATGACGCCAAGGCAGATTTCACTTACCGTCTGGCGGAAGGGGAAGCTGGGCGAATGGGGATTGCCTGGGTCACGCAATGTGGTGGCCTAGGGAATTTTTTCCGATTCGTGCAAAGTTAGGCAGTCCCCCACTCCGCACAACACCGATGTTGACATTTTTTCAGGATTTTTCCTTGGGCTTCCTACCCCCCAATTCCTTTGCGTCGGCTTGGACCAAACCCAGGATGGATGGGTTGCCGTAGGTGGGCAATCTTTATCCTGTTGCGAGTAAAGCTTTTTTTCGCAAACCCGATAATAACCTGTAAGAAATAGAGCCAAATTTCCACAAGCGGTCTGGGAATGTTGCTTGCCAGGCCAAACCCCTAAATGACGGATATTGATGAATGAGTCCCCTACTTGCCTCCTCCGTTGATCTGGAGCCAGTAGAACAGGTCCGGTCCCTGTTGGTCGATCGGATTGAAAAGGGGGAACTTCGTCTCCCTCTCCTTCCTCAGGTCGCCCACCAGGTCATGACCCTCACAAACGATCCGGATTCTGATGTTACCCGCTTGGCCTCTCTCATCCAGCAGGATCAAGCCCTCGCCGGCCAAATTTTGAGTGTAGCCAATTCCCCGGCCTACATGCCCAGGTCGCCCATTGTTTCCTTACAACAGGCCGTTGCGTGGTTAGGGATGAAACACTTGGCGGACATGGCTTTAATGGTGTCTATTCAAAGTGGGGTATTTCGGGTGCAGGGATTTGAGGCGGAGGTCAAAGCTCTCTGGCGCCACGCCTTGGCGACCGGTCTATTCGGCAAGGAGATTGCCCGTCTGGGCAGGCACAACGTAGAAAATGCCTTCCTTTGTGGATTGCTTCATGCGGTGGGAAAACCGGTGATCCTTCATAACGTGATTGAAATTCAGAAACTGCAAGATCTTCACTTACCCTGGAATTCTATTCGAGATTTTATGGAGGAGTTTCATGTCTCGGTGGGAAATCTGTTGACAGAAAACTGGAAATTACCCGATCAGGTAAAAGAAGCCATTACGTATTATAAAGACCATACGTATAAACATGCCCCCTCTCCGACTAAAGTGGCCCTTATCACCTGCCTGGCTGATCATTTGGCGTCCTACCTCCTCGAACCTACTCTCATGGATGAGGAAACCCTCTTGGCCCTCCCCGTGATCCAGGATATGAATTTGTATTCCGAGGATGTGAGTTCCCTATTGGAACAGGGTGAGCCGATTTTAAAAACCCTCGATTCTATGCCCTTATGAGTGAAACCCTGCATTACGATATCCTGATCATTGGGAGCGGACCGGCCGGGCAAAAGGCAGCTATCCAAGGTGCCAAAGCCGGGAAGCGGGTAGCAGTGATCGAACGGGATCTGGAGGTGGGTGGAGCGTGTGTCCATCATGGGACCATCCCCAGTAAAACGCTCCGTGAAAGCGCCTTGAATATGCTTCGCCTTAAGCGAACTGCAGGGGTTTTTGATTTCAAGCTTCGGGATGACCTCAAGGTGAAAAGTCTCACGCAGCGATTGGACCATGTGGTTAAAGCCCACTCACGGTTCATAGCAGATCAGATTCACCGAAATGGAGTGACACGCTACCATGGCCGGGGACGTTTTCTTTCAGACCGGGAGGTCCAAGTATCCATGACCAACCGGACCATTCAACGGTTGACCGCGGACATCATCGTCGTCGCGACAGGGTCACGACCTCGGAAGCCGGACAATATTCCTGTGGACCATGAGCACATCCTCGATAGTGACTCCATCCTCTCCCTAACCTACCTTCCCAAATCGTTGACCGTCCTGGGGGGAGGGGTCATAGCCAGTGAGTATGCGTCGTTCTTTTCCTTGCTGGGCGTGCAAGTCACAATGATCGATCAGGCCGACCGCCCCGTGCGATTTATGGATGCGGAACTAACCGATGGGTTTGTACAGGCCTTTGAAGCTGATGGAGGGACGTATCACGGGAATCAAACCATAGCTGAGGCCAAGTGGGACGGACTATCCAAAGTGGTAACGGTTCTCGGAAATGGGGAGGTTATCGAAGGGGAGAAAATGCTGATGGCCCTCGGGCGGGTGGCCAACATTGAAGACCTTCACCTCGAGGCGGCCGGAGTGAAGCCTACGCCCCGAGGTTTGATCCCTGTCGATCAGCACTGTAGAACATCCGTGCCCCACATTTACGCCGTCGGGGATGTCATCGGTCCCCCGTCGCTGGCGTCTTGCTCCATGGAACAAGGCCGCCGGGCGGTCTGTCACGCGCTGGGGATTGATCCGGGGGGTTCCCCTGAGACCGTTCCTATGGGAATTTATACGGTCCCCGAAATGTCGAGTGTGGGAATAAGTGAGGAGGAAGCCGTCACCCGATTTGGTGGGGCGATAGTTGGGCGTTCGCGATTCAACGAAATCGCTCGAGGACAAATTTCAGGGATGACCGATGGCCTCCTGAAAATGGTTGCCGATCCATGTGGGAAAAAGTTGCTGGGGGTTCACATTGTAGGGGAAGGCGCGACCGAGCTCGTTCATATCGGTCAAATGGGACTCCTCGCGCAGATGGAGATAGACAGTTTTGTAGAAAATATCTTTAACTTTCCCACCTTAGGCGAGGCCTACCGGGTGGCCGCGCTCGATATTGTCAAACAGCGCAAGCCTTGACCGTCTGCCCCGCCTTCCTAACCTCACTTCGAATTTTGTGTTTAGGTCTTCAAGGCTCTCGTAATCCGTTCAATGTCCACCGGTTGTTCGGAGTCGATAGGGCAAACACGAGGCCATTCGTCCTCCTCCAATCGATCCTGTTTGCCTAATTGCTGCTCAAGGACCGCTAGATCTGCTTCAGAAGGGTCCCGGCCCTTCTCCCCTCGGGCTACGACTCGTTTTCGCAGCAGGGCCTTCGGGCCCTGCATGTCAAGAATGAGAAATGGCACCTTGAACTGTGAAGCCAACCCTCGAAAAACGTCTCGATGTTGGCGTTGGAGAAACGTGGCATCTACAATCACCTGGAAACCCGCGTGAAGTAGGATTCTTGCCAGCTCCTCCAACCGTTTATATGTGGCGTGAGTAGTATGGTGGGCGTAGATTTCGCTTTTGGCTGCTCGTTCACTCCGTTTGTCGGGGGGAAGCCCAAACAGACGTTTTCGTTCGATATCAGACCGAATTCGAATGGCTCCCATGGTTTGAAAAAGTGTCTGGGAAATTGTGGTTTTCCCTGCACCGGATACTCCATGAGTAATCATCAGCGCTGGGTAGGCTTGGCGGGTGAGCCGGTCCGCGAGGGTTACATACCCTTGGAATTCCTGCTGTATTTGCGATTCCTGCTCCGGCTCTAACCAGCCTTGTGTCAAACGGATACGCGCGACTTTGGCCCGCACCAGGGCTCGGTAAGTTTCGTAAAACCGGAAGACCACCAACCCTCCATAATCGCCGGTATGTTCAAGGTAAGCATTGAGGAAGTGCGCTCCCAGATCCGATCGTCCTCGGGCAGTGAGATCCATCACCAAAAAGGCGACTTCACTGATGACATCGATCCAACGAAGGGATGCATTGAACTCAAGACAATCGAAGACCAGGATTTGATCATGAATCAAAGCGATGTTCTCCAAATGGAGATCCCCGTGACATTCCCGGATGAACCCCTGTTCTTTCCTTTGGGTGAACTCCTTTATGCGGGATACATGTTCATGCTCCATCCAAGCTTGTAAGCTGTTTCTCAGGTCCCTGACATGAGTCGTCTCACCCTCAAAAGGAATTTGGCCAAGGGTTTCCACGATCGGACGGTAGACGACCTCTGGCTCTCCAAAAGGGGTGTCCGGACCAGCCACTTCAATTCCCCTATGGAAGTCCGCGATTCCCCGGGCTAACGAATCCAAGTGGGTATGTTGTAATTCGTGGCGAGTAAGAACTTGATCGAGTTTGGCTTGTTGGGGGAATTGCCGCATCTTGACGGCGTACTCGATGGGGGGGCTCTCGCCGTTTAGTTCCGGGTGGTCGAAAGTGCCGGTGAGGGGAATGACATCAAGGTAGAAATCCTGCGAAAGGCGTCGGTTGAGGCGGACTTCCTCAAAACACGACACCCGTCGCTTTTCGAGAGTAGAAAAATCCACAAAGTCAAAGTACACAGGCTTCTTTATTTTATAAGCGTAAGGGCCAGTCAGGAGAATCCAGGAAAGATGGGTCTCTAGCACTTCGAAGCGTTCGACCGGATGATCGTAGAGCGAGGTGTTTTGGAGAGCCTGGATTAATCCGGAGTGGTCAGTCTGCTGTGCCATGCGTGGACCAACGAGTGAAGGAAAGTCTATTGATGGCCTTCTCGCTTGAAAAGGATTGGGATGCTCCCGGGTTAAGCCTTTGGGTCGGCCTATGCCTTTTGGGTGTCCTGGTGTTTCAGTGCCTGCGTTGGGAACGCCGAAGTGTACGTTTGGGGCATTGGTGGACCGAAGTCAATAGGCCTTGGATAGCTTTGTGGGCTGTTGCGAAATCTTTTGGATGGGACCATAGGGGAATACATCCCTCTACACGGTCTCCGTTTGGGCATGGGGTTTGCTTGAAAAATCATAGCGGCCATTTGGTATAATGAGTGTAAAGTCATGAAGAAAAAATCATCTAAACAAGTGGACATGAAGACTGTAAGAATTCATCTCACACAGATACTCGTACTTCTTACGGTGGTGCTGTGTTTAGGGTCGGATACTTTTGCCAGCCCGGCAACCCTCACACCTTGGTTTGGTGAGCTAACGGTTCCCATCCTTGGAGTGACGCTCAATGAACAGCATCAGCCCGTTGGAGTCGTCACGGAAGTTGTGATTAACTTTCGTGAACGAGCAGACCACCATGGGCTGCAGGTTCAATTCCTGAAGACTCCAGGGCAATTCTCACCCATTGCGCAGAAGGCCGTTGAGCAAGCCATTACCCGGGTATCCCAAGC
Source organism: Nitrospinota bacterium (assembly GCA_022572725.1). Classification (GTDB taxonomy): domain Bacteria; phylum Nitrospirota; class Nitrospiria; order Nitrospirales; family UBA8639; genus JACZVJ01. The sequence goes on along the minus strand of JACZVJ010000017.1, from coordinate 6,482 downwards.
CGCCCACCTGAGGACAGATTCTTGGACCATCCAATTAACGTTCCCCTACCCGGGAGTCACCATGTTCGGGGATAGCCTGTCGGCGATGGTAGGACTAACCGTTGTCGCGCTGGCCAAGGGTGATCCCATTTTTTACGGTCGGTCTATTACTGGGACCATCACCGAAAAGGGAACTATCGGAAAAGTTGGAGGGGTCCCCCTAAAAATCAATGCGGCTTATTCTGAGCATCTCAATCGAATCTTCATTCCGGAAGAACAGGATATTGGAGATGGGGATTGGCGGACACCTTTCCTTATGCACGTGTCCCCAGTTAAATCCCTGAATAAGGCCTATTACGGGCTTACCGGGCAACCGCTTCTGGTCGCCCGGGCGGTACAGTAAGCCTCCCTCTTTCCCCCCTGCCTCATTACTCCCGGTCATAGCTATCGGGGCGGAAAAAACCTTCATTCTAAAGGGAAACCGAACCCTAATCCTTCAAAGGCTGGAGGGCTCCCAATGGGGGAGAACGGTGCCATTCCTCCCCAATTTATTGAGGCACTGGCCCACTAGCCATTTAGCTCGGGTTTCCCTACACTGGCGCTGGAAAAGCAGGAGAATTCTGTGATGTTGGCAGGTTGGCATGTTCAATCATGGATCGCAGCTCTTTTGGGCATTCAGCTATTATTTCCGGGGACTGGCCAAGGGACAGGCACTGGGCCATCCCCGCGTCCCTTTGATCGACAGGCAGAGCGGGACCGAATGGTGAACGATCAAATCGTGGCACGGGGTGTCAAGGATCCGGCGGTGATCGAAGCTTTACGGTGGATACCACGTCATCGGTTCGTGCTAGAAGCAGAGGCTGAAATGGCTTATGAAGACCGTCCACTGCCTATCGGATATGAACAAACGATTTCCCAACCCTACATCGTGGCATTTATGACGGAGGCCCTCCAGCTCCAGGGTAAAAAAAAGGTGCTCGAAATTGGAACCGGCTCCGGGTATCAAGCGGCCGTGCTGGCCACAATCGTCCATCAGGTGTTCACCATTGAAATCGTCGAACCCTTGGCAGAGCGGGCAGCGGGAACCCTCAAGGAAGTCGGCTGTGACAATGTCACGGTGCGGACGGGCGATGGCTATCAAGGTTGGCCGGAGGAGGCGCCCTTCGATGGGATTATTGTCACGGCCGCCTCGGACCATGTTCCCAAACCCCTCCTCGAGCAGCTTGCGATCGGTGGCCGTTTGATTCTCCCTATTGGAAAATTCCAGCAAGACCTGGTAGTCATTCGCCGTACCGAAAAAGGATACGAACAAACCACCGTGCTCCCCGTTGCCTTTGTACCCATGACTGGGGAAGCCCAAGGCCAAACTCCCCCCTAGGGGTGACTATAAACGGGGCCAGGTAAAGAGAAGAAGAGAAGGAGGAAAAGATGGAAGGTGGGCAATGGGGTCGAGGATTATGGAGTCATTGGCTTATAGGGATATGGGGCTCGTTCTTCATTGTGCTAAGTTCCTGGGGTACCGTTGGAGCCCAGGACCTGCCGCGGGAGACAGTGCTGCCGTTAGCTCTGGCGAAAAAAGCTGCCGCCGCCGCGCTGGTCAAATGTGAGGAAGGGGGATACCACGTGAGTGTGGCGGTGGTGGATCGAGGCGGGAACCTTAGGGTGCTGTTGCGGGGAGACGGCGCGGGTCCCCACACGACGGACAGTAGCACCAGGAAAGCTTATACCTCGGCGAGCCTGCGGCGGTCCACCATGCACCTGGCGGAACTTATCACGAAAATCCCATCCATACAGGGCCTCCGAGACATGAACGAGAAAATTCTCATCCTAGGAGGAGGCCTGCCCATTGAGATGGGTGGGGAAACTGTTGGCGGCATTGGAGTCGGCGGAGCACCTGGCGGTCACCTCGATGAGGCCTGTGCTCAGGCGGGGTTAGCGGAAATCGGAGCCAAGGAAATCACCTCAGGGAAGAAATAATGGTTGTGGGGAGCCCTTTCGGAAATCGAAAGAAGGCTATTAAAATCCACAGAGCATTGATTATAGATAAATTTCAATTTTTCAACAAAGGAGGTGGGTGATGCCAACGTTTATCTCCCTATTTGGATGGACCGACCAGGGAATTCGGACCGTGAAAGACACGGCCAAACGGGCTGAGAAATTCAAGTCCTCAATCCAAAAGGCAGGCGGATCGGTGAAAAATTTTTACTGGACCATGGGTCGATACGATGGCGTCATCGTGTTCGAAGCCCCAGATGACGCCACGGCGGCGGCGGTGATGATGAGCGGATGTTCCCTGGGCAACGTTCGTACAGAGACCCTTCGAGCCTTTACCGAAGATGAAATAAAGGGGGTCATTGCCAAAGTCCAGCCGTGAGGAAATCGCGGGATTGGGATCTTCGCACCTTTGAGGTGATGAGGGGCTCCCGAGTTGGTTTCACTTTGAACAGACAACCGGTTGTGCTTGCCCCCTGAATGTTACAGTCTGGATCAGCCGGCAAGTTGATTGTGGGACGGATCCGGACCAACTCAGCGAGAGGTCCTGGGCTTTAGAGGAAGAGCAGGAGAAGGACTATGAATAGGGCTCGAAGGGTAATTATTTCCTTACTGATTATGGGAGCGGTAGGTTTCGCGGTCACGAGTACTTTCCGGAGTGAGGCGGAAGAGCCGACGGTCGATCATTGGGTTGCCGCTTTAAAGAATGAGAAATGGGAGGCACGCAAGGAAGCCGCGGAGGCCTTGGGGAAGCTCGGAGATCTCTATGCAGCCGAAAATGCCATTGATCCTCTCATTACCGCACTCCAGGACCAAAAAGCCGAGGTCCGCGATGAAGCCGAAGGAGCTTTGGTCAAGCTCACGGGGGAGAACTACGGCCAGGACCCCAAGGGGTGGCAAAAGTGGTGGAACACATTTCTGGAAGGGGGAGGGGGCTATTGATTGCCCCAAGCAACAGCCCTCAATAATCCTTAAGATTTGGGCCAGCGGAGGTGCACCTCTCTGGTCTCGGACGCTTTGACTCGGACATTCCTCTGAGTCTGAGTTTGATTATCCCGAGCCCCCGTCACGGTATAGGTGCCTGGCGGCAAGTCGATGAAAAGCCACGGACCGGTGACTTGGTCTTTCGGCACCTCCAGTACCATCTTCCCGTCTGAATCCAGAATAGTCACGGATACTCCGGTCACATAGGCACCGGACTCTTCTGCGAAGACTAGTTTCAGTGGAAAGGGAGGATAGGTGGCTTGGCGTTCCTCTAATCCGACTCCAGCACTTATGAACCGGATGTTTCCAACTTGATAAACGGGGATAGTGAAGGAGGAAGCGTCCCCTGGGCGGTGAATTTCAATCGTGTCCACCACCTGAATCCCACTAGCCGCTGGTTCGGCTATCACCTTTGCCCCTGCGCCCCATAGGAAAAAGCTAAAAGCCAGCCCGATTAGGACCAGGGCCTTTCCTTCTTTTTTCTCACGTTGGTTCCTGTCCCCCCTGCCTAGATATCCCGTTTTCCATATGATCCCAGAATAGACCATAGCTCTCCCCCTTAGTATTTTTTCGGCCAAATTAGCCTTTATCAATTATGGAAACAAGTGTTGAGGGCGTGAATTCAACTTGTAAGTGCAACTTTGAGAGTTGGTCTTAAGGGCGAGCTGCGGTAGGCTCTGCACCGTCCCTTTCGATCAGCCAATCAAAGGAGCACTCATGAGACCCTACACCCAGCTCACCCAAGAAGCACGGTATCAGATCTCTGCCCTCCTGCACACCCAGCAGACTCAGACCACGATTGCCCAAGTCCTGGGCGTTCATAAGTCCACGGTTTCCCGCGAGGTGCGGCGGAACCGAGTCCAGCGGGGCTACCGGCCCCACCAAGCTCATCGCCTAGCCCTCCAGCGACGGCAGGGCAAAGCGATTCCTCGGATTGCCGTGGCCACCTGGCGCGGGATCGACCCCCAGCTTAGAGAAGACTGGAGTCCTGAACAAATCAGTGGTTGGCTGAAACGGGAGCAGGCCTGCTCGGTCACCCCGGAATGGATCTATCAGCATATCCTGCAGGATAAAGCCACCGGTGGGGATCTCCATCGGCATCTACGGGGTCGTAAGCGTCGCCGTAAGCGATACGGCGTCTATGAACGGCGCGGTCAGCTCGCCAACCGGGTCAGTATTGACGCCCGTCCCGCAATCGTGAACGACCGGAGTCGGCTCGGCGATTGGGCAGTCGATCCCATTATTGGCTGCGGGCCTCAGCAGGCTCTTGTGTCGCTCACCGAGCGCCGCTCCCGGCTGACCTTACTCCAGAAAGTGGTCCGGAAGACGGCGGACAAAGTCCGTGAAGCGGTGCGAGCACTCCTGGCTCCTCTGGCCTCGACGGTGCATACGCTCACGTCGGATAACGGCAAAGAATTTGCCGACCATGAGCGCATCGCCTCGGAGCTGGATGCGGCCTTTTTCTTTGCGCATCCCTATGCTTCATGGGAACGGGGCTTCAATGAGAACACCAACGGGTTGGTCCGGCAATATTTCCCCAAGCACCATCGGTTCGCGACCATCACCCAGCAAGAAGTGGAAGGGGTCATGCACACACTCAATCATCGCCCTCGCAAGGCGCTCGGGTTTCGCACCCCAACTGAAGTATTTTACACTCAACCCTCGGTTGCACTGGCGAGTTGAATCCAAGGGGTAAAAAACTTTTGCCGTCAGAGGAAGTCAATGATTCTTTGCCTCTTGTTTTCCAATATCGACACTCACAGAGAACGACTTGCTTTTCAAAGGGGAATTTGAAGAGTTGCGTGAAAATGCTCCACAGACCATTCAGTTGTGTGGGTTCCTCGAAAGGGTTGTTTCTCAATATTCCTCTGGAACTACCACCCAAGGAAGGGCAAAGAATTCTATTCAGTTTCCATCAAAAACTGCTGTCCTTCCGTCTCAACCAATCTTGAGCACCCCTGCGCCCTGAATCGACCCCGCTTTAAGCTTTTGAAGGGCCGTATTGGCCTCTTCCAGCGGGAACGGCTCCGTATGAGTTCGGATGGGAATCACGGCGGCTTCTTGGAGTAAGTCGATCGCGTCTTGCCTGGTGTTGGCCGTGACACTTTGGAGGGTCCGTTCCTGAAACAAGTCGCGGTCGTAATCCAACGACGGAATCGGGGTCATATAAATACCGGCAATGGCCAGAGTGCCCCCTCTGTCCAAGGCCTGAAGAGCAGGCGAGACAAGTTCGCCGGCTGGAGCAAACATAATCGCGCTATGCAATTTGTCGGGCGGCATCTCGGTTGAACCCCCGACCCACACTGCCCCGAGTTCCCGCGCGAGTGAGCGGTGTTGTTCCCGGTGTGAAAAGACGTAAACCGAACATCCCCAATGGCAGGCCACCTGGATGGTGATATGGGCTGACGCCCCAAACCCATAAAGCCCTAGCCGCTGACCGGGTTTCACCTGGCTTCGACGCAACGCGCGGTAGCCAATGATCCCTGCACAGAGCAGGGGCGCGGCTTCTTCATCGCTGAAGGTGGAAGGAATAGGATACGCGAAGATCTCCGACACCAGAGCGTATTCGGCATAACCTCCATGGACGTGGTAGCCCGTGAAAGTGGCCTGGGCGCACAAGTTCTCTCGCCCACTTTGGCAGAACTCGCACTGCCCGCAGGTGTTTTGGAGCCAGGCAATCCCCACCCGATCCCCTTCCTTGACCTTCCGAACTCCGGCCCCCACGCGATCCACAATCCCCACGGTTTCATGCCCGGGAATGATCGGACGAGTCGATGGGGGCAGCTCCCCCTCCACCACATGGAGATCCGTCCGGCACACCCCGCACACTTGGACCTGCACACGCACCTGCCCTGGCCCGGGCTGAGGATCATCAACCTCTTGGCACTTCAAGGGATTGGTGCCGACATCGGCGTCGTTTTCCAGGATCATGGCTTTCACCTGGCCATCTCCCGTTTCGTCTTCGCAGACCAGCCAAAACCTATTGGATGGTGTTGGTGCCTTGGCATAAGGGGAAAAGAAAAAACAGGTGATCTATGGAATAGCATACCACCGTTCAACACTTTTCCCATAACTGAAGTCTTCTTCTTTTTCCCACAGTTTGATGTCCTCCGGCCGGTGGGGCATTCTCAACGATCTCGGCCGTGCCGGTCCCCAGGCGGTTCCACAAATGGCCCGTGCACGACCAGTCTTCCGCCAATACATTCAAACACTGGTGAACGGATTGGTCGCAGAGAGGTTGGTTGAATTCCAAGACAATCCTGCCCATAAACGATCTCCACTCGTTCAATTGACGCGAAAAGGGCAAGATCTGTTAGATCAGATGAATCGTCGGAGTGCCAAGCTTTTAGGAAAGTTACCCATCACCGCCACGGAGAAGGACCTCCAAGCTACAGCAGCGGTCCTGCGTGCCGTTAGGGAGCAGTTTGAAAGCACGCAGTGGTCCCGCCTGGTCAACAGCCACAGATAACCTGTAAGGGACTGTTGAATAATTCAAAATTTTCAAAGCGCCAATTCCATCTGACCAA
>JACZVJ010000016.1 GCA_022572725.1 Nitrospinota bacterium | reverse complement strand
CCGACCCCAGATACTCCACACCAACAGGAATGTCATCATGACCAGGTGGAGGAGCTATGGAGTGGAAAACATACCTCGCCTCTATCACGGGACCGGTGGACCAAGACCTGTTGTTGCGGAACGAATATCGTGTCGCAGAAAACCGCATGTTGCGGAAGTAGATCACCGGACGAGTGCGGCTCACTGACGGCGACCGTCCCACGGTGGCTGAGCTTGGCACACGGTTCGGGAAAAAGACCTTGGCGGAAGTGGTGGCGGTGGTCAACCCTGAGACGCTGCTGGCCTGGCACGGAAAGCTCGTCGCGCGGCTTCGCCCAACACCTGGATCAAGTGCGCAAGGGCTAATTTGAGAGTCCGGTCTTGTTGGTAGGCACTTGCGGTCTATCCCAAGGACGAGTTCCCTTGCCTCTCGGGCCGTATCAAGCATGTGGCCCAAATACACGCTGTCATCTTTCGGCATAGAGAACCTGGGCTCCTCCCAAAATTCGGTCACGAATTCTATGATTGAGAAATTTTGGTGTGACGAGATCAACAGATCGTCCTCTTATAAAACCTCTAAAAAACGGCCTCTTATAACCCTTGCGGTAAAAATGCAAGAATTATGTTGACTCAGGTGGTCTGAAAATTAGAGACGGAGGCCACCTCGGAGGGAGGTCGTCTCTCATATGGAGCCATAATGTGGATCATACTTCTCGCTATCCTTTTATATGCTGAAATTTGTGTCGGAGCGACGCTTGTCTATTGGTGCGCCACCAACCCCGATGAAATTGAACTCGCCAAGCGCCTTGTGAAAGAGTGGAATCATAGCCATTCTGAAACCACGATAAAATTACAACCCGTCCCAGCTGGTGCGAGCAGCGAAGAGGTCCTGTTAGCCGCCATAGTTGCGAAAACCAATCCAGATATTTATTCCAATATGCTGCCGGCCATGCTTAATAAATTTGTTAAGGCCGATACCTTGTTAAGATTGGATGGCTTAAAAAACTTTGCCAAAGAAACAGAGGCACGGATCGGCGCCACGATCTTGAAAGACTACCGCTCGCCAGACGGCCATTACCATCAATGGCCATGGAAATTGAATCCAGTCATGCTGGTTTATAATATCGATCTATTTCAAAAGCTCAACATCAAACCCCCAAGAACCTATGATGAATTTTGGACGGCCGCGAAGAAGCTGACAGCGGACACTGATGGTGACGGGCGAGTTGATCGATGGGCTATGAGTCCGTCGATGACGGTGATGTGGTGGCAGCGTTTATATGATTTTCTGCCATTTTACATGGCGGCCACAAATGGTCGCTCTCTATTAAACCAAGGCCGGGCTGATTTTAATAACGTCTCGGCCATCGCGGTGATGGATTTTTTCCAGAGGGGTTTTGCCCGCGGGTATTTCCCTAAATCCGGTACGGTGTCGAATCTATTTGCCCAACAAAAAGTTGGCATGACTATCGTTGGCCCTTGGGCTCTTAAAATGTTTGAACGGTCGATGGCGCAAAAATTTAATTTCAAGACGATTCCCATCCCGGTTCCCGATGGCCATCATGGGCCTGCCTATACATTTGGGGATCCCAAATCCTTTGTGGTGTTTAAAAATACTCAGCACCCTGAGGCGGCATGGGAGTTCGTCAAATTTATGACGTCGAAGAAGGCAGATAAATTATTACTCGACATAACCGGTCAAATTCCAGTTCGCAAAGGATTAATCAATGACAGCTATTATAAGGAGGTTTTTGTCAGAAGGAAGAATCTGATTCCATTTGCCTCGCAGGTTCCCTTTACCAAGCCCGGGGATAATTCGGAACATATCGTCGAAATCCTCGATTTTTTGGGGCAGCAATATGAGGCGTCCGCAGTGTATGGAACTATCCCGGCAAACAAAGCCATTGAAAATGCCGCAAACCATGTTGAACATATTTATAAAAATTGGTGAACCCGATGCAATCTGAACAATCACATTCAAAAGCCGGAATTTTATTTACTAGTCCTTACTTGATTCACCTTGTGGTTTTTTTTCTTTATCCAGTCGGTTTTTCTCTGTATCTCGTTTTTCATCGCTGGGATCTGATGACCGACCCTGAATACGTCGGGTTAAGAAATTTCACATATCTTATGTCAGACCATTTATTCTGGCAGGCCTTGACGAATACCCTATATTTTTTAGTTATACACATTCCGTTGCAAATCATCGTAGCGCTTGCCCTTGCTATCGTCCTCGCGAAGCCTTTAAAGGGCCGAGTGTTTTTCCGCGCGACATTTTTTCTGCCCGTGGTGATTTCTGGTGCTGCCGTGACCATACTGTGGCAACGGCTCTATTCAACAGAGGTTGGTCTCATTAATTATGTCTTATCTCTGGTAGGGATTGATGCGGTGCCGTGGCTGACAGACCCAGGAATTGCCATGCCAGCGATTGCCATTATGGCCACATGGAAGAATCTGGGTCTCTATGTCGTTTTTTTCCTTGCCGGTATTTTAGCGATCCCACAAACGGTCTACGAAGCCGCCAAAATGGAAGGGGCTTCTTCGTGGCATGAATTTCGCTACATCACTCTGCCACTTTTAAAGCCAACGATGTTTTTGGTTGTCGTGATGTCGACACTAGGGGGGTTTAACTTATTCATTGAGCCGTATGTGATGACGGGGGGTGGGCCTCTAGGTAGTACGATGTCAGTCGTTCTGTATATGTATAAGCAGGCGTTTTCATTTCAGCATATGGGCTATGCTGCGACATTGGGATTTGCCCTAGCCTTGATTATTATGGTGTGTGTGTTTATACAAAAGAAATACCTCGATTCAGAACGTTATTACTAATGAGCGTGAGAAGATTAATACTCTACGTTATGTTAACTGCCGGTGCAGTTTCGTTTATCTATCCGTTTTTATGGATGGGTTCCATCTCTCTCCGGCCTATGACAGAATTTCAAGATTTAGGTTTGTTCTCCAAAAATTTCACCCTAGCAAATTATCAAGCGGTTTTTGATCGGATTCCCATAGGTCGGGCATTTATGAATAGTTGTTTGATTGCAGGAACGGTGACCTGTTCGGTTATTTTCTTTTCCTCTCTCGTGGGCTATTCATTGGCAAAACTGAAGTTCAAGGGTCAAGGAGCCATCATGGCCATCGTGATGATCAGCATGATGATACCTGGGCAATTGACATTGATCCCGCTTTATCAACTCATCGTCTATTTCGGTTGGGCAGATTCCTATCTGGGCCTCATCGTGCCCTCATTGATGAGTGGAATGGGTATTCTTATTTTCCGGCAAACATTTATGACCATTCCTTATGAACTCATGGAAGCGGCCCGCATGGAAGGAGCAGGCGAATTCCAGATATTGCGTAAGATATTTTGGCCCTTGGCAAAGCCCGCCATTGTCACAATAGGAATATTAACCTTTATGGGATCATGGAATGAAGTTTTATGGCCCATGATCGTTGTGCACGAAAAAGCCATGATGACTTTGCCCCAAATGGTGGTTTTATTCACCAAGGGCGGCGAATCAGGTGGTCAATTCGGAGTTGAAATGGCCGCGAATATGATGTTGGTAGTGCCGATTATTATCAGCTATAGTTTTTTTCAAAAATATTTTGTCGAGGCTTTGGCTTCTAGCGGGATAAAAGGTTAACACGATGCAAGGCCTCGAACTAAAGAATCTAGAAAAACATTATTCAGGGAATGACCAACCCACGATTCGGCGATTTTCCGCAAAATTTGAACCGGGTGAGTTTGTAGTATTAGTGGGACCTTCCGGTTGTGGTAAATCGACATTATTGCGGATGATTGCCGGTCTTGTTCCCGTATCAAATGGTGCGATTAATCTTGATGGCAAGGATATTACCAACGTGGAGTCTAATTTACGAAATATCTCCATGGTTTTTCAAAATTATGCGCTGTTTCCTCATATGAATGTATATGAAAATCTCGCCTTTGGAATGAGGATTCGCAAGGAGGCAACTCAGACAATCGAAAAAACCGTGACGGAAGCCGCAAAGATTTTGCATCTCCAAGACTTACTGGACAAAAAACCAGGGGCTCTCAGTGGCGGCCAAAGGCAGCGAGTGGCTTTGGGACGAGCTTTTGTTCGCAAGCCGAAAGTTATTTTATTTGACGAACCCCTATCAAATTTAGATGCCCGATTGCGAATTGAGATGCGCCAAGAGATTTTGAAATTCCATGAACAATGCGGAGCTATTTCGATCTATGTCACTCATGATCAGCATGAAGCCATGACCATGGCCGATCGGATGATCATCTTAAACCAAGGCGTAGCCTGCCAGACAGGAACACCGGAAGAGGTCTATAATAATCCTGTTGATCAGTTTGTTGCAGGCTTTGTGGGGTCTATACCCATGAATTTTATCCATGGACGCGGCATTCTAAATGAAGGGAGGTCGTTTTTTCAGGTGGGCTCCTATAAAATTGATTTGAGCCATATCGGTAAGGATTATCAATTAGACTGGTCGAAAAATTCTGGCGGGCTGACTTTAGGTGTTCGACCAGAAGATATCTATCTTGATGAACACTATAGCCATGCCGTAGCACCGAGTCCCAAGATGGCTGCTCAAGTGAAAATGGTCGAATACCTAGGCGATTCTACCATCGTTCACCTTGAGGGCGATATAGGAAGTTTTAAATCTCGGTTTAATAAAGATCTCAGGGTCAGAAAAAGCCAAAAATTAGACTTTGTATTTGATTTGAAAAAGTTACATCTGTTTACTGAGGAAGGAAATAAACTACCTTGTTAAAGCGGCTTGCTAAGCGTTGTTGCACAATTGGCGAGTGATGGTGGGGGGCGGTACAATGGCTCATGGGACACAACCCATATAATTTCCGATACCGTGTTCCTAACTGGCATCATTATAATCAGGCCCTCATTGCTCGGGGCGGAATGACCTTCTGGATAGATGAAGCCGGACTCACGACGTGGAGAAACACCCAGGGTCACCTTGGGTCCGGTTCACCTAGGATCTAATTCGGATACGGCGATTCACTGCGCGGTGTGGTCCAAAGCGTTTATCACCTCAGCCTGCGAGCCGCTCAAGGTTTTGTATCCTCGGTGATGAGTCTCCTGAGACTCGACCTGCCGGTGCCGAACTATAGCACAATTTCTCGGCGACAAGGCTCACTCACGGTCCCGATCTTTGCATCATCGAAGAGCCGGCCCCGTCACATTGTCATTGATGCCACTGGCCTTCGGGTCTACGGAGCGGGGAGTGGCACGTCCACAAGTATCGCGGGGTTCGCCGACGTAGCTGGCACAAACTCCATCTGGGAGTCGACGAGCACACGAAAGAGACTGTGGACGCGGAGATTACTAGCGAGCCACGTGCATGATAGCCAGGTTCTTCCTCGGTTGTTGACGCAGATTTCCGGTACGGTCTGTCAGGTCTCCGGGGATGGGGCCTACGACACCAAAGCCTGCTATGCATCAATTGGCCAGCGCGGAGCGAAAGCCACGATTTCCCCTCGGCGAAACGCAAAGCAGATGAGGTGTTCTCACCCTCCTAAGAAGCTCGCCATCCGGGATGCCAATCTTCGTCAGATTCAACAGCAAGGCTGGTAGGCCTGGCGTGTAGCGAGTGGGTAAACACGACAGAGTTTGGCGGAGAATGCCGTATTTTGGTTTAAAGCCCTTTTCAGCCCAAAACTGCGAGCTCGGCGGTTTGAAAATCAAAAGGCTGAAGGACTGATGAAGTGCGACATTTTAAATCGAATGACGAGTTTGGGTATGCCGGTGTCAGAGAGAATTCTCTAAGCATACACATGACGGTGGAAAGTCTATTGGGTTTTGGATGATGCAACAAAGCCCGTTAAAGACCCACGGAAAACCCAGAAGAACAAAAATATTATGAGTTAGGATGTCAGGCCGTGAGATTTGGGGCTAAACAATGAAGGTGAGGGAAATACTGAAAACTAGGGAACGACCGCTAGGCTCTGGGGTGATGGCCGTTTGATCTGATAGCTTCTTTGAGTTCCCGAGTGAATTGGCCAACCCGCTCGATAAAGTCCGGGTTCTGGGTTGAGTCACCTATGAGCCGCACGAACGCGCTCCCCACGATAACGCCATCTGCAAATTCTGCGACTTGCCTGGCATCATCCGGAGTCGAAATGCCGAACCCAACAGCAATGGGTTTTCTGGTCTTCTTACGGATACCTTCAACATTGACTCGCACGTTGTTTAGGTCTTGTAACTTGGCCCCGGTGATTCCGGTCAAGGAGACATAGTAAATAAAGCCACGAGTCCGATGGATGACCTGAACCTTGCGAGTGGATGTGCTGGTTGGTGCAAGAAGAAAGACCAGGCAAGGTCCCTCACTCTCTGAGGCTTTCCAAAGGGGCTCTGCCTCTTCCGGTGGCATATCCGGGACGATCACCCCATCGACTCCGGCTGCCACGGCTTCACGGCAAAATGGTGCTTCCCCCATTGCCAGTATCGTGTTGTAATACGCCATCAAAATCAGGGGAATCTGCGTCTTCGGTCGGAGGCTTCTCACCAAGGTGAGAATGCGCCGGAGCGATGTGCCGGAGTGCAACGCCCGCTCGGCAGCTTTCTGAATCACCGGTCCATCGGCGATGGGATCCGAAAACGGAACCCCTAATTCAATAAGGTCGGCGCCAGAACGTTCCAGCGCCAAAACCAAACTTTCTGTTTCGGATAAGGAGGGGTCCCCAGCCATGATGTATGGGATCAGCGCTTTTTCTCCCTTTTGCTGGAGCTGGTCAAATGTTGAGGAAATGCGATTGGTCATGGGAGAAGTGTTGTTAAAGAGGTTGGCCCCTCATCCGGGCGATTTGCTGGACATCTTTATCTCCTCGCCCGGAGAGATTGATGATCATGAGGTGATGTTTCTTCAGGGTAGGGGCTAGCTTGATGACTTCTGCCACGGCGTGGGCGCTTTCGAGGGCGGGGATGATCCCTTCCTCTTGAGAAAGGAGATCGAAGGCCTCAAGGGCCTCTTCATCGGTGGCTGCGGTATACCGGATCCGGCCGGAGTCATGGTGCATACTATGTTCGGGGCCCACGGCAGGGTAGTCCAATCCTGCCGACACGGAATGGGTCATGTTGACCTGACCATGCTCGTCTTGCAAGAGGTAGGTCATGGTACCGTGCAAGACCCCAGGCTGTCCGCCTGAAAACCGAGCCGCATGCTTTCCACTGGTCAGTCCCAGCCCCCCAGCTTCCACCCCTACCATCCGGACGTTGGGATCTTTGAGAAAAGGATAGAACAGCCCAAGGCTGTTGCTCCCTCCACCGACACACGCCACTAGCCAATGCGGCAACCGGCCTTCAGCAGCCAGGATTTGGCGCCTGGTTTCCCGACCAATGACGGACTGGAAGTCTCGGATCATCATCGGGTAGGGGTGCGCGCCAAGCACCGAGCCCAGCAGGTAATGGGTCGTCCGCACATTCGTGGTCCAATCTCGCATGGCTTCGCTAATGGCATCTTTCAAGGTACGGCTGCCGGCATTTACGCCGGTGACTTTAGATCCTAAAAGCCGCATACGAAAAACATTCAGCGCTTGCCGTTCCATATCTTCCGTGCCCATGTAAATCTCGGCTTCAAGGCCAAACATGGCGGCGACCGTGGCCACGGCCACTCCATGCTGGCCCGCACCGGTTTCCGCAACCACTCGATGTTTCTTCATTCTGCGGGTCAGGAGTGCTTGGCCGACGGTATTGTTGATCTTGTGGGCACCGGTGTGACAGAGATCCTCGCGTTTGAGGTAGATTTTGGCTCCCCCCAACTTCTTCGTCAGCCGTTCCGCGAGATACAGCGGAGTGGGGCGGCCGACGTACTGTTTCAAGCAGTCTTGAAATTCCCGTTGAAAGCGGCGGTCACGGCGGGCAGATTGGTAGGCCTGCTCAAGCTCCAGTATTGCAGGCATGAGTGTTTCCGGTACGTACATGCCTCCATATTTGCCAAATCGGCCTCGTTTGTCAGGAATGAGAGCCATTCGTCATCACTTTAGGGGGAAAGGTTAGGAGTTTCTCTGTAAATGCTATAGGTTTTAACTTTCTGGCGAGATTATCCCTCACCCCAACCCCACGCCTCCGCCGAGCCTCCTTCGCCGAAGTGGCTACGAAGGCTGAAAGCGCTTCGGTGCGCAGGCAGGTCTCCCCAAAGGGCGAGGGAGAAGTGAGATGTACTAGTTGAAAGTTAAAACACTATAGTCCGAAAATTAATGAAAAGCATTTCTTTCTCCTCTCATCCTTTGGAGGAAAAAGTGGATCTGAGAGGGAATTTCGAACCGAGTATAGCGAGAGGGGTACTTAGGAGACAAGCTTAGCAACGCGGACAAACGCCATGACTTTCGCAGGGTCTTTCTTGCCGGGGCTAGCTTCTACACCGCTGCTCACGTCGACACCATAAGGTCGCACGTTTTGGATGGCTTCTTGAACGTTTTCGGGAGTGAGGCCTCCCGCCAGAAGAATAGGGGAGGATTGGGCTGCCTCGGCGGCCAGGCTCCAATCCGCCCTCTGCCCGGTCCCCCCAAAGCCTGATTCTGAAAAAGCATCTACCACGAAGCCCCGCACTCCAGCCCGCCCTTTGTATTCGGCCATGGCTAAAAAGGTCCCACGATCCCGGAGCCGGATTCCGCGAAGCACCGGGTGGCCCAAGGCTTCACAGAAGGCTGGTGTTTCATCCCCATGAAGCTGTGCCAGTGCGAGCCCACATTCAACCATGATATCCCGAACGATTGCCAGTTCCTCATTCACAAAAACACCAACGGTTAAAACAAATGGCGGAAGCTCTGTGACGATGGATTTCACTATTTTCGGTTTCACATACCGAGGGCTTTGTTTATAAAAGACAAACCCTAACGCATCAGCTCCGGCATTGACGGCCACTTGGCTATCCTGAGAATTCGTGATCCCGCAAATTTTTACTTTAGGAAAAGTCATCAATTTGGATTCTTCCGAGTTTTCAGTGGATCTTTCATGGAAAACTTTGTTCCACTGAGTTTCTGCTTTGGGAAACTGGCTCATGGTTCCTCCCCTTTGTACGGGGAGGCGAGGTGGGGTAGAGTCTGGGAAGCCTCAGAAAACATTGAAGGTTCTCAGCCACTTCTCCGGCAGCCAGAGGCTACCTCCCCTTCACCCCTCCTTTGTAAGGAGTGGAACACAAGGACATTCATCCATCTTTTTTTGCCCACGCTAATTCCGAAGAAACTCAATTTGTAGTGCCAATCAGCTCTTGTATTTTTTTTCCAATATCGTCGGCGCGAATCAGTGATTCTCCCACGAGCATGGCTCGGGCCCCAGCTTCCAAGATGCGGAGCACATCATCCCGTTTGTGGATCCCACTTTCGCTCACGATAATTTTATCTGAAGGGATGCGTTTGGCGAGACGCTGGGTGACGGCCAGATCGGTGGAAAAAGTTTTGAGATCACGGTTATTGATCCCGATGAGCCGAACCTCAGGCAAACGTTCGAGGACCCTATCCAGCTCTCGTTCGTGATGGGTTTCAATCAGCACATCAAGGTTGAGGCCACGAGCAATGGCATGGAAATCTTCGAGTTGCACGCGGTCCAGGGCCGCGACAATGAGCAAAACAGCGTCGGCCCCGTAGGCCCGGGCCTCATAAAACTGGACGTCCCCCACCATGAATTCCTTATTCATAGTTGGCAGACCTACGCCTTCTTTGACAGAGGAGAGGTTCTCGAGGCTTCCTTGGAAAAAGTCCCGATCCGTTAATACCGAGAGGGCAGTAGCTCCATGCTCTTTATAGATTTGAGCTATCTCCACCGGTTCGAATCGGTCGGCAAACTCAGGCCTCATCAGTCCTTGGCTGGGAGAGGCTTTTTTAACTTCGGCAATGAGGGCAGGGGAGTCGTGGCTGGTTGCATTCTCTAGAGCCTGGGTAAACCCCAGCGGTAAGGGCCGCTCGGTAATCCGCCCCTTTAGTTCAGCTAAGTACCCACGACTTTCCTTGCGGCGGAGTTCTGCTTTTTTGCGTTCCAGGATGCGGTCGAGGATCATGCGGCGAAACGATTCGTAAATTTAACCAAGCTCTCTAGCTTCTCATAGCTTGCCCCGCTATCAAGAACTTCTCCTGCTTGGTCAAATCCTTCATGAAGGGTTTTGGCTTTTCCACAGGCGACAAAGGCAGGAGCGGCATTCATGAGGGCCACATCCCGTTTTGCGCTTCGCCGGCCTTTGAGAATGTCCTGAATAATTTCGGCGTTTTCTTCCGGCGTTCCGCCGGTGAGTTCTCTGGAGTTCACCCTTTCAAGGTTAAAATCTTCTGGTGAAATGTGATAGCTGGAAATCCTTCCAGTTTTTCCTTCAGATACGTGGGTGATGCCGGTCAACGTGATTTCGTCCAGCCCATCGCTCCCATGGAGAATGAAGCAGTGTTGGGTGCCAAGGCGGATGAGGACTTGGGCCAGTCTCTCCGTCAAAGCCCGATCGTAGACCCCAAGAACTTGAATGGTAGCATTTGCGGGGTTTGACAAGGGGCCAAGGATGTTCATCACGGTTCGAATTCCCATCTCCGATCTGGGTTTGGCACAATGCTTTATGGCTCCATGGTAAAGGGGTGCAAACAGGAACCCGATCCCGACTTCATTGATACATTCTTCCACACGTTCTGGCGGCAGATTAATTTGCACGCCGAGAGCAGATAACACGTCGGCACTTCCCGACTTTGATGAAACGGACCGGTTGCCGTGCTTGGCCACAGTCATGTTCCCCCCTGCCACAACAAAGGCGGCGGCTGTTGAAATGTTAAACGTGCTGGAGCAATCGCCTCCAGTCCCACATGTGTCGACGACAAGAGGGTCACCCACGTGGATCCGATGAGCCATCTCACGCATGGCTTTCACCGATCCGGTGATCTCGTCAACGGTCTCCCCTTTCATCCTCAGCCCCATGAGGTAGGCAGCAATTTGCGAATCCGACGCAGCGCCCTGCATGATGTGAAGCATGACCTCCTCGGCTTCCTTTTCTGAGAGGTCTATTCTTTCGGCTAATTTCGCGAGTATGTCTTTGATCATGAGATATCAGGTCTTGAGTCGAGATCGACGGTTGAAGACCACTCCAGCTCTGTAGGTTTATGCAATAACGGGTTATGGCTGTTGAGGGAATGTTAAAAAGTTTCGCAAAAGGTCCATCCCAGCCTTGGTCAGAATAGATTCCGGGTGAAACTGAACCCCTTCTGCTCCGGTAGGACGGTGCCGTAACCCCATAATTTCTCCTTCGCCAGTTTCGGCCGAAATTTCCAAATCACGGGGAATTGTCCTCCGATTCACAATTAATGAATGGTACCGAGTGGCCTCAAAGGGGTTGGGCAATTTCTGAAAGATGGTTTTTCCGTCGTGATGAACCATCGAAGTCTTGCCATGCATGAGCCGATCGGCGCGGATAATCTCACCACCAAAGGCGTAGGCCAGCGATTGATGACCAAGGCAGACTCCTAACACGGGAATTCGCCCTGCAAAAAGTCTCAAAGCCTCAACGGAAATCCCTGCCTCCTTTGGCGTACAGGGACCAGGTGACACGACCAATCGCTCTGGAGCCAACCGTTCGATTTCCTCGATCGAAATTTTGTCATTCCGGTAGACTTGAATCTCCGCTCCCAATTCACCCAGGTACTGGACAAGGTTATAGGTGAAAGAGTCGTAATTGTCGATGACAAGAAGCATGGAACCTTAGTTGGGAGTGAGGAGTGAGGAGTGTGGGGAAGGAACACAACGATCCGTTTTGAAGTCTAAAACAAGCTCAAATGTGATCTCCTTACTCTTCACTCTTCACTCCTTACTCTTCACTCCTTATTCTTCACTCCTTACTGTTACTCCAACCCTCGCTCTGCCATCTCAATACCCCGCATCATGGCACTGGCTTTATTGCAGGTTTCCTCATATTCCCGTTCTGGATCAGAGTCGGCAACAATACCCGCTCCTGCCTGAATAAAAGCCCGTTGTCCTTTGATCATAATGGACCGAATATTGATACAGGTGTCCATATTTCCCGAAAAGCTAAAATAGCCGACCGCACCTGCGTAGGGTCCCCGGCGAGTAGGTTCCAGTTCTTCGATGATCTGCATGGCCCGGATTTTCGGGGCGCCTGAAACCGTGCCGGCAGGGAAACACGCTCTCATCACGTCGTAGGCAGTGTTTCCCTTCTTAAGCGTACCAGTTACTTGGGAGACGATGTGCATCACATGGGAATAGCGCTCGATTGTCATGAAGGGGTTCACGGTTACCGTCCCGGCTTGGGCCACTCGTCCCACATCATTGCGCCCTAAATCGACTAACATGACATGTTCCGCACGCTCCTTTTCGTCCCTTAACAATTCGTGTTCCAGCGCTTGATCTTCCGTCTCGGTTCTCCCTCGCTTGCGGGTCCCGGCTATTGGCCGAACGACGATTTGCTCCCCCTCGCACCGAACCAGAACTTCGGGTGACGAGCCGACTAGTTCCACCCCTGCAATTCGAAGATAAAACATGTAGGGTGATGGATTAATAACCCGAAGTCCCCGGTAGATTTCCAGTGGTGAAGTGGCAATCCGGGTTTCCCACCGTTGAGAGATCACCGCCTGAACGATATCCCCCGCCTGGATATATTCCTTTGTCCGCATGACCATCTTTTCAAATTCCGGTTGGCTCATGTTGGACATAAAGCGAATCGGACGACGGGGGTGGCGGGCAGGAGGCCGGCGTAGGGGTGTTTTGAGGCGGTTGATCATTTGCTCGATGCGGGAAATCGCCTCAATGTAAGCTTTTTTAATGTCGGACCTTTTCGTGCTCGGGATGTGTGCATTAGCCACAACCTTTATCGTGTGAGCCACATTGTCAAAGATGAGCAAGGTGTCGGTGAGGAGAAAAGCGAATTGGGGAAAGATCGACACGTCCTTGGGGGAGGGAGGAACGGGCTCAAAATATTGGATGATGTCGTAACCGAGGAAGCCTACGGCACCCCCAGTAAATCGGAGAAGGTCGGGAACCTGAACGGGGTGAAATTTGGCCATGATTTCCTGGATTTGGTCGAGGGGGTTTTCCCTCAATGCCAGTTTTTCCACACGCTTCCCCTGCCGGACCATAAGGTGCCCCTGTTCTTCCCACATCACCTGCATCGGATGACTTCCAAGAAAGGAGTACCGACCCCAATTTTCTCCACCCTCCACACTTTCAAAAAGGTAGGCGGCGGCCCCCGTGTTGATCTTGGAAAAAGCCGAGACCGGGGTCTCTAAATCCGCCAAGATTTCCCGATAAATTGGGACTAAATTTCCCTGGGTCGACAAACGTGAAAATTCCTCAAAACCCAATGAATAACAAGGCTTTTTCATGTTCGCGACCGTAGCATAGGGGGTTTTGGCAAGTCAACGAAACGCTGGTCGAAGGGCCGCTCGGGTTCCTTAGAACCAGGGAAGAGAAATCTCAGGATGGCCTACATCAGACCCCTCGAGGGGTCCCTGGAAGGGAGAAGGGTTTGGTTGAAGGGCGGGAACAGGTTTTGGACTAAGGACTACTGACAACTAATCTTTGCCCAACAGAAATGAGGTCGCCGTCGAGAATGTTCCATGACAAAAGGTCATTGACGGTAACACCATATTCCCTGGAGATCTGATAGAGAGTGTCGCCTCTCACGACGGTGTAATATACGGCTCCGGTAGACCCAACTTCGCTGAAATCCGATTCCTCAAAGGAGATGTCGCCAAGACCAAATTCGGAAAGGGAGGCTTCTGATAAGATCAAATCCTCAGTTGCGGTGGCCTCCATTTGGCTACTTTGCTCGCGCATTTGAGCAAGTTCTTCTTGTTGCCGTACCATTTGATCTCGCACGCCTTGCAATTCCGTCGTGAGGTCCCGATTTTGAGTTCCTAGTGAAGCCGTCTGTCGTCGGGCCTCTTGGACTTGGACATTGAGTTCGCCTGTGCGCTTTTCTTCTTGGGCCAGGAGTCGTTGAAAATTGAGGGCTCTGGACTTTTCTGCTTCATACTTTTCAGAGCTCACACAACTGGTTAGAAGGCCACTACAAAGACCCATGGTCATAAACAATTGCCAAGTTTTCAAGCCAAGCCGCTTGGCCGTGGTCCGGTCCCTCATGGCACGTTTCATAGTCAAAGACCCTCCAACCATGTTGATCCTCTAATTTTTGGGGGAATTCTTCGCACGCTTTAGTTTAGGAAAGATGCGGGGAGTAACAACATCTTCAGAATAGATCGGGGAGAGGTGAATGTCAAATCCTGAATGCGGACCCTGGTGTTAGAGGCGTTCTCTGTTTGACCGCCCAACTAAGCTATGGTACGTTTTGAATCTTCCCCACCAGGAAATTTATTAGTCCCCGTGAGTTGAAGAATCGTTCATGAGCACTGGTTCCGAAAGCCTCAGGACCCTCAACGTGGAAGGGGTCACTCTTCGTCTGGGCCAGCCAAGCCTTGCAGATCAAGAATGGATTGGTGACCGGGAGGTTCTTCAGCAGCTTCTCGCCTGTTGGATGGTCATTGATCAAAAGGATGTCCCACTCTGTCCCAGAATTCTTGGGTATCCTGGAATTGGGAAAACGACTCTCGCCATGTCCGCAGCGCGAGAACGCAAGCAAGCGCTGTACATGTACCAGTGTACCGCTGACACCCGACCCGAGGATCTTCTGATTACTCCAGTCATTGCCGAGGGTGGGACCATTGCCTATCACGCCTCACCACTCGTTACGGCGATGCTAACCGGCGGAGTTTGCCTTTTAGACGAAGGTAACCGCATGAACGAAAAGAGTTGGGCTTCCCTCGCGCCCCTGTTGGATCATCGGCGATACGTGGAATCCATCATTGCCGGAATTCAGGTCCAGGCACACCAGGATTTTCGCTGTTGCGTCACCATGAATGAAGATGCATCCACTTACGAAGTGCCCGATTACATCCTTTCTCGCCTACAACCTAGTTTGAAAGTGGAATTTCCGACTCGGGACCATGAAATGGCCATCCTTCGGTATCACCTTCCCTTTGCACCGCAGGATGTCTTGACCCTGACCGCAGACTTTCTTCAAGAGGCGCATCATCTGGACTTGGGGTATTCGGTTCGAGATGGGATTCATCTTTTGCAGTTTGCGCTCAAGCGATTGGCTCAGGATCCTTCCCATCCGATTTCCCGGGATAAGGTGTGGCGGGAGGCACTCATTAAGGTCTTAGGAGAAGAAGCCTTGGACCTTGAAGGGGTCTCCCGTCAACGGAAACGAGTGATTGGGGGACAATCCGTTCCAAGAGGTCTCGGGGATTTCTTTTTTGAACCAGACGATCCCTTGCATCCTGACCGGTAAATCGCGGTTCGGCTCAAAGCCTAAAAAGACTAGTCTTGCTCGCCGAGGATAAGACTTCCCAGGGCCCAGTCTGGTAGAAAAATATATGAAACCCCTCACGCAAACCGCTGAGACGGTTTTCCAGCTTTCCGCCAAGATCAGAATACTGCCCATTCGGCATGGGAGTGGGGATGTGGCGCAAGGCATTCGGGAAATCCTCCTTTCCAAAAGAGCTGAGTGCCTGGCCGTTCCCTTGCCTCCATCGGTAGAAGAGCTAGTGGAGCAGGGTGTTGAACGGCTCCCTCAGGTCAGCCTCGTGGTCCTGCCCGAACCCGATCAGAAAGAAATTGTTGTGCAGAATTTTGTGCCCATCGATCCCTGTCAGCCGGTCATCATGGCTATTCGAGTCGCGATGGGTGAGGGCATGGACCGGGCCTATATAGACCGAGAAGTGACGGTTTTCGAGCCTACCACTTACCCGGCCCCAGATCCCTACTCGCTCAAGCACGTTTCCCTCCCAAGCTTTTTTGCAGGCCTTCTTCCTTTTATGCCCTACCCCAAGCCTGGCAGCCAACGGTGGCGTCGTGTGAAATGGATGGCATTTAAACTGCATGAGCTAGAACTGGACTACGAGTCGATTGTGTGTGTCTGTCCAGTGGAGGATTGGCCTTGGCTTCGAGACGCCTATCGAGAACACTGGTCGTTTGATCAACCGGAACCTATTCATGGCTTACCCTTTCTTAGCACCGTTTCTCCCTCGACCTTATACTTTACCCTATGCGAACTTCCTTTTTTGACCGAACTATTCGAGCAACGTCGGGTGGAGGCGCGCTCGGATGAGCATCTTTCCGTTGATGGCATCAAAGAACTTCTCATCGAATCTCGAAAGCGGTGGCTGTCAACACGCCATGCTGATCTTGCACAGGAACACAATTGGGTGACCCCTCAGCTACTCCAAACGTATCTCCAATACGTACGGAATTTAGCCTTGCTCGAACACCGCTTGATCCCCGATCTCTACACATTGGTCCTGGCCGCAAAACAAATCATGGGGGATGACTTTGCCATCACTCTCCTGGAGACGGCTAAATCCTATGCGTTCCAAGAAGAGGCGACCTCCCTTTATGGATTTCCCTGCTACGAAGTGGGTATCAATCAATTGGAATCCCCAGATGGGGAAGTTTCTCACGGGAAGAATCGGCTCCAAGGGCCACCACTTACTTGGCGATCTCTTTCCCTGAGACCAGCACCACCCCAGGCAAAGAAACGCCAGTGGGCCTATCGATGGAATCCGTTTGGACAGTGTTCATGGCCTCCAGAAGATGGTCGAATTGAAGGATTTTCCGCACATGTCCGTGAACAGGCACGGGCGCTTCTGGGCACGGACTTGGCTCGGGTCGACAAGTTCACCACCTCGATGCGAGACGGCATTGATCTGCGAGAAACTCTCCGACATTGGAAACCACAATCAAACCAGGGACGGCCGGATATTTACGTGAAGGACATTCCTCCGTCTCGGGGGACAGTCGAGGTTGTGGTGTTCTTATTTGAGGTACCCGCGGATCCCTCAAAATTTTCCTGGCAAGCAACTTGGTATGCTGAGCACGCAGAAGAATCAACTTTATGTTTTTTCGCCACCCCGTTTCTTGAAAGCATGATCGGTCCTGGGATCGGCCAGTCCCAGTATGGGGGCGCGATGTTCCTCTTCCCCCCAAGGCCTATTCCTAACATCTGGGACGATCCCCGCTTGGACTTTGCCCAAACTCTGGAGGAGCGCCTGATTGCAGGAGCAGCCTCCCACTCCCGAGAGTCTCACATTGCATTCGTTTCGCCCATTCCTCCTGTAGCTCGTTGGCGTCAAATTACGAGACGTTTCCACCGGAAACTCATTCCCATTCCCTTGTCCAGATTTTCAGGGCAAACCGTAGCTCGGCTTCGTCGTTTTCACATTCTCAATGGGCACGAAATCCGCAGTTACGCAGCACAATTCATCCAGGGATAAACTCTTTTACATTGGTAGATGTGGGTCACGTTTATGAATGACTCGATCTTTCATGAACCGGTCGAGGAAATTCAAGGACAACTTGAAGAATTGCGGGTCCGAATCCGCCATCATGAGTATCTCTATTACATCAAGAGCCAACCAGAAATTTCTGATGGTGAATACGACACGCTATTTCGGTCCCTCTTGGATTTGGAAACGAAATTTCCTAAACTCGTCACACCCGATTCTCCGACCCAGCGCGTAGGGGCGCCGCCCCTTGATCAATTTACAAAAGTTCTCCATGACCGTCCCATGCAAAGTCTTGACTCGGCTTTGGGTTCCGAGGAGGTTCGAGCATTTGATAAGCGGGTCCGTCGTGAGCTTGAGGTTGAATCGGTCCAGTATACTCTGGAGCCAAAATACGATGGGCTCTCCGTGGAACTGGTCTATGAACATGGAGTCTTTGTCCGAGGAGCCACGAGGGGAGATGGGTTGACCGGTGAAGATATTACGACGAACCTTCGGACGATCCGCTCGCTCCCACTTCATCTTATGGGGTGTGAATCCTTTCCAGCTCGTGCGGTGATTCGTGGAGAAGTCTATTTGCGGCTTGAAAATTTTCAGGATTTGAACCGCCGGCTGACCGAAAGGGGAGAAGAATCATTTGCCAACCCGCGTAATGCTGCTGCTGGTGCCCTGAGGCAGCTGGATTCCCGAGTTACTGCCACCCGTCCCCTGGCCATTTCCTGCTATGACCTGATGGTCTCCTCGGAGGAGATACTCCCGACCCACTATGAGTCTGTTTCTGCTCTTGCCGTATGGGGTTTCCCTATACCCTCACCTCGTCGCCGTTGTGACTCTATCGAGGAGGCCATGCTTTTTCACCAGGAATTATGGGAATCCCGTGACCGATTGCCGTTTGAGATTGATGGCATTGTGATAAAAGTTGACCGTTATGACTGGCAACGAACGCTTGGGGAGAAATCACGAAGCCCTCGGTGGGCCCTTGCCTTTAAATTCCCTGCACGAAAGGAAATCACTCGGATTCGGCAAATCGTCGTCTCTGTTGGAAGAACCGGGGCATTGACTCCCATTGCCCTTCTCGACCCCGTAGAGGTTGGGGGGGTCACGATCAGTCGTGCGACACTCCACAACGCTGACGAGGTTTCGCGAAAGGATGTTCGGCCTGGGGACACGGTTAAAGTCGAAAGGGCAGGGGATGTGATTCCTGATATTGTGGAACGGGTTCCGGTTCCAGGGGAAACCCGGTCGGATCCCTTTGTAGCCCCCGACCACTGTCCGGTCTGCCAATCCGCTGTCATACGGGAAGGGCCAATTTTCTATTGTACTGGTCAAACTGTTTGTCCCGCACAACTCAAGGGGGCACTGGAACATTTTGTGTCCAAAGGCGCCCTCAATATTGAGGGTCTTGGGAAAAAGACCGTTGCACAACTTGTTGACCGGGCCCTCATCAAGGATCTGTCAGACATCTATACCTTGGCCAAAGACCAAGTTTTGAGTCTGGAGGGTTTTGCGGACAAATCCGCATCCCAATTGTTAGAGGCTATTGCTTGCGCCAAGCAAGTCTCATTCGAGCGCTTTCTTTTTGGTCTAGGCATTCGGCATGTCGGATCCCATGTCGCTCGAGTTTTGGCTAACCATTTCGGTTCCTTGGAAAATCTCATGGCGGCCAAAAGGGAGTCTTTGGCCCAAATCGCTGAGATTGGTCCAGAAATCAGCTCTGCAGTGGAAACCTTTTTCACTGAACCTCGTAATCTGGCTGTCCTGGCTCGCATGAAGGAAATAAGCGTTCAAGTTGAGGAAGCCGAGGGGAAATTAGACAAAACCCGGAAGCCGTTGGAAGGGAAAAATTTTGTGTTGACGGGGGGATTGGACGGTTTCACCAGGCCAGAAGCTAAACACCGGATTGAACAACTCGGAGGGCATGTGACGTCGAACGTCAGCGAGCAAACGGATTACGTGGTTGCCGGAAAGGATCCTGGATCGAAATTGAACCAAGCGATAAGACTGGGCGTGAAGATACTCAGTGAAGATGAGTTAGTACAATGTTTGCATGGCGACTTGGCCTAAATCCAATGAGGAATTTCTCACGGTTCAGGATAAAGACTTGAGAAAAGAAGGAAGGGTTTTGAGTCTTGGGGGAAGAGAAAAATTAGCTAATTTTAACTGGGCAGGCCAGCTTCTTCGGGAGGTTCAAGAAAATCCCAAGCCAGGGGATACGGGTAATGGGAATTCCCGCTCCGGAAGTCAAAAAAAGTATTGGGTTAATGGTTTATTCCAAAGGAAAAGCAGGGGAGGTTTCTGCTTCGGGTTCGTTGGTTTCGGCTGCAGGTTCTTCAAACTTAAAGATCTTCACACTTTTAATAGATTTTTCGTCGGCATCGTGCACGATCAGCCGGCAGCCATCAGCGTGGATTTCCTCTCCGATTGTCGGAATATGACCTAGTTCTTGTTGAATCAGACCGCTGATTGTATTTTGCTCCTCATCGAGTTCGACTTTAAAAAACTCATTTATTTTTCGCACCTCAGTCCTTCCATTGACCAAGATTTGATTCTTTCCGATGCGCGTAATCAGCTCTTCGGTAATGTCCGTTTCGTCGAGAATTTCGCCAACTACTTCTTCTAGCAGATCCTCTGTGGTGACTAACCCCATAACCCCACCGAATTCATTGACCACTATCGCAATATGCCGCTTTTCCCGTTGGAATTGCCTTAATAAATCGTCGGCGGCTTTGGCTCCCGGAATAAACAGGGCTCGCCGGGCTAGTTCTTTGAGAGATCGGTCCTGCTGACCTTGCGCAAGTTCTTTTAACGCCTGGTTCCGATACAAGATGCCGCTGACGTTGTCGAGGTTTCCGTCATACACTGGAATCCTGGAATATTTGGATTTGAATAGCTCCTCCTTCGCTTCATTGAGGCTTAAATTCCCATCGAGCCCAAACATATAAATTCGAGGGGTCATGACTTCCTCAGCAGTCAAGTCGGTGAATTGAAAGACGTTCTTAATCATCTTCACCTCTTCGGTCTCCAACACACCAGCCTTCCCGCCTGCCTCCAGCATGATTTTAAGTTCTTCCTCAGTGACGAATGGGACCGTCAACCCCCGACCACCGGTCAGCTTCAAAATTAAAGGTTCCAGAAAATACAAGATTGGCGAAAATACTTTCTCCACCCCATAGATCGGATAGGCAAGAAACTGAACCGCGGTAGCCGAATGCCTGGCACAGAGCGTTTTTGGGACAATTTCTGCAAACAGTAAAATGACAAAGGTCAAGAATCCAGTCGCGATGGCCACCGCTATTGGGCCATGTTCCATTGCAAGGATGGTGACTAACGCGGCTGCCATGATGTTCACCAAATTGTTCCCAATTAAAATTGTCGAAAGGAGCCGTTGGGGATTTGATCGGAGGCGAAGACCCATTCTGGAACCTTTCCGCCCCTCATCAGCCGTCGCCTGCAGCCTACTCTCACTAATGGAAAAAAAGGCGATCTCCGCCCCTGAAAACAGAGCGGATAATACCAGGCAGATCAGAATACCCAGAAATTCCATACGTGTGTTATGGGCGAGTCAACAGCAAGGCGGGCGGAGAGAAAAATTCAAGGATCCTGCGCCATTCGGTGAAGGGGACTAGGGGGGTGGAGAGAAAACAAAGAAATGCAGAATGGGTTAAAAGGCATGTCTTGGACTGAGGACGATAGCTTCGTCTTGGGCCGTCGTCATCCATTGATCCTGTAAGGTTAGCACAGGAACCCTTACCTTAGCAACCACCACGGAGAACTTTGTAGAAATTTCCTCTTGGCTCTTCGAATAATCAAAAGGGTTGTGTTCCCTCCAGCCAAACATGTTAGGCAGCATTTTTTCGTGTTTTTCTCAAATAAATTAATGACTTGCACATAAATACTTTAACAGCAGGAAGGGCAAGAAATGACACGGGATTGTGGGGTTGGTCAGAAATCTAGATTTTTAACAAGCGTAAGGCTTTGATAAAGGGTGGGAGTTTTCAGCTACTGGCTCTCTCCGAGCTGCTGGCGTTCCTCGAATTTGTAACACTGACGATTGAGCACCGGATAGACTGTAAAAATTGGCGTACTATGCGGAACAAAGGCCGTGTTGGCCCCTGGACTTATTTGAAGGTGCATATTGACGAAGTTAAAACTGAGGCCTTCCTGCCAGGGTTGGGACTGGGCTTCCACATAGGTGTGAACTTTATCGGAGGCATAAGATCGCGTCATCAGGCCCGACCCTCCTTGGAGTCCGTACTCATGAAGGTCAGGAGCCCCTTGAATTAAGAGCGACACGACCGAGGCATCAAACCATACCTTAAAATTGCAGCTAATCTGAATAAATGGGCCCAAGCTCCCTGTATGCTCCAGGATCGCCAACGAGTATGCAAATTCTGGCGGCACATCTTCCGAATGTTGAAGGGATTTAGCAGGAAACTCCCGATCCTTCACTTCAGAAACCGACACGAAAATCAGGTTGGGGTCCTCTAGGGGAATATCATAGACCTGTCCATCGTGATAACTACACAGCTTTCCCAGTTCATACCGGAGCGGATAGGAGTACCCCATTTTGCCATAAAAAACTCTCACCCCTGCTTCTAGGGGGTCTTCTGGTGTGCGGCTGATTTTTAAATCAAAGGGGAGCATCATGTGGAAGGCATTGGTTCGGGCCGTCATGAACGGGGCACAGGCCCCAGGAAACTCTTTGTGAAGGGCCAAATTATCTGGTTCAAACCGACGAGGTGCTCCTCCAAAATGCTGGGCGGTTTTCGCTTCCTTCGTTAACCGATATTTGGCTTGATAATATGCAGCAGCACGTCTTTGGGCGATATCCAAAAAATATTCAGGAACGTCGGTCTCGACAATGAGACGCTGCTTTTCGACCGTCTGCCCGCGGGGTGCCTTCATGGCCTCATTATAAATGGATAACTCGGCATTGGTTTTCCTAATATCGTGGTCTAACTGCCTGTCTAATTCAGGATCAAAGAAGCGCGTCGATGGCAGGAGCTGGCGGGCTTTTTGCAATAACTCTAATTTGATGGAGTATCGTTTCGGCTCGGCAGCAAAGGCCTGGACGGTCGCGAACAGGAGGTTGAATTGTTCTTCCGGTATGATCCCAAGCTGGCTCAAGTCATGTTCTCGCAAAAAGGTTATGGCCAATGGACCAAATGCGTCCTCCCGTCGGAGGCTCAGGGTAAACAGATAATTTACGTATGCACGGGCTTCTTCTTGGGTCATGAGAGGGGCCACGAGGGCATTCTAAGAAAAGCCAACCGGCAGGGCAAGTGGTGTAAATACAACACTGGTGAAGGCACTATGGGTCACCAACTCTCACCAAATGCAAGCTTTTTTCAAGATTGCCGAAAAGTATTGTTAGGAGCGAACATTAAAAATCACCTGGAACCAATGACCTAGAGGCAAGCCTCGTTCAGCTTCGAATAAAGGAATCCGGGCTAATAGAGGATTCACCTCAATAGGCCAGACAAACGGATTGCAGGTCCTGATGATGCGTGAGCCTAAACTCGGCAACCCCCTTGCACGGTGGGTTTTAGCAGGGATTTTTTTCTGGTGTGTCATGCCGGAAACTGTCGTTTTTGCCAATGAAGCTAGCATCCGTCCGACCGTAAAAGGGGAAGCTGAAAAGGCTGCCCGGATAGTAAAGGATCACGCCAAACAGAGAAAAGAAGAATTTCAACGGCACATTCGCCAACAATTTGAAGAATTTGATGCACGACTTCGAGAATTGAAGGAAAAAGGGTCGGAATTACGGGAAGTAACTAGAGTGCAACTCCTGGCCCGCCTAGATAAGTTAAAAGAGCAAAAGGACCGAATTCTCCCACAAATCGAACACGCCATACGGAGCACCGAGGTGGCATGGGAGGATATTAAAAATGGCATTAATCGCGCCGTAAAGGAGCTTAAGGTCTCCCTTGAGGAAGCCGCCTCTAATTTTTATTGAGCTTTGTCGCCCCGCTATTGTCCTACCTGGTTAAAACTCCCCTTCTTTCGTTTCAGTGCTAGGTTCGGTATTCTGATGCCAAGAAAAAGGCCACGAACCGGCAACCTTTCATTGGAAACCGCTGTATATCCCTGAAAAAGCCGAGCTGGGTGGACTCAAGCAGGTCCACCCTGATCTGACCTTCAACAACCCTATGTCTTACCACCCCTTGCAAGACCAGGCTAAACGAGATCTTGAATGGGACACTCTCCTCAACCTTTTATCCAACCATGCCCATTCGGCAATAGGCGCTGAGCGTTGTCGAAACCTCGTGTTAGAAACTGAGGTGGAATCAGCCCGGGTCCGTTTGCAAGAAACAACGGAAATGGTCTCACTTCTAGAAAGTGAAGCTCCTTTTCCCGCCCTTGCCTTCCAAGATTTGCACCCTGCGTTAACCCGTTCCGAGAAAGGGGCCTCCCTAGAGGCACAAGAACTCCGCGCCCTATCGGTTATGCTTGGCCTTTCGGAGGCTGTTCGGCGGTGCTTATCTTTTCATCGAACCAAAGCTCCCACCCTTGCTTCCTACCTTGGCAACTTAGCGGATCTCTCCTGGGTTAAATCCGCCATTGATCGCTGTGTTGATGGGGAAGGACATATCTTAGAGTCCGCAACACCCACCCTTCGCCAATATATCCAAGAAGTCCAAGAGTTGAAGCAACGTATCCGGCACCGCCTGGAACACATGCTCGTCTCCACCCAATATGAGGAAATTCTTCAGGAGCAGTACTTTGCTCAGCGGGAGAATCGTTATGTTTTACCCATCAAGGCAGAGATGGCGCACAAGCTCCCTGGGATCGTCCACGATATGTCAGCCAGTGGGGCGACGGTGTTTGTGGAGCCCCGGGAGCTCGTTGATTTGAATAATCAAATAAAAGTGGGGGAGCTGCAAATCGCTCGTGAAGTGAACCGGATTGTCCAGGAGTTGTCCACGATGGTCGGGAGCCAGGTGGAAGCCCTGCGCTGCAACCTCGAGGTATTGACCACTCTTGATTGCATTAGAGCAAAAGCCCACCTGAGCCGGATGATCGAGGGATCTAAAGTCGCCCTCAACGAGCAAGGCCGAATTCGGCTCAAAAAGGCTCGTCACCCCTTGCTGGCATTGGCAAAAAAACGAGTGGTAGCCAACGATATTACTCTGGAGGACGATCAGCGGGTTTTAGTGATATCCGGTCCTAATACTGGTGGGAAGACAGTGACGCTGAAATTGCTTGGAGTGTTTGCATTCATGGTTCGTGCCGGGCTCCACCCTCCCTGCGCTGAGGGGTCTGAAATGGCATTCTTTTTGGATGTTTTTGCCGATATTGGGGATTCTCAGGATTTAACAAAAGATCTGTCCAGCTTTTCGGCGCATATGACCAATATTATTCGACTATTGGAGCTGACGTCGCCACGGGAGAAGATTCGCAACATCATGGCTCTCGTTTTGCTCGATGAAGTTGTGGGCTCAACCAACCCAACCGAAGGAGCGGCCCTCGCGGAAGCGTTGCTCCGGCACTTAGCGAGCTTGGGGTTAAAGGTTGCAGTCACGACCCATTACAACTCACTGAAGACGTTGGCCCTACAAACCCCGGGCTTTCTGAACGCAAGCCTGGAGTTTAACGTTTCGACATTGGCTCCCACGTACCGATTCATTGAAGGTATTCCCGGTGGCTCATCCGCCATCGAAATTGCTGGCCGCCTCGGGATGGACCCTGCCGTTTTGGCGCATGCTCTTGACCTCGTCCAACGGGAAGACCGACAGCTTGATCAAATATTAAACCAGCTTCATGCAACCCAAAGCCGCCTTCATGAGGAGTTGGCTGAAGCCAGTGGTCAACGTGACGAAGCCGCTCGCGCTGCAGTCGAGGCTCGTGAAGTTGCCGAACGGTTACGGGCAACCGAAAGGGAAGAACAGAAAAAATTCAAAAAAAAGCTTGCCGAAGAACTTGTCCGTGCTCGGTCCGAAATTCAGACTACGCTTGGCGAACTGAGAAAAGAACGAACGTTGCTGAAGGCCAAAGGGGCCAAGGATCGCCTGAGTGGCATAGAACAGGAAGCGAAACAGAGCCTACCTGGCCCCAAAACCGAACCTGTCCCTTTAGATGAGCTACGCGTAGGAGATTCTGTTGAAATATCCCACCTTGGAACGGTAGGAGTCCTGCTCGAATCGCCCAAAGGAAAGAAGCGAGTCCGTATTCGAGTGGGTGAATCGGAATTGTCCGTTGGTGCCGCATTGTTGGTCGGTCGAGGGGTGGACACCGCAGATACCTCCGCAGACTTGAAGAAACCCGGTCACTCTCTCCCTATGCCGAAAATTAGAAATCCTTCGCCACTGCAACCAATTCGCCCTGAGGGGGCTAGCCCATCCTCCTTAGCGGCCCTGGACCTTCGTGGTCAAACTGTAGAAGAGGCCATTGAACTGATGACTGCCACTCTGGATCAGGCTGCATTGGATGGCAGGCTATCACTCCGTGTGATCCATGGCCATGGAACAGGGAAACTCAAGACGGCGGTTCGTGAGTACCTTTCCAGTTCACCTTACGGCTTT
The DNA here is from genome assembly GCA_022572725.1 of Nitrospinota bacterium. Classification (GTDB taxonomy): domain Bacteria; phylum Nitrospirota; class Nitrospiria; order Nitrospirales; family UBA8639; genus JACZVJ01. The sequence goes on along the minus strand of JACZVJ010000016.1, from coordinate 13,148 downwards.
TCCTTTCGACCGGGGGAATCGGATGAAGGGGGTGATGGCGTTACCGTCGTTGAGCTGAAATAGCGGGGTTGTGTTCGCTGGCCAAGGCCAGACGGACATTTCTTTGGAACCCCACATACTTGGCACGCCGTACAGGACTGTTTCGGAAGGTTTCTCCAAACTCCTCCTCGGTCATTTTAGCCAGAACCTCCAAATCAGGAGCGAGGGTTCCCTTGGATGGAAGAAACGCCGTTTCTTCGGTCTGGGGGGCATTGATGTTATACGGGCAGGCGTCTAGACAATCGTCACAGCCAAATATCCGATTGCCCAGTTTTCGGCGAAGATCATGGGGAATGTTTTCAGGACTTCCCCGGTATTCAATCGTCAGGTAAGAAATGCATCTGGTGGCATCTACGACATAAGGCTCGGGCATTGCTTGGGTGGGGCAGGCATGGAGACACAAGCTGCATGATCCGCAGAGATCGGTTCCAGGTTCATCTATCTCCAAATCAAGGGTGGTTAAAATCTCCCCTAGCAGGAGCCATGACCCATATGTCGGCGAGACCAAATTGGAATGTTTGCCAATCCATCCCAAGCCAGCCTGTTGTGCCCAAGCCTTTTCCATAATGGGCCCCGTATCCACATATCTCCGCGTTTTCGCCTCAGGTGCAAGATCCTGAATGTGTTGTTCTAATTTCTTCAGGCGCTTCTCCATGACCCAATGGTAATCTTTTCCCCACGCATAGCGTGCAATGCGCCCCTTGCCACGGCCTTCATCGGCTTGATGATTAGTGGAATAGTTCATCCCCACACAGACCATCGATCGGCACCCTGGCAAAACCGCAGTAGGATCACTTCTCCGGTGGGGGTTATTGGCCATCCACCCCATTGTTCCATGGTATCCACGAGCGAGCCAATCGAGAAGCGAAGGAAGCAGGCCAGGCGATGAAGGCGTGGGATGGCTAGTGTGTTGGTTTGATTCTTGCTGGAAATGTCCCGGATCGGAAACGCGGGCAATTCCAACAGCCTGGAAACCAAGGTCCTTGGCTACCTGCTTTATGGAGTCCGAAACATTGATCAAAAGGAGATAATCCTTGCCAGACCAAACTGGCAAATTCTAATCTGAGGCTGTGGAAAACCGGGTTGTTCGTCCCTCAAGGGAATCGAGGTAAATGGGCATGTTATAAAATTCTGGAAATGTCAGGTTCCCGTCGAGGTTGTCCCTTGATGGACCCAACCCATCCAGGCAGTTGTATTTCATAAGCCCAGGTGTTCAATTTGAAGGGAAAAACCCCGCACCGGGAGGGAGGTGAATGGGGACTCGCTGGAGGAGCGGGTCCCGAGCAATTAAACATAACGCTGAATCGGCCCGAACATCTGTCGGTTTTGCAGGGCCCACAGGTCCCGGTAATAACAGTGTTCCAGTCCGTTTCGGCTTCATTAAATTGACAAGACGTGGCCCCGCCTTTTGAGACATCTGTCCAGCGTTCATCATAGCCGGGAAATTTTGCGACGGTGCAGCCATCAGGAATGGGAACCTGGCAACTCCGCCCGGGTTCTCCTTTTACCATTCCCAAATTACAAATCGACTCCGTTCGGGGTCCGGCCCCAGCCTGGAGGCTGGCAAATAACAACAACCCAAGAATGATCACGCCATACTTCAACCCCAAAAGGACCATACGGGACCCCTTGAAATTCATTTCCCGAGCTACTCAGTCCACGAGTCCAGCTTATAGCACAGACGTTTCCAAGCTGACCAGTCCCTCATGATTTTACCAATGGTGATCGAGAACTTTCTGGGGTTTCCTGATAAGGATCCCACGCAACTCTTGTAGAATCAGAAGGTGCGGGAAATATAGAGAAAGAGGAAGTGGAGAATCTCGGTTTTCGGGATGGCAATAAAAAAACAAAGGCCCGGGGGAGTTCCCCCGAGCCTTTGCCAAAAACGTCTTCCGGAAAGGAAGAGTCGAGCTTAATACATATCTCCCATTCCTCCGCCCATTCCTCCGCCCATTCCTCCGCCGTGCATGTGGCCACCACCTGCGGGGTCCTTCTTTTCGTCAGGAATATCCGTCACAGTGACTTCGGTGGTGAGCATCAGACCGGCCACGCTCGAGGCATTTGCCAGAGCACATCGCACAACTTTGGTTGGGTCGATGACGCCGGCCTCGACTAAATCCCCATATTCGTCCTTCGCCGCATCATACCCGTAGTTGCCTTTTTCGCCTTTAACCTTATTCACGACAATTGAGCCTTCCACTCCGGCATTTTCCGATATGAGGCGAATTGGCTCTTCCAATGCACGCCGGACGATGGTTACACCAAATTGCTGATCCCCATCAAGTTTGAGCTTTTCGATCGCCGGGATAGCCCGAAGGAGGGCCACGCCTCCGCCTGGAACGATTCCCTCTTCCACCGCCGCTTTGGTAGCGTGGAGGGCATCCTCGACACGAGCTTTCTTCTCTTTCATTTCTGTTTCGGTTGCGGCGCCGACGTTTATCACGGCCACGCCCCCGACTATTTTTGCGAGGCGCTCCTGAAGTTTTTCTCGGTCATAATCAGAGGTGGTTTCTTCAACCTGGGTCTTGATCTGTTTGACCCGACCTTCAATCCGTTTGGGATCCCCGGCACCTTCAACGATCGTTGTGTTATCTTTGTCGATGGTGACGCGTTTAGCACGGCCCAAGTCCGTTAACTTCACGTTTTCCAGCTTCAGACCTACCTCTTCGGAAATCACCTGTCCACCGGTGAGTATGGCAATGTCTTCCAACATTGCCTTTCGGCGGTCGCCAAACCCAGGAGCTTTGACTCCAGCCACATTAAGTGTCCCCCGGAGCTTGTTGACCACAAGGGTCGCAAGGGCCTCGCCTTCCACATCCTCGGCAATAATGACCAAGGGCTTGCCCATCTTCGCCACTTGCTCAAGAAGGGGCAGCAGGTCCTTCATCGCGCTGACCTTTTTCTCGTAAATCAACAGGAATACATCTTCCAGTTGGGCTTCCATGCGCTCCGCATTGGTCACGAAGTAAGGAGAAATGTATCCTCGGTCAAACTGCATCCCTTCCACAACATCGAGAGAGGTGGTCATGGACTTGGCCTCTTCGACCGTGATGACCCCATCTTTTCCCACTTTATCCATAGCCTCGGCAATCAGGTCGCCAATGGTTGCGTCGTTGTTGGCGGAAATGGACCCGATTTGGCCGATTTCTTTTTTGGATTGGCAGGGTTTGCTCAGTTTTTTCAACTCTTCAGTCACCACCTCGGTGGCCTTGTCCACGCCTCGCTTGAGTTCCATGGGATTGGCTCCGGCGCTGATGTGCTTGACTCCTTCACGGAGGATTGCCTGAGCGAGAACCGTCGCAGTGGTGGTGCCATCCCCGGCGACGTCGCTGGTCTTGCTGGCAACTTCCCGAATGAGTTGGGCCCCCATATTCTCATATGGGTTTTTTAACTCGATTTCCTTAGCCACCGTTACCCCGTCCTTGGTAATCGTGGGCGCACCGAATTTCTTATCCAGAATCGCATTTCGGCCTTTTGGCCCGAGAGTGGCTTTCACGGCATCAGCTAATTGGTTAACGCCTCTCAGCATAGCCGACCTCGCCTGTTCGGCATACAAAATCTGCTTCGCCATAGTGATCCTCCCTTTATTTCTTAGTGGGCTGAGCGTTTTCGGTTTCTACGTGTCCAGCATATCCTGCTCACTTCCGAGCGTCAAGACTGGACGAAAATCCCGAGAATGTCTTCTTCCTTCAGAATAAGGCAATCCTCGTTCTCGATCTTTATTTTGGTGCCAGAATATTTATCAAACAGAACCTGGTCGCCGACTTTAAGGGTGTTGACGTCTTTCCCTGTGGCTTCAACGGTACCCCGTTGAGGCTTTTCTCTGGCAGAATCCGGCACATAGATGCCCCCTGAAGTTCGTTCCAGTTCCTCCGTATACGTGACGAAAATACGGTCGCCTAATGGCTGAAAGCCTTTGGCAGAAGTGGCATCGTTTTCCTTCTCTTTTTCCTTCTCCTTTTCCTTCGTTTGCGTGGCCATATCTAGGTTTCCTCCTTTTGGTGAAATGACCGGGTTATTCCTGCATTTCGGCGGGCGTTAAGTTAAGGGGTTACCATGCCAGGGCATGGTACCATCCTTGAAGTTTGGTTTATATAAAGTAAGTCTTTGAAGAGGAAAGTCAAGGGCCCCACCAAGGAAAAACCCAACTTCTCTACTTTTGGATTACGCCAATTGGCGTACCACTGTGGAAAATGACCCTTCTTGGGTAGGGTACAATCCAAAAAAAGGAAAGAGCTTTAAAGCCGGTCAAAATCCTTGAGTTCTGACCTCATATATTCCCGTAAACGCTTAATGATTTTGGATTCGAGTTGCCGGGCCCGTTCCTTGGTAATAGAATATTTCTGCCCGAGCTCCTCAAGGGTAAAGGGGGTTTCAGACAGGAGCCGGTTTCGAAGGATATCCTCCTCCCGCTCATTAAGGGTTTTGGCGAATTCCCCGAGTTTTCGGCGGAACAGCAGCCGGAGTTGCCCTTCAGCCAACTGCTCATCGGCCCCTGGCGCTTGAGAGGGAAGCAGGTCGAGGTAGGTCGCTTCACTTTCCTCGGCGTTAATAGGCTGGTCCAGTGAAAGTTCCCAGCTCCCCAAGCGCTGATCCATTTCCAGAACATCACGTTCCCGTACCTGAAGGCGGTCGGCCAGGAGCTTGGCGTCAGGCACGAATCCTTGCCGTGCCAGTTTCGCTTTTTCCTTTTTCAAATTGTAGAACAGTTTCCTCTGGTCTTGGGTGGTCCCGATCTTGACCAGTCGGAAGGTATTCAGGAGGTAGCGCAGGATATAGGCTCGGGCCCACCAGGCTGCATAGGCATGAAACCGTACATTTCGAGCCGGATCGAATTTTTTAATGGCCTGCATCAGTCCCACGTTGCCTTCCTGGACCAAGTCCATTTGGTCAGCCCCTGTGTGGCGATATTCAGAGGCGATAGCCAAGGAGACGCGTAGATTGGCTAAAATCAGTTTAACAGCCGCCTCCCGACTCCCTTTCACGTGATATTCATGGAAAAGTCGGAGTTCTTCCTCTTTAGTTAAGAAGGGGTAACGCCGGACTTCCGCCAGATAGCGGCTCAGAGTGGTTGTTGGAACCAGGTCGGCACTGTCGGCCTGAGGATCAGGCTCAGAGGCTCTTCCGGTCACCCTTGGGCCCAGGCTCCCTGACTCGTCCTTGCCAGGATAATTGGTCCCCGGGAGAAGATCGTCCTCTAGATCTTCAATTCCGACCTCAGTCTCGTCTTCGTACGATGATGAATTCCGTTTTTTCATCGAGGAAAATCCAGTTCAAAAAATGGGGACTGGCTCCAGCACAGAAGGGGGACAGTCCCTGACCAGAACGGACTCCACCGGAGCCTGTCCCCATTTTCATCTTTAATCACGATACCGCAAACTATCTGAAATTATAAACGGATTTTACCCGAATCACAAAGAAAGAGCGCAAAACTGTCAACCTCCCTCAATGAGCCTGATGTGGGTCTTCACATTGCGTGCTTGGAATTCCATCTTCTATAGTGAGATGAATCCGGGCTTTTTGACCTATTTTTGCAGGAGCAGTTGTAGTTGACCATGGTGTCAAACCGAGGGGAGTCAGGATGTTTTTAAGAGAAGGTCTGAGGGGTCTTCGAGCTGGGCATTGGCCGTCCTTGCTTGGGGCTTGGCTGCATTTTGAAGTGAGTTGTATGGTGTGGCTTCTGATCGGCGCCCTGGGTGTGGTGATCGCCGCAGAGTTTGAATTGAGCGCCACGCAGAAAGGGTTTTTGGTGGCGGTCCCATTGTTGGGCGGCGCCATGTTGAGAATTGTCGTGGGGCCTTTCGCCGACCAATTTGGCGCCAAAAATGTAGGTCTGGCCATTCTAGGGCTGGAAGTGGTAGCCCTTCTTTTAGGGTGGCTTTATGGGACCAGCTATTTTCATATGCTTGGCACAGGGTTGATATTGGGGTTTGCCGGAGCCAGTTTCGCCATTGCCTTGCCAATTGCCAGCCAGGCCTACCCTCTAGCCCACCAGGGATTAGCCATGGGAGTGGCAGGGGTGGGGAATAGTGGGATTCTGCTTGCGACTTTTTTCGCGCCGCGACTGGCTGAAGTCGTCGGGTGGCATGGTACATTTGGTCTGATGGTAGTGCCCGTCCTGGTCACTGCCCTTGCTTTTTACTGTCTTGTTCCTGACAAACCTGGGTTTCTGCAGGCTCAGGCCAAGATTGGTCCTTCCCAATCTTTGGGTTCCATTCTCCAACAGCCGCTCATGTACTGGCTGTGTTTTCTTTATGCGGTCACGTTTGGAGGGTTTGTGGGGCTGTCTAGCTTCCTCCCGATCTTCTTCCATGATCAATACCAGCTTGATATGGTTGCCGCCGGAACGATGACGGGATTGTGCGTATTAGCTGGGAGCCTGGCACGGCCTATTGGAGGGCATTTGGCAGATCGTTTCGGGGGAGTGTGGTTATTGCAGGCAGTATTTCCCCTGATTGCTATGGTAAGCTTTATTCTCAGCAGTTTGTTGCCACCAGGCTGGGCTTTTCCTCTCACCATAACCGTCCTATTGTTACTGGGTTTTGGCAACGGGGTCGTTTTCCAGGTCGTGTCTTTGCGCTTTCATGGGGTTATGGGAACTGCCTCGGGTTTTGTCGGGGCGGCCGGGGGGCTTGGAGGCTTTTTTCTGGCTTCCTGGTTTGGGATTCTCAAAGATCTGACCGAGACGTACGCCGGTGGGTTTGTGGTATTTGGGGTCCTGTCTGGAGTGGCCGCAGTGTGTGCGGTACGAGTTCAGCGGTCCCTGAAGTTGCCGATTGAACGTTCACCTGAAGAAGGGTAGTCGCTCCCCGAGACATTCGTTGACAGAATAGAGAAAACTGCCTATAAGCTTTGGAGTCATTAGTCAATTTGCTTACAAATAGGGTGGGGCGGGTCATGTTCAATTCCATCGAAGAAGCCCTTCGAGACATTTGTAAAGGAAAATTCGTCATCCTGGTCGATGATGAAGATCGGGAGAATGAAGGTGACCTGGTCATTGCCGCAGAAAAGGTTACCCCTCAAGCAGTCAACTTTATGGCCAAACATGGCCGGGGGCTCATATGCCTCGCTCTCACAACAGAACGGGCCGATGAGCTTCAGCTCCATCCTCAATCCGCCGAGAATACAGCTCCTTTTGGCACGGCCTTCACCGTGTCTATTGACGCGGCTCGGGATATCACAACCGGAATTTCCGCGGCCGATCGCGCGACCACCATTCGTATGGCGGTGGATTCCGCCTGCAAAGCCACAGATTTCACCAGGCCTGGGCATATCTTTCCCCTACGAGGCCATAAGGGTGGAGTTCTCAAACGTGCCGGCCAAACTGAGGGATCAATGGACCTCGCACGATTAGCAGGAAAGTACCCGGCCGGTGTCATCTGCGAAATCATGAATGATGATGGCACGATGGCGAGAGTTCCTGACTTGGTGGAGTTTGCCAAGCGCCATAGACTCAAGCTGGTGACGATAAAAGATTTAATTAAGTACCGGCTGTCCCGTGAAACCTTTGTGAAACGAGCAGAAACCGCCAAACTCCCCACGATTTTCGGAGAGTTCGACGCGGTTGTCTTCGAGAACGAATTGGACAATGGAACGCACATCGCCTTGGTCAAAGGCCAAATTGATCATTCGCCCACCTTGGTCCGTGTCCATTCCGGGTGTCTCACCTCGGATGTATTCGGCTCTTTGCGGTGTGATTGCCGTGAGCAACTCCACCGAGCTATGGAGATTATTGAAAAGGAGGGAAGAGGGGTTCTGCTGTATTTGAACCAGGAGGGCCGGGGGATTGGGCTTGTGAACAAGATCCGAGCCTACCATCTCCAGGACCAGGGGAGTGATACGGTCGAGGCAAATCTCAAACTTGGGTTTAAACCGGACCTTCGAGACTATGGGATTGGAGCGCAAATACTGGTGAACCTCGGCCTCAGGAAAATTCGACTAATCACCAATAATCCACGGAAAATCGTGGGGATCGGTGGCTATGGATTGAACGTGGTGGAGCGGGTGCCCATCGAAGTCACTCCCAAGGATACCAACGTTCATTACCTGCGTACCAAAAAGGCCAAGTTGGGACACATTCTCAATAATGTCTAAGGCTTGGAGCTTGATTCCAATCACAGGCCAAGTGCCCAATTAGGGTTCCACATAAAAATGCGCGAATTGCCGCTCTGGTCGCCAAACTTCCGGGGCCATTCTTTCTTGTGGTCAAAGGGTCGATGGAGACGAAAGAAGGACACGTGAAAGCTCAGGGCAATCGCTTTGGAATTGTCGTGAGTAACTTTAACGAATTTGTGACCAGCCGATTGCTGGCCAGCGCGATTGAAACATTGAAAAAAGAAGGGGCCGAAGAGGAGGACATTGAAGTGGTCCGTGTCCCGGGTGCATTTGAAATTCCCTTGATCGCCCGCCACTTAGCAAGGTCTCGCCGATTTGATGCTGTTATTTGCCTGGGGGCGGTGATTCGAGGCGAAACCCCGCACTTCGACTATATCAGTGCCGAGGCCAGCCGGGGTATTGCTCAAGCAGGGTGGGATTCGGGAATTCCGACCGTGTTCGGGGTCCTCACCACGGATACGGTCGAACAGGCCTTGGAACGGGCAGGCTCCTCCGAAAAAAACCGAGGGGCTGAAGCGGCTCGAACAGCGATCGAAATGGCCACTTTAATGAAAAAGCTCCATGAATCTACTCGGAACCCCACTGGCTTTCATAGCCCCCCACAGTCAGAAAAAAGCCCACGCCCATGACGACGACCTCACCCGAAGCCGGCTCATCCCGATTCCAAGAGGAGAGTAAACCACCACAGAACCAAAGCCGTCACGCAGCCCGGGTCCTAGCCCTCCAGGTGCTGTTTCAATGGGATTTCCATGGAACTGCGGAATTTTGGAAGGACGAATTCTGGTCCCACCAAAGGGTGACCAGCCAGGTTCAAGGCTTTGCTGAACAACTCGTGGAAGGCGTGCAAGCCAACCGGCAGGAGCTGGACCGGCTGATCAGTCAGTACGCGAAGAATTGGACGATTGACCGAATGCCGGTAGTGGATCGGACCATTCTCCGCCAAGCACTCTTCGAGCTCATATGGCTTCCCGATGTGCCGGCGAAGGTGAGCGTCAACGAAGCCCTACAACTCGCCAAGAGTTTTGCGGATGAGGACACGAAAGGCTTTGTGAACGGAATCCTTGACCAGGTGCTGAAGCAGGATCCCAGGCTTCAGGAAAAACGAACAGCCATCTCCCAAAATAGCGGGAACCCTCCCAAGGAAACTATCCTTTTCACGGCAGGCAACCAGACCCTCCCCACCCCTGATGATTGACCGGTATACCTTGCCCCGAATGGGGGCCCTCTGGACCCAAGCCCGGAAATATGAGGCCTGGCTTCAGGTGGAGTTAGCCACCTGCGAGGCGCTCGAGCAGTCTGGCAAAACCCCGCGTGGGGTTGCCGCCTATGTCCGGCGCAAGGTCAGGATTGATCCAGATCGAATTGCGGAGATTGAGCAAGTCACAAAACATGATGTCATAGCCTTTTTGGAATCTGTGGCAGAGCAGGTGGGGGAGAAGGCCCGACACCTGCACTCGGGCCTCACATCATCAGACATCCTGGACACCGCACTCGCCCTTCAAATGGTTGAAGCGGTCGGGATCATCCTTGGAGATCTTGATGGATTACTTGAGGTTTTAAAAAACCAGGCTTTCCGACATCGTGACACCATCATGGTGGGGCGATCCCATGGGATTCATGGCGAGCCGATCTCCCTGGGTTTTAAATTCGCCATTTGGTTTGAAGAGTTTACACGGCACCGAAACCGGCTGTTAGCTGCCGGGAAGGATATCGCAGTCGGTAAACTCTCAGGTGCGATGGGAACATTCGCCCACCTGCCACCCAGTGTTGAAAAAACGGTGTGTGCCAAACTGGGGGTGAAACCTGCACCTATCTCCAACCAAATCGTCCAGCGAGACCGGCATGCTGCCTTCCTGACTACTCTGGCCTTGTTGGCTTCTAGCGTGGAGAAGGTCGCAACCGAAATTCGACATCTCCAGCGAACCGAAGTCTCAGAAGTAGAAGAATTCTTCAGTGAAGGACAGAAGGGGTCTTCCGCCATGCCCCATAAACGGAATCCGGTGGGGGCCGAGAACCTCTGCGGGTTGGCGCGGGTGGTGCGCGGCCATAGCCTGGCGGCAATGGAAAATGTTGCGTTGTGGCATGAGCGGGATATCAGCCATTCCTCCGTCGAACGAATTATCCTTCCTGACAGCACCATTCTCATTGATTACATGCTTGTTCGCCTGACGAACCTGCTAGAAAGCCTGACGGTGTATCCCTCTCGCATGATGACGAATTTGAATGCCACTGGTGGATTGATTTACTCCCAGCGATTGCTGTTGGCTTTAGTCGATCGGGGAGCCGGCCGTGAGGTAGCCTACGAAGCCGTCCAACGAAACGCCATGGAAGCCTGGCAGGGGAGGGGGGATTTCCAAGGGCTGGTCGTCAAAGACCCTTTTATCAGCCGAAAATTGCGTCCTGCAGAAATTCAAGCCTGCTTCGAGCCCCGGTCTTATATTCGCCACATGGGCCAGATCTACCGCCGGGTGTTTGGGTCGGCCAAGCAGGGGCGGGAGGCCAAATCAGCCGGGAAGGGGAGGCGGAAGCGCCAATAGAATGAAAGCCAGGGTTCGGGTGACGCTCAAACCAGGAATTCTCGATCCCCAAGGAAGGGCCATTCAGCAGGCCTTAGCCACCCTGGGGTTTACTTCGGTCGAAGGCGTCCGGGTCGGGAAATACTTGGAGGTAGAACTCAACGAAACAGACAAGGCCGTAGCGGAATCAACGCTGAAGGCCATGTGCGAAAAACTTCTGGCCAATCCCGTGATTGAAAATTACCAATGCGACTTAGACTCTCACTGAGGCTTCCCCGCCAATGAATTTTGGAGTCGTGGTCTTTCCGGGTTCAAACTGTGACCGGGATTGTGCTTACGTCCTCTCCGAGGTCCTAGGCCACCAAGCCCATTTGATTTGGCACCAGGAAACGACCCTCGATGGAATCGACGCCGTCATCCTTCCTGGTGGTTTTTCATACGGAGACTATCTTCGGACCGGAGCCATTGCTCGCTTTTCCCCGATCATGGGGGCGGTGCAACAATTCGCCACCAAGGGCGGGATGGTCTTGGGGATCTGCAATGGCTTTCAAATTCTGCTTGAGGTTGGCCTTCTTCCCGGCGCCATGTTGCGGAACCGAGAACTAACTTTCATCTGTAAAGAGGTGTACGTGAAGGTGGAGAACGCCTCGACCCCGTTCACCGGCCGGTGTGAGTCCGGACAGGTCCTCAAACTCCCCATCGCCCATGCAGAGGGCAACTATTACACAGACCCGGTGACCCTGTCTGCTTTGAAAGCCAATGCGCAAATCGTTTTCCGGTATTGCTCACTGGAAGGGAAAGTGTTGACCGATTCAAACCCAAATGGCTCGCTCGACAATATCGCAGGAATCCGAAACGCTGCCGGCAACGTAATGGGCCTCATGCCCCACCCAGAACGGTGTGCGGAAAATGCGCTTGGCAATGAGGATGGGAAGGTCCTCTTCTTATCGATGGTGGATGCGTTAAAGAAAGCAAGTGGGAACTCCACGCTTGCCTCGGTCTAAGCCACTTCCAAATCTTGGCTTCCCCTGGAAAAGGTACGACGGTCTTTGCTATGGAAATTTTTCCTGGCATCATGATGGACTCGGACATTTGCTCGGGGAAACCATGCCTTGTGGGGACCTCCTCGGACGTGGCGACAGTGGTCGGAGCCCTTGGAATCGGCCAAAGCTTTGAGGCAGTCGAGGAAGCTTATCAGCTCACTCATGAGCAGGTGCTTACGGCGCTACGCTATGCCTCCTACGTGACGGACCATTTGCCTTTAAGGATGACAAAGACTCTTGAGGATTCCAAACCGTGACTGGTGTACTTTTGCATCTTCCAAGGAACTTTCCCCCTCACCTTCACCTCTCCCCCCAAAGGGAGCGAGGGAAAAAAGAATGATATTAAAGTTTCACTTTAACTTTTGATTTTATGAGCAACGCGAATATCGAAGTCACCAAAGAACTTGTTGTGCAGCATGGGCTATCGGATGAGGAGTACCAGCAAATCATCAAACACCTCGGGCGGGAGCCGAACTTGACCGAGCTTGGCGTGTTCGCCGTGATGTGGAGCGAGCACTGTAGTTACAAAAGCTCGCGCGTGCATTTAAAAAGGCTGCCAACCCAGGGGGAGCGAGTCCTGCAAGGACCTGGGGAGAATGCCGGGGCAGTGGACATCGGGGATGGGCTGGCTGCGGTTTTTAAAATTGAATCCCACAATCACCCTTCCTTTATTGAACCGTTTCAAGGAGCAGCCACAGGGGTTGGGGGAATCCTCCGAGACATCTTCACAATGGGTGCTCGACCCATAGCCATTTTGGATTCGCTCCGGTTTGGAGAGCTGGACCTTCCCAAGAATAAGCACCTCCTCAAAGGTGTGGTGTCGGGAATTTCCTGGTACGGGAATTGTATTGGGGTGCCTACGGTTGGCGGAGAAATCTCGTTCAATGACATTTATTCAAAGAATCCACTCGTCAATGTCTTTTGCCTTGGCATTGTCAAAAAAGATCGGCTGCTGAAGGGCGTGGCCCAGGGAGTGGGAAACCCCGTGTTGTACATTGGTTCAAAAACGGGGCGGGATGGCATTCATGGGGCAACCATGGCCTCGGACAGTTTTGACGATGGCTCAGAGGCGAAGCGTCCAAATGTCCAGGTGGGGGATCCCTTTTTGGAAAAGCTTCTCCTGGAAGCCTGTCTTGAGTTTTTGGAAAAGGACCTGCTCGTTGGGATTCAAGACATGGGCGCAGCCGGACTTACGAGTTCATCCTGCGAAATGGCCTCACGGGCGGGCACGGGGATTGAGCTTGAACTGGCCCATGTCCCACGCCGCGAGCCGAACATGACACCGTATGAAATCATGCTCTCAGAATCACAAGAACGCATGCTTCTTGTTGCCAAGAAAGGCCAACAGGACGAAGTTATCGCCCTTTGCCGGAAATGGGGTATTGATGCAGCCGTTGTTGGGTTAGTAACCGATGATGGGAGGTTGCGGATTAAG
>JACZVJ010000193.1 GCA_022572725.1 Nitrospinota bacterium | reverse complement strand
AAAACCGGCTGCGTTTGTGAATTATGCAACAACGCCGGCTTGGGGAAACGGTAATTCTGGATAAACCTGTTTTGGGACCTGTTCGCAGCACTCCCGCAGTTGGATGCCCCAAGAGGTGGGTTAGTTTTTTGACCATACGGGGAGATGAGTTAGGAGGAAGTCGCGAAGATTTTCGCCCATGATTCGGCGAATATCCTGGTCTGTGAAACCTCGAGACTTGAGTGCTTGAGTTAAGAGGGGGATTCCGCTGGCATCGAAGTGGGTTTTCACGGCGCCGTCGAAATCTGATCCCACCGCGATCGAATCGGCGTTGCCGAGGAGTTGGGCCACGTACTCAATGGCATCGACGGTCTTTTCCACATTTTTTCCGCACACTGCGCCTTTCCAAAGGCCAATACCAATCAGCCCACCATGTTTAGCGATTTTTACAATGTGCCGGGTGTGGAGATTCCGTTCGCCCCGATCACAGGTCTCTTGAATGCCAGTGTGTGAGACCACGATTCCCGGTAGTGGGTAAGAAGGCTGCTGGTTATAGAGTTCCATCACGTCGTCAATGGTTTTGAGGGAAGAGTGGGCTAAATCAAGTATTACTTTCTGGTTCCCAAGCTCTTTAATCAGCTCTTCTCCTTTTGGCTTCTTTAATCCGCCCTTTTCACCTCCGGTTGATGAGCCACCAAACTCGTTATCGAAAAAATGCACGAGGCCTATCATACGATAGCCTTTGTCAAAGAATTCTTGGACGTTGTTCACATCCCCTTCGAGCGCATGGGCCCCTTCAAGGCCCAGAAATCCTGCTGTGAGATCAGGGTTGTTATGTCGACGTGTCATATAGTCTCGGAGGTCTTGGGCGGATTTGATGAGGGTCAATTGGCCATTCGATCTGTTCGCCCATTCCTGAAGCCTTTCGCCGTAATACAATGCCCGCTCTTTGAGACTCCCTCGTTTTCGATCGTCTCCCAGTTGAGCCATCGCAAGCAGAGTGCCGACATCCGGTGCGTGTTGGGAGTAATAGGTTTCAAACCATGGTGTGGAGAACAGACGAATATAGGGAAGCGGTATTTTTGTAAAAACCGTAAAGGCCTGAAGGGCGATGTTTCCTTCAATCAGTCGAGGGACATCCGCATGACCACGCTCATGTCGTTTTAACAAATCTCGCTCCCACAACAAGGTATCAGCATGCAAATCAGCGACAAACAGACTTTCGTGAAGTTGCTGAGCTGATGAATCTCTGAGATTGTACGGTGGATCTAATGAGACTCGATTGATCAATGTGTCCGAAATGGTAGCAACAAAGCTGCAGCTCGTATTAGCTATGGTTACTAGGGTCAGGATGAGCCAAGACAAATTTTTGTAGTGGAAGGATGGGTGAGCCATATTCTAATTTCCACTGAGAGTCTTAAAAGACCAAGGGCCGGCGATTTCCATGCCGGCCCTCGGAGAGAAGAGAGAATATGGTGAAAAAACAGCTTTCTTGGATGGCGTATACAGGGACCGGTGAGGCCCTCCTCGCAGGGGACACCCCCCCATTTTGAGACCGCTGATTGGCGTGATTGCCCCCCCACTGCTCCTTCGGTACTGTTCCGGTTGCCCAAAAAGGGCGTGTATTTTTCCTATTCCCTTAGCAGCCATCGTTCCTTTATGAGAAAGTGGTTAAGAAAAATAAAATCAGAAGATTTGTGTCCGGACAAACCATGATTACCGAAGGCAGCAAATGCGCTCAGTTTTGTGTCCCGTCCGGTTTGTTGATGAATTGTTGTTCTGCCCACGCAATAGCCTCATCGAGCGTGCTGAGCTTCCCGTCGAGCTGTAGCTCAAAGGCGGCTTTGAGCAAAGTCCCCACTTCCGGCCCTGGTTGCATGCCTAAAGAAAGTAGATGACGGCCCAGCAAAATCGGTTCAAGTTGATTGTCCCGGACCTGGAGCTTCTCTGCCTGTTCCAGCAACCATTTTCCCGCAGGGAATTCACGAGCACTCGCATCCGGAGTGGTTCTGCCAAAATGGTCGGCCTGCGCCACTCTCACCAGTAAAGGGATGGAAATCCGCATCGATAGCCGACGAATGGCGCCTTCTGTGATCTGATCTCGATCTCCATAGAGATAAGCGGGTCTGAGGTGTTCGGCCACCAGCGTTTTGACGGTTTCAATCAAGGCGGTTTCATCGGTCATCCGTTTCAAAAATCGCTCTGTCGGTTCGAGTCCTGCTTCGCAATGTCCAATGCTGCGCCAGCGCCCTTCCTTCAATTCGGTGGTCGGGGGTTTGCCAAAATCATGGCAGAGGACGCCGAACATCAGGCATAAGTCTTCATGTTCATTGCCATCTCGGATTTTTGCCGCCTCATCAATCACCATACAGTTATGAATCCACACATCGCCTTCCGGATGCCATTGCGGATCCTGGGGGACACCGATCAATGCCTCCAGTTCCGGAAAATATTTCAACACCCCGAGCTCTCTGGCAGCTTCCAAACCGATGGAAGGGCATTGGGCTTTGAGGAGGAGTTTCTTGAATTCCTCATAGAGCCGTTCTTTCGGGAGTTCTGTCAGGTCAAGGCTTCGGCACAGTTCAATGGTTTCGGGAGCAATTTTGACCTCAAACCGTCCGGCAAACTGCATCGCCCGCAGCACCCGCAAAGGGTCTTCGACAAACCGGGGGCCGACATGACGGAGAATTTTATTTTGAATATCCTCACGTCCGTTATGAGGATCAATAAAGGTTTCCTGCAAAATGTCAAATCCCATCGCATTGATTGTAAAATCCCTGCGGGACGCCGCTTCTTCAAAAGTCATCTCAGGGTCTGCTTCCACGAGAAACCCTTTGTGCCCTTTTCCTGTTTTGCTTTCTCTTCTGGGAAGACTGACATCATAGTCGCCTTGAGGCGTTGTCAGTTTGAGCACGCCAAACCGCTTCCCCACCAATTGCACTTTACCAAAGGTTGAAAGCAGAGGCTCCAAGTGCTCCGGGGCAAGGTGATAGACTTCAATGTCCAGGTCTTTGGGCACCGCCTCTGATAAAAAATGATCCCTGACCGATCCACCGACCACAATAGCCTTTCCTCCTTTTTGAGCAACGGCTTCGGCAATTTGAGAGACTTCTGATGGTAAATGAAGAGCCATCGTCATCATCGTTTTTATTGAAAAATATGGGATAGCGAGAAATCTTTTAGGTGTGAGGCATCTCTCCTGGATTTGCAAGATTAACCGAGTGATTGACGGATGCCAAGGCCGATTTGGTGTTGAAACAC
>JACZVJ010000015.1 GCA_022572725.1 Nitrospinota bacterium | reverse complement strand
CGGCAAGCGGAAGCAGAACGTGAACGGCGGTCAAAAGTGATCCACGCTGAAGGAGAATACCAGGCTTCGCAGCGCCTCGCAGACGCCGCGGATGTGCTCAGTCGAAATCCCGTTGCGCTGCAGTTGCGTTATATTGAAACCATCATGACTGTGGCTGGCGATAAGAGTTCCACTATCATTTTCCCTGTGCCTGTCGACCTTATCAGCCAATTTATTCGTCAACCTGAAAAAACAGACCCCAAGCCGGAAGCCCGTCCATCCCCGCCCCCATAAACGGACTTTGAGGAACGGAATTCACCCGCCACAAAAGGAAAAGGTAACACATGCGGCATCTCTTCGCAGTCATTGGCCTCGGTCGGTTTGGGTACAGCGTGGCCGAAACCCTGGTCCAAAAGGGGTGCGAAGTGTTAGCCATTGACCTGGAAGAGACGAAGATTCAATCTATTAGTGATATTGCCACCTTTGCCGTCCAATGCGACGCCACAGACGAACGGGCTCTGAAGGCGGTCAGTACACAAAATGTGGACGTGGCCGTGGTGAGCATCGGAGAGAACATAGAAGCCAGTATTCTCATCGTCCAAACCCTCAAGGAGATGGGGGTCAAATCCATTATTGCCAAGGCAATCTCCAATATTCATGGAAAAATCCTCTATAACCTTGGGGTCTCGGAAGTCATTTTCCCGGAACGGGATGCCGCCATCAGGCTGGCGCACCGCCTGATTTCCCCCAAGGTGCTGGAATATCTGGAACTAGCCCCGGGCTATAGTATTGAGGAAGTGTCGGTCCCGGATCGCTTCTCGGGGCTCCGACTTGAGGAAACCAAAATCCGGGAACAGCACAACCTCAATATTATTGGGATCAAAAAACATGTCACGAGAATGGTGAAAGGCCGAATGATGAAGGAAGAAACGTTTAATTTCACACCATCACCCGAAGATGTCATTGAAAAAGGCGATGTCCTTGTCATGATAGGAAAGGAGAACGATTTGGATCGTTTCACCAATTCCGATTAAGCCGAAACGTCCGCTGGGGTTTTCCCCAGCCCGTTTCAGTTTCATCCTTTTTTCCCCTGCCAGTACCTTTCACCTCCTCCTTATCAAATTGATCAATCATTGCCTGTTATGCCTCTGTTGAATTCTTACTCTTGGCCCGAAAATAATCCCCAAATCCCTCCGGCCCTTCCCCCCCAAACGAAGGCCGCAAAAGTATCCCATCGTACCTGCGACACCCTTGAGATATTTCTGGTATATTACCCCCAATCACGAACCCCGATTCAGACAATGAGAGCTCCCAAGATGCAAGCCATCGAAAAGGCTCTTCAGCATGATTTTCGCCAAAACATCGAGGAGTTCTATGCCACCCTGAAGCTTGCTCCACCTTACCATAGCGTTGAAAAGGCCGTGACCTGTCTTTCCACCCTCCTCCACGAAAAAACCGCGGAAGAGCAACAAGAGATATCACAGGATCAAGGATTGAAATGGAAGCTCTACCAGCAGGCTTTTATCGAATCAGGACTCAGCAAGAAACATCGGGGGATTATCTCAGGCCTGGCTCAAACCCAAAAATTAGAATGCTTTTCTCAGGAACACCGGTACTTTCTTGAGCCCTTTTTACTCAAAAAAAACCAGGCCTCCAGCCCTCCGGTCCTGTAAACTCCCAATTCAATTCGCTCAACAAAGTTAGCCAATGACCCCTACGACCACCATCTCGCTGCCCCACTCAAGAACTTCTTCCCTGTCAAACTACTTGTCCCCTCTTTCTGGAACTACCCAGGTTCCAGCTTGTTCGGATGCATGATGGACTACAGCATTTAGGAGACACCTGTATTTTTTTCGCAACACATCTATTGATTTTTCACATTTACAAACTCACCTGACAAGAATATTCTCATTCATTATCAATAGGATACGATTTTTTCATTTACCTGCCTTCTGGCCTCTATATTGCAATGGAGTGTGCAACTGAAAAATTCTAAGGAGTTCCCATGCGATTTCAACACACTGTGGGCCGGTCAATTTCAATTATGGGAACCGGGCTGCATTCTGGGCAGCCCTCAATTTTGACTCTATCCCCTGCTCCGGTTGACTCGGGGATCATATTTGTTCGAAAAGGCAAGACCCACAGCGAAGCTTGCCAAGCCTCTATTCGTAACTTGAGGCCGATGGACTTGTGCACCACCATTGGGTCCAATGGGTTCCGAGTCCAAACCATTGAGCATATCCTATCGGCCTTGTGGGGTTTGGAGATTGA
This sequence comes from Nitrospinota bacterium, assembly GCA_022572725.1. Classification (GTDB taxonomy): domain Bacteria; phylum Nitrospirota; class Nitrospiria; order Nitrospirales; family UBA8639; genus JACZVJ01. The sequence continues at coordinate 36,862 of JACZVJ010000015.1, read as the reverse complement.
TAATGTGAACATTGAACTGAACTCGGAAGAAGTTCCTGCTATGGATGGGAGCGCTGCACCCTTCGTTAAACTCATCCAAGCGGCAGGACGGGTCTCTCAAGAACGTCAGAGAACTTATTTGAAGATCCTCAAGCCACTTCACGTGGGGCAATACAACCGGTCGCTCTCCATCCTCCCTTCTCCGATAGCCAAGGTCACGTATTCCATCGACTACGACCATTCGCTCATACAACAACAAACCTATGAATACGATGGGACCGTCTCGGAGTTCATGGTTAACATCGCTACGGCCAGGACCTTTGCCTTTTCAGCGGAGGTGGAATCTCTTTGGGCCAGAGGGCTTGGAAAAGGGGGATCGCTTGAGAACACCGTTGTTTTTTCTGACACAGGTGTTCTCAACCAAGGAGGCCTTCGATTTCCCAACGAATGTGTTCGACACAAAATTCTTGACCTCATAGGAGACCTTGCGTTGCTCGGGGTTCCGATCATTGGCCACATCATCGCAAATCGTTCCGGTCATCATCTGCACACGGAACTGGTAAGGACCATTCTCGACAACCCTGAGGCCTGGACCCTCCTAGACACCAGTGACAAACTCCCGTTTGTGATGGCTAGGCACTCCATCAACGGAGCCCAGCCGGCTCATTCCTTTCCCCTAACCACCTCTTCCATCCTCTAAACTCGACCTGTCAGTTAATGGCTTGTTCTCCCCATATCCCCAACAACCCTCACTTTCCACTCGAGTCCCGCGTGAGTTCCCCGCTGGGGAATCCCGGCTAACAATTTCGTTTGTCTGCCCACACCGAATATGAAAGATTAACAGAGAGTCTCCTTCAGAGTTCTTTGAGGAATTGACCAAGAGTTGCATTCACCAGTGAGGCTTGGTAGGGTCGGTTGGGCCGTGAACAGGTTTTCGAAATTTCATTCCTTCTCTCAATTTCCGGTATCCTTCTACCTCATTGTCATCCTCATTTCCCTCTTCACAACAGGGCCGCTTGGACAAGCAAGGACCATGGGGAATGACCCCAGAGGGTTCGGAGACCTTCGCTGGGGAATTTCCCTGGCCGAAATCCCAGAACTCTCCCTCATAGAACCGGGGGAGCGATTTAAGGCCTACACGTTTAAAAACGCCCCTCCACAACTCGGAAATATCAAGGTTGAGTCCGTAAAATTTCATGCCATTGATGATCAATTCGCTCGGGTTACAATTCGATACCAGGGGGAAGAAACCCATAAATTGGTTATGAATTATCTGGAGTCCACCTTTGGAAAAGTGGACTTGGGTCGTGGGTCCATGATTCGGGGGTTGAACCAGCAATACACATGGCGTGGGACAGAGACGGAGGTAGACCTATCCTACCGGGGGTTAGGGGAACGGGGTTTCATTACCGTAGAAAGCCGCGTCTTATCTCCCGCATACATGGATATCCTCTCAGAACATTCCCATTAATGGAGAAGGACGCTGGCTGTAAGAGGCTTGAACCGGCCTGGTGGTCTTGTGATTAAAGAAGTCTCACTGCAGACCTTTGCTCTGCCCCTTTCATCCGTCAGGTCTTAATTCATCACCCTTACCGACTTAAAGGTTACCCATGCACACGGCAAAGAACCTGCAGGCCCTTTTTCAACAACTCGGTATCATTAACGTAGCCGGGGCCCACGATGCGTTGAGCGCCAAATTAGCCGAACAAGCGGAGTTTGACGCTGTGTGGGCTAGCGGGTTTGGACTCTCTTCCTCGCTGAAATGCATTCCAGACGCCAGCTTTATAACCTTGACCGAACAGTTGGACATCGAGCGAAACATGGCGGAAGCCATCACCATCCCGATTGTGGCCGATTGTGACACGGGCTATGGGAACGCGTTGAACGTGATGCGCGTGGTCAGTGATCATGAGCGTGCAGGGATTGCAGCTATTTTGTATTGAACCTGAATCCCCCTAAGCCTTTTTGCCCTCTGGGTGTTCTCCTCGGCCCAATTATCCCCTACTTTTCCGAGCCTCAAGAATTTTCTGACGGTATAGCCAGGAAAATTTCCTACAACCTTAACACGACTTCCCAAAGGCCGACTTACCCCTCCCCTTCTCGTCTCTCGCTTATAGAAAGCCGGCTTGACTCAGCACAAAGGGGAAGCGCAGCATAACTCCCACGTCACACAGTCCAGGCGAGGCCAAGAGGGAGATTATCATGAGCATCCCTGACGATGTATTAGCCATTAATCCCGATGCCACTGTCACGGTCGAGCACATCGGTAGGGGAAATCATAAAGTGGTGATGGCTGATCAGTTTTACAAATTCCCTGAAAATCTCCTGCAATTGGCCCTGGACTTGCCGTACACCAAACAATTCGAAATCATCGGGAATTTCCCTGGCGTCCGAGCTTCCGTCAACTTAGACACTCAACACATCTTCGACAAAATCGGTGAACTTTGGGGAACCAAGTTGTACCCTTTCTTCAACCCCCAGCCAGTGGTCTTTTCCGGCATCACGAACAACAATTACCGTCTGAACATCGGCCAGCGGCAGCCCCATATTGACAAGGACATCACCGCCATGGTGTACCTGAATCCAGCGCAATCATGCGTGGGAGGGACGGGGCTCTTTCGACATCTCCCAACCGGATTGGAGCGTCTGTCCATTACCCCAGATCAAGAGATCCGGGATCTCGCAGACAGACTGGAATTGAGCGACGAATTCCTCCAAAGCGCGGAAGGGTACGAAAACTTTCAAAACAGCATGGTCTTCAACCCGCTCTTTGCCTGCCGGGAGAATACTTACATCAACGATGGCAACGAATATTGGGAACTGCTCAAGCTCATCGAGATGAAACCCAACCGGCTCATCATCTTCGACGGGCGGTGCTTTCATTCCCAGTACATCAAATCAGACCAATTCACCGAAGCGTTTCGGGTAAACCAAATTTGGTATTTGAGCAGAGAGAAAAAGGGATGAACGAAAGTGTGGGGAAATAAGGCAAGAAAAATCATTTTTCATTGTCTCGACATGCATCAATCCCCACGAACCAATGTTGTTCAACCAAAAGAAATCTCTCCGTTTACTAGCCCTTCCCCCCTCTCACTGGTAAAAATTTCTCTCCCAGGCATGGTGGGTGAGTTCGGTTAACAAACGATCACTGAGCCTTCTCCCATCTGAAACCCGCGTGTTGGCCTGCACATGTTTGGCCGTGCGCATGCCCGGAATGACTGTGCTGACGGCAGGGTGGGTCAGACAGAATCGAAGGGCGAGTTCTGCCAATGTTCCTGCTTCCTCTCCAAGTAGAGTTTCTAGCAATGCCACATGCCTCACGACCTGGGCTTTCCGGTCATCTTTGAAATACCGATTCCGCCAATCGCCCTCAGGAAATTTCGACTCCGGCGTAACGGTGCCAGTCAGCCCGCCTTCATCGAAGGGACACCGCACGAGGACCCCTACCTCATGCTCCAAGCAAGTTGGAAGGAGGGCTCGCTTTGGTGATTGGTCGAAAATGTTGTAAATGACTTGGACCGTATCGACGACGCCAGTTTTAACAGCCCTAATGGCCGAATCCGACTCATGATCATTAATTGAGATTCCACATGCCCGGATTTTTCCTTCCTGCTTCAACCGTTGAAACTCGTCCAGCCAACTCTCGTCCTCGAGCCATTCATCCCGCCAGACATGAAGCTGCTGAAGATCAAGGCAATCCACTTTCAAGTTGCTCAAACTTTGCTCTGTACCCTTGCGAATATGCGAGGGTGGAAAAGCCTGTTGGAGAGTCACCCCAGCCCTGGCCGGCCACTCTCCATTCAATGGCGGGATCTTGGAGGCGATATAAAGCTGTTCGGATCGGGCTCGCACCAATTCCCCCACCAACTTTTCGCTATGCCCCAGCCCATAGACCAGGGCAGTATCGATAAAATTTACTCCTCCATCCACCGCCGCGTGCAAGGCCCTCATGGACTCGCTATCTTGGGCCCCCATCCACATGGTGCCTCCGATCCCCCAAGCCCCAAATCCGACTTCAGATACGTGAATTCCAGTCTTCCCTAATCGACGATAGTGCATGGGATCCCTTCCTCATGATTATCTCCCGTTTGTCTTTACCCCTCCTGCCTCCTCCGCCTTTTAAGAGTTCGAATCAGACCCCTTCTTGAGAGACCCTCAGCCATGGCAAACTTTTGGATTCCCTAACAGGTTGGTGAACAACCCTTTTGGCACAGGGGCAACACAGTACTCTTAGGAGATCAGGGACGGTATCAGAACAGCCCGCAGGATGTTCAAAAAGTCCGTCCAGCGCGGCCGCAGCAAGCGAGGAGGCGAAGGGGGTACTCTGTTCGGTAGGTCGAGCCTCCAAGCGCCGCGAGAACAAAGCTGGTGGACTTTTTCAACATCCTGCTAAGGAACCATGAAAGGGAGGTACGACACTACGGAAACAAAAGTGCCTAAAAAATGGGCAATCTGCTGGAACAGGCTCAGGCAAAGGCGACAACCTTCAACGAGCTTTCCTTATCCCCTACTCATCCACAGGTTCCGTGGAAGGTCATTTTTTGTACTAGAAAGCGGCAAACTCTCAAAGCCAATCATGACAAAGGATTGGCTGTTCGAAAACCAGAAAACCCTTTAGTGACAATAGATTTGTAGATCAGAACCTCCCAACCCTCTGCTAGTTCTGGCTTCCAACTGGGAGTCATAGAAATAAGCCCTGTAGGTCTGGATTTTCCTCACCATAAACAACTTACCCACAGCCACTGGGTTAAGGCCTCTCAATCACTCTTAGAGCCTCAAAAACCCACTTGCTAGCCCGATTCCCTTTCAGCCGCCAGTCAAAATTTTGGGGCCCTCATTCATCCTCTTCCCCCTGAACATAGGTTTTTCCCTTATAACTCTTTGCCACAAACACAAACACCATGGAGATCACCAGCATCACTCCCGCAAAAAACCAATAATACGCCGCTCCAGCCAGCTTACTGGTACCGTCTTCATTTTGAATGACATAATTCACAAAAGACGTAAACGCGTTCCCCAGGGACACAGAGAGGAGAAACAAGGCCATCACGAACGATTTCAGAGGCTTGGGGGCTTGCGTATATGAGAACTCCAAGCAGGTGATCGAGACCATAACCTCGGCTGCGGTGATGACCACAAAGGCGAATAACTGCCAAACGATATTGGGGCGCAGGCCCATTGAGATTTGGGTCTCAATTTCGGCAACGAGGACAAAGGCGACCACGGTAACAAAAAACCCCATGCCGATTTTCCGAAGGGGCGTGAGGGGAAATACGGTGTGGATCACGGGATAAATCACATACGAAAACACCGGAATGAGAAGCATAATTAAAAACGGATTGACGACTTGAATCTGCGAAGGCAACCATTCAATCCCCAACCATAGACGATCCATTTTTTTGGCTTGAAGGACCCAGGCCGAACCGGTCTGATCATAGAGAGCCCAAAAAAAGGCCACGAAGAGGTAAATGGGGGCAAGCCTCAGCATGGCCTGGAGGCTTTCCCGCTTCACCAACTCTTTAAGAAACCCTAGCCCTTTGGGGGGAATATGGGCGTACTGCCAACGGCCCAGCCAAAATACCCAGGTGGCTACCAACATCAATAAACCCGGAAGGCCGAACGCGAATTGGGGTCCGTAATGCTTCAGGAGCCAAGGAGTCGCTAACGTTGAAATCCCGGCACCCAAATTGATCGCAAAGTAAAACCAATAAAATGCCTTGGTGATCAAATGGCTATTGGCCGGACCGAACTGATCGCCTAAGTTGGCCGACACACAGGGCTTGATCCCCCCCGACCCAATCGCAATCAACGTCAATCCCGTAACCAAACCTATTCGGGTATGATCGAGCGCCAACATGAAATGCCCGAGGCAGTACACAATGGAGAGGACCACGATGGTCCTAAATTTCCCCCAAAACACATCCGCAATCAGAGCGCCCATTGCAGGGGAAAGATAGACCACTAAAGCAAAAAGGTGAAAATACGTGCGCGCTTCAACTTCTCCCATCACGTCATGAACCCCATCATGAGTGAGAAGGTACTCCGTCATAAACACAACGAGGATGGCCCGCATCCCGTAATAGCTGAAGCGTTCCGCAGCCTCGTTGGAAATGAGGTAGGGAATGGCAGGTGGCATCTTGGGAGTTATGAGGGGTGCTGCCCGATACTGATTTCTTGTCATAGCGGGACTATTCTATTCGATTGCCTGTTCTCAAAGGAATCTGTGAACTCCCTATCACATGACTGAAACCCAATGAGATAGGGAAATGACCGTTTCCTTACACTCACGGTCTTGACGGAGATCAACGGTGGGTGAATTTGCCCAGCCCGGGAGAGGTCATATACCGCACTCCTCTCCGGATTCTTGCGAGTCCCAAGCGAGCCCTGATCACCAGTAGGATCCATTAAAACGGAGATGCGGGATGGAGAGAAGCCCCACAGAGGCCTAAAAACGTACCCTTCCACAATTGGGTACCGACGAGTTGCTAACCAGGAATTCTCAATCCAGCAACCTCGTTTGAGATCTATTTAAAACACCGGGAAGGAATTGGTTGAAAACCAATGAAAGGTTGGTGGGGAATCAAGATTGAGGGGAGAACCGAAATTTTACAACGGAAGGAATTATGGGAGTCCAGCTGGCTGGACAAGCATTTTCCGCTCAAGGGCACGCCTGGTCCTTTCTGATTCCAATCGGAGATGGAAGAGAAGCGGCTCCACGTCATCCAGGGTGCCGGTAGCCCCAATTTTCACCAAGTTGATCAAAACGGCGGCTAGGGATCGTGCCCCTACCTTGCCACTGCTTCCCTTCAGGCTGTGAGCCGCCCTTCGAAGGGCCAAGGGATCTCCCTGTTTCACCGCTTCCTCAATAAGCAGTGGTATGTTTTCCCTGATCGTCGAGGAATTGCTGAATAACCGCATTCACGAAATCTGGCTGATCGTCGCCTCCAAGGGACTGAAGTTCCTTAAGAACCTGTTCATCCAAACAGTTCTCCTCCACGGAGTCTCCCTGCCCACTCAAAGAGATTGATCCTTGGGAGACTGAAGGCCACGGACCCTCACTCGGCTCCACACCGTGGACCTCAGCTCGAGGCTTTACCAGCCACCCAAGGATGACCTCCTTCAAAACCTCTGACCTCACGGGTTTGGCGATATAATCATCCATTCCAGCTTCCAGGCATCTCTCCCGGTCTCCCGTCATAGCGTTGGCCGTCATGGCGATGATGGGAATACGGTGAAGAGTTATGGGTGAGGATCAGATTATAAGAGCCACGCTGCCAAGCCGCCACCGCCTCTCGTCCATTGCTCACGACATCAGTCCGCCAGGTGAACCTCTCAAGTATCCGGACTGCCACTTTTGGGTTGACGGGATTATCTTCGGCCAGCAGGATCCGGATCGAGGATCGCCGTTCATCCTCCTTCACCGTGCAGCAGGTCACGATTCGCTCCCGGCTAATCTCCCCAGCCGGACCCATAACCATAGACAGGGAATCAAATAACGGAGATGGACGAACCGGTTTGGTGAGATAAGCGGCAATGCCGGCTTCCTTGGCTTTCTTCGCGTCCCCCCGGCGTCCCAAAGACGTCAAAATCAACAGTCGCACCCGATGCAATGGGAGGATCGTCTTTAATGGCCTGAGCCAGCATTAACCCGTCCATATTGGGCATTTGCATGTCCAAGAGGGCCAAATGGAACGGTTCACCTTTCTCCGCAGCAGCATGGAGAGTGTGAAGCGCTGAGGGCCCATCCTCTACACTTTCACTGACCATCCCCCAGGTTTTTGCGTACTGTTCCAAAATTTTCCGGTTGGTCGCGTTGTCGTCGACGATCAATAGCCGGAGTCCCTTTAAATCCCCACGAGGAGTGACTCTTGACTCCTGACCACCATTTTGCAGTTCGAGGCGAACTGTAAACCAGAAGGTGGACCCTTTTCCCGTTTCACTCTCACACCCTATGTCTCCGCCCATCATGGTGGTTAATTGTTTACGAATAGCCAATCCCAAGCCTGTCCCCCCGTATTTCCGAGTCGTCGAGCTATCCGCTTGAGTGAAAGATTGAAAAAGCCGTCCTCGATGCTCCAGTGGAATCCCGATTCTGGTATCGACAACCTCTATCCGAATAACCACTTCACCGTTTTCCCCTCGAACTCTGTACGCTTGAACGACGACATCCCCTTGGTCCGTAAATTTCACCGCGTTTCCAACCAGGTTCATCAGAATCTGGCGAATACGCCAAGGGTCACCCCTGAGTTCATGGGGAACATCCGAGTGAAGGAGGCAGGCTATCTCAATGCCCTTGGGTTCAGCCTTTTCGGCTAGCAAACCGACCACGTCCTCCACGGCGGTTCGCAAGTCAAAATCGATCATCTCTAGAGCTAGCTTACCTGCCTCGATTTTGTAGAAATCCAGAATATCATTCAGCACGGTCAATAGAGATTCAGCGGAATTCCGAACTGTTTCCGCATAGTCTCGCTGTTCAGGGGAAAGTGGCGTATCCAGCAAAAGCCCGATCATCCCAATCACGCCGTTCATTGGAGTCCGAATTTCGTGGTTATATTCGCAAGAAACTCTGACTTAGCTCGATCTGCAGCCTCGGAATCTTCCTTGGCTCGAATCAACTCCAACTCAACATCTTTTCGCTTAACCACGTGGCCCAGTTGGACCCCTACCGTCACCAACGTCTGCATAAGTCGTTCATCGGGCTCTTCTGCCTTCTCCGAGAAAAACTCCAGGACCGCCACGACTTCAGATCCCACCAAAACCGGTGAAGCAAAGCCGGCCCCCAAACCCACGGCTCTCGCCTCGGAGGCACGAGAAAATGTGGGGTCGTTGGCGACATCGATCATGGACACGGGTAGGCGTCGCTCCAACACCTGGCCCGGCAACCCAGACCTTGAATGAAGTCCCGTCCGTTCGGTGGCCAGCCGAAAACTTTCAAACCTGTTGGGATTCTCCAGGTACCAAATGTTCGTTGAGAGCAAACAATCCTTAGATTCCTTAGAACGGATGTAGACATGGCCCACGGACCACCCAATCACTGAACAGATCCAATCGAGGCTGGACTGCAAAGCCAGGTCAACCGTGGGGGCCTCATTCGCAGCCGCCACGACTCCTTGCAATAGGTGGACGATCACGGCCTCCCGCAGGAGCGCCCGATCGGCCTGTCGTCGATCACGAATATCGCGGATAAAGGCGCTAAAGAGAAATGTGCCGTCCATCGCGAGTGGACTAATTGCTATTTCGACGGGGAATTCCGTCCCGTTTCGATGTAAGACGGTGGTCTCAAAGCGTGTGTTCAACAGGGCTCTTTCTCCTGTTTCCATAAACCGTCGAAATCCACGAGTATAGTCTTCGCGGTACTGAGGGGGAAAAATCGTCTCCGTAAAGGACCGGCCCAAGGCCTCATAGTGAGACCACCCCAGGATCCTCTCGGCTTGGGGGTTCCAATCGGTGTGTGGCCATTAGCATCCAGGGTGATGATGGCATCAAGCGCCTGCTCGATGATAAGGCGGGACCGCGCATCGCGCCGATGCAGGGCCACAAGTCCTTCTTCATGCTGGCCATTGCCGGCGCGTTGAGGATTTACTTCTGTCATGGTGGGGAGTTAATTTTTGCGCGGCTCTTTACTCGATGAGACACTGGGGAGACAGACGGGGATACCCTGAAAACTTCGACTGCCTTCTGAAACACAATCCGCCACTCTGGCGATTCCCCGGAAAGGTAAACCGACTACACCCTCTGAGAGACCTCAAGCTGTGCGCCAATCGAACCCTGCTCCAGCCAATCTTGGACTTCCCCATGCACAAGGCGAAAATGTTTGCCTACTTTATGAGCCGGCAGTCCACCCACGTGAATTAACTTATAGACCGAGGATTTTGGAATTCTCAAAAATGTGGCGACATCGGTGATGGTCAGGACCTTATCACTGAACATTGGGCAATCTCCTTTCTTGAGGTTACTGGTCGTTGGTTTTTAATGGTCTAATCCCACGAACAATCCATGAAATACGTGCGTGATTGAGAGACCCCGAACCGCAGGGGTACCATACCGAATTCTTTCTCTCCCTATCAGCAACTCAGTCTCTCCTCCTACGCCATTACACAACATATTGGAGTGAGCCCCCATTCTAAAAACAAAGGCGCAATAAAAAATCTCCCACGAATGGGAGATCTTCCATTGCGCCTTCAACCAACAGGCCTGACTATCCTGTTCGCTAAGCTGGAAGCCCTGGACTACGCTTCAGCTATCAGGTTCCTAGCCCCCGTTCGCTAAAGTAGCCGGCCATTTGCCTGGTAATGGTGTGAATTAATCCATATTGGTCAGAGTCTCTTGTCGGTGATCATCAAAAAAACTTAAGCCATTCTCAAGTCAATGAAGAGATTTCAGTAGAACCTCCGTCTTCCGTCGTAACTCTCCCAAATCTTTGGACTTAAAGGCCCCCTTGGTTTTTATAAGAACCTCGACAGTCTGGTAAAGGCCTTCCCGATATTTTTGGCACTTCGGACATAGTGCCTCAAAAAGGTCTCTCTCACCCAACTTTTCTTGCCCTTTCTTCAGACCACCAAGAGCGGTTTGTAGGCCGGTGGATACCGTAACGATTTGGGTGACAGCCTGATTCAGGTAAGCGCCAAGGCACGAAGCGAAGTGCCCGCTCATTTCCTCACGTCCTGGCAGGCGGCCAACCTCTTCCAGGCTTTCCATGGTACCGACCAAAGCTCCCAATTCCTCATGGGTTTTGCGTACGGTACGGAGGAGTCGTTCCCTTTTCAAAGCCTTCTCCACCAAAGTGATGAACTCAGGAATGTCCAAGGGTTTCTGCAGATAATCTACGGCCGATAAGCGAAAGGAACCCACAGCGGTTTGGACCGATGGGTACCCAGTGATCACAATGATCGGGAGGGGGTAGCCCTTTTGATTGACTTCATTGAAAAATTCCAATTGTTCATTCCCCGGCATGTTTATGTCACTGATGAGAAGATCGTACTCCTCCTCAGCCAAGGCGGACATCGCCACTTGGGAATCTTTGGCACAATCACATGCATATCCATGCTCCCTCAATAAGTCCGCCGTCGATCGCAAAAAGGTTTCCTCGTCGTCGGCCAATAGAATGCGTCCCCGCTCACTCACAACCACAGACCACCTCCGCCTTCCGGCTCTTGCTCGAATTCTCCTGCCCCTCAGCCCCATCCAAGAAAGGCACGACCAGGGTAAAGGTGGATCCTGTCTCAGCCGCTGTTTTTACCTCAATGCGACCGCCAAGGGCTTCGATCAAACTCCGAGAGACCGATAGGCCCAGGCCCATCCCACCCCGAGTGCTTCCCATCTTGGTGGTGAAAAAAGGTTCAAATATATGAGGCAGGACATGAGGGGGAATGACTGATCCTCGGTCGGACACTGAGATTTGTAGCTGATCATGATCCTGCTCAGCCGCAACCGTAATGACTTCTCCCTCGGGAGAAGCTTGGATCGCATTTTGAAGAAGGTTACACAGGACTTGAGTGATGTCTCTCATCGGCAACCGGACCAGTGGGATTTCGGCGGGTACCTGTATCACCATCCGCAAATTTCGTTCCTTTAGGGGGCCCTCGACCATTAACGAAACATCTCGAAGAAGCCCCTGCAAGTTCACCGGACCAAGAACGGCCGGATCCGGTCGGTAGAGCTGATACATGCGCCGGATGGTCTCTGTGATACGCTCAATCTCGTGGTCAATTCTTCCTATATACCCGAAATACGGGTGATCATGGGGAATAGCGCCTTTCACTAAATGAAACGAATTTTTTATCCCCGCGAGGGGGTTATTGATTTCATGGGCGATCCCCGCAGCCACCTGTGCCAACGCTGCTAACTTCTCTACCTGCATGCGGCGCTGCTCCAATTCTCGGATGCGACTTGTCCGACGGTCGATTTCTTCTTCTAGCTTTAGGGTATAGCGAAGGACCTTTTTCTCCAGGTCTTTCCGTTCGGTGATGTCATTGAACGTGACAACCGCACCGACAATCTTTTCATTTTCCCGCATAGGCGCACTCACGTACTCAACAAGAAAATTCGTTCCATCCCGCCTCCAAAAGACATCCTCCGATACTCCCTGAATCGTTCCCAATCTCCACGTAGCCGAAATGGGACATGCCCGGCCCTGAAGGCCAATCCCCTCAGAACAGCCGTGCCGTAAAATCGAATGCATGCTTCTTCCAATCATGTCCTCAACGTTCCACCCCAACATCCTGGCGGCCGCAGGATTCACAAACAAAGTCATCCCATCGCAATCAAGGCCGAAAATTCCATTCCCCGCGGCCCGTAGGATGAGTTCATGGTGACGGGTCAGCCGGGCTAATTCCGTTTGGGCCAACTTCCGCTCCTTCACCTCTTTCTCGGCTTGATCCCGCATCCTTTTGTGAGCCTCCACCTGCGTCGCGAGGCTGGTCACATCCTGAATAGCCAGTAACGCATGCCAGGCCTCTTCTTCCGCTCCATAAACCCCCGTTGCAGTCGTATGTTGAACGCGCAGCTTCCCATCAGGGAAGGAAGCTGGAATAAGGTGGGGGTGGAATTCTGAAGAAAAGATGATTTGGCCCCCCACTTCAAATAGAGGGGTCAAGCTAGCAGTAAATTCCGAGCTCATTAAATGGGGAAACCATTCCCCAATGGGTCGGCCAACGATGGATTGTCGAGCGATCCCGGTCCATTCTTCAAGGCAGCGATTCCAATAGTGGACCAGAAAATCCTTCTTAAGGACACAAATCCCTATCGGGACTTGATCCATCGCATGAAATTGGGTCATTCCCCATCTTTTCTCCATCATAAACCCGGCACCTTGTAGGAACAGTGGACCTTCGGGATGAACAACCTCTTGGAACCCACCTCAAAAAGGAGGTGTGCATGTCCTAAGGAATGTTCTGAGTTCCTCACCATTATGGTTGGATTGAGGGCCTTTGTGTACTTTACTATCGGTAGAACCCAACAAGACTTTAGAACCCCAGAGGTCTGGGTAAGGTCTGGTATGTGAGGGAAGCTCCCCCTCCCGCCTCCCCATCCCCGGCTCCAAATTCCGGTGTCCCTTCCCCATCTTTGAATCTCCTTCTCGCACCCGGTATTGTTCCTCTTTGTGCACCATGCTCTCGCCCAATTGGCTCCCCGAGGAGTCATTCTGATCTTTCCCCTTTTTCTGGGACCCCTGTCTCTCCTTCCCAACTTTCTCAATGCGGCAGATGACTCCTCGATTTCCGAATTGGATCCCGTGATCGTGACAGCCTCGGCTGGACCCACTGCTCTCGCCAGGACACCGGCCAGTGTCGCAGTGATTTCCCGTGACCAGATCGACCGGCAAGAGGCCAACCGGCTCAGCACCGTCCTCCAGCAAATCCCGGGATTGTACGTCGATGAGATGGGCGGAAGAGGTGGAATCAGTTCGGTCTACATTCGAGGGGGCGATCCCAATTTTACAGTTATCATGATTGACGGCATCCGCCTCAATGATCCAACAAATCAGCGTGGTGGGTCTGTGGATCTTTCCACTCTCACCACAGAGCGGATTGACCGAATTGAAATCGTCCGTGGACCTGCTTCTGCGCTCTACGGATCAGATGCCATGGGCGGCGTCATCAACATCATCACACGCCGCGGGCAATCAAAAGGGAAACACCGACTTCAGGTTGAGGGCGGGCAATTCGGATATACGAGAGGGTTTCTTCAGGCGAGCGGCCCTCTGGAGAGTCTTACCTATACCAGTTCAATCTCCTACACACGGAATGACGCACAGGTAGATGGAGACCAATTTGACCTCGCCACGGTAAGCGGCCGTCTAGAATGGCCTCAAGGAACCCCCCTCACTGTACAGTTGACCGGTCAATACACCAAAAGCGATGTCCGATCTTTCCCGGAAGGAAGCGGTGGCCCGCGCCTTGCCATTTTGCGTGACACCGAGCAACGAAACACAGACGAAGCCGCGCTGGGGATCCTCGTGACTCAAAACGGAGATGGTGAGGGGACCCACCAATTTTCCGCGACTCTCTTCCACCGGAGCCAGGATGTTGAGAACCCTGGTGTGCTTTCGGCGCCGGACACCTTTCAAATTCCTCCTGCTACCTTTACCACCAATTTCACTCAATTTCGACTGCTCTGGAAACACCTCCGGACCCTTTCCAAAGAATGGTCACTCGCAGGCGGACTCCAGTTGAATCGGGAACATGGGGAACGGACGGGCGTTCAACAACTCAGCGCCCTGGGCCAGAGTTCGGACCAGCGAAGCGACTTTCAAAAAACTCGCACCACTCCGGCGGGATTCGTTGAGGCAAGCTTTTTTCCTTTACCTAACGTGACCGTAACTAGTGGTATTCGACTGGATGTGCCAGAAGAGTTCCCTGTGCAGGTCAGTCCCAGAGCAGCTCTCATCGTTCACTTTCCGTCGGAAACCACGCTTCGAGGAAGTTACGGAGAAGGATTTAAACTCCCAAGCTTTAATGCACTGGGTGATCCCCTCATTGGCAATTCGGCCTTAGAAGCAGAAAGCAGCGTTGGATGGGATGCCGGCATTCGCCAGGAGCTTAATCAGGGGAAGTATGGCATCGAGATGACCTATTTTTACAATCGATTTTCCGACTTGATCGATCTTGATCCGAATCTCGCCCGGCAAGGGACCTTTAAACTTATCAATCTCAACACGGTGGTGACCCAAGGAATCGAACTGAGTCTCGATGCCCGGCCCCTCCCTTCGCTCCACCTCAAGGGTTATTTCACGTATTTGGATAGTGATATCCGTGGAACCAGTGACCAACTTCGGAATCGGCCACGATACTCAGGCGGGTTCGTCATTGATGCCCAACCGATTCCTTCCCTGAAGATTCGAGGGGACGTCCGAGCGGTAGGAGAACGATTTGATCTGCAAATTCCCACGGACCAACAATCCGTTCCTGGCTATATCAAAGCCGACCTCGCTGCTACGCTTTATTTTGGGAAATCTTGGAAACTATTTGGAGTAGTAGAAAATGTGACGAATACAACTTATGAGGAGTTTCTCGGATTTGGGACGCCGAAGGCGTGGTTTCGATTTGGAGTTGAGTATACTTCGTAGGGAAGGGCCATGAATCGTTCAAGGCCCTGGGGCTTCCCATAGGAGGGCTCATTCTCCAGGGTTTGCCCGGGCAAAGGGCACTACAGATCAACCCCCGCCGCACGTAGCTGATTACGGCCATTCTGCTTGGCTTCATAAAGGGCTCGGTCGGCCCGTTCCACCCAACTACCCGAAGACTCTCCTGAAATCAACTCTGCCAGCCCGACGGATACCGTCACCTCCAATTCCTGATCCTCGTGTTGAAACAAGGATTGTCGGACCGCCTCCAGAAGGCGTTCACCCAATCCCCTCCCAACCTCAAGTGAACTATCTTGAAGGAGTACCACAAATTCCTCTCCACCATACCGAGCAACGAAATCCGTTTTGCGGGGGAAAGTGAGAACCGTCCGGTCGGCGAGTTGGCGAATCACCGCATCCCCGGCTCGGTGCCCATAGGTGTCGTTAACCTGTTTAAAATGATCGATATCGATCATCAGAAGACAGGCCGGGAAACCAGAAATGACACTCAGCGCACTGACTCGTTCAATGTGTTGATCCAGCGCCGCTCGATTGTAGAGTTGGGTCAGGGGATCCAGCGTCATCTGCTCACGGGCATAGCCCAGTTCAGCTTCCACCTCCTTTAATTTGTCGCCCAACCTCTCCATTCGAGCCCGCTGCTGTTGACGACGGTCCTCAACCAGTTTGCCTAGGCCTTCAGCCGCAGCGAGGACTTCGCGCTTCATTTCCTCAGGGGTTTTACCATCAACAGCGGCCCTGAGCCGGCCAATGTGGGAGTCCATCCGGCCGTCGTGTTCCTTGTCCTGGGTAAAGGCTTGGCTGAGCGTGCTGGTAAAGGTCCAAATGACATCACGGAGATCCTGAAACCCCTTAACGACGTAGGTCTTCTCATGTTGGCGATGGCGGTTGACGAACTGACAGAGGTCACCCCAGTTTCTCCGCCCATCACCAGCGAACGCCCCCGCCTCGGGGTCTTCCGAGGTCGAGGTGCCCAGCAGCACATGTCGAGCCCACCGCTCAAATTCTCTATTGAAGGACTCGGCACTGCCTTTATCCAGATCAAAGGCGTGCCGCCCGAGGATGCGCAATATTTTGGCGACGGTCTCAACGGCCGCCTCATTGTCCTCATGCGGGGCAGAGGACCCGTTGCCAGAGTCCTGGGTAACTTCCTGGACAGCCACCTCATCTCCCTGGCCCTTTCGGCTCGACCACAATTTAAACATGGACTGGTTTCCCTGGGGTGGAGAGAATTCCCAATTCCCTACAGGTTTTTTCGCCTGTCTTGTTTTTGGACATTTCTCTACTTTTCGACCGCTTTCACATCACTATATTCTATAATTCTATCGGCCAGCCAAAGGGTTTCTTGATCCTGAGGAACCATGACCCCTCCCTGCATGGACGGATCTATGGTGCTGGCCGATTTCTACAAATCCTTTCTTATGGGATACCCCCCCATGGTTTGGGAAAAAACATCTCCCAGGCAGGCTGTTTTCAACCGCCGGCTAGGAGCCTGTCCGAGATTAGCGATCGTCACGAGGTTGTGCTGGTTTGAGTCAGATTGTTCGATCGTTTGAGGCGAATAGTGGTGACTATTGAACGAAAAGGATCGGAAAATCTGGCCAAATCCGGCGCAACCGCAGTAGATCAGCCTAATCTTGGACAGGCTCCTAGCATTGTGGGAACTGGAATCTACTCTTTTGGCGGATTACCACTTGGATTCTTGAGGAGGCCAGTCCATTTCCACCTGGCGACCGCAATAAAAACAAGAAATCCGATACCGTGCTTTCCGGCGAGGATTGGGTAAAGAGATGAACACGACGGGGGCATGATCGAAGGGACAAACCGGTTGGAGGTGCAAGAGATGTTCCTCGGTAATGGCCTGGAGGGAAGCTTCATCCCAGGGTGGTTCGGAGTCTTCATGGCCAGTCACCTGATCCTGCCATCCACACCGTCCACATTTCAGGCTAAATGTTTTGATCTTGTCCCGAGCGCGAGACAATTCGATTGATTCAACTGGACCAGGGCAGCGAGACATAGGACAAGAAATGGGTTGTCCTTGAAGAGCTTTAACGAAGACCTCAGGGGCAGGCATAGGCTATCTTACCCAGCAGTTTGCTTTGCGTCGCAATCGCATGTGTCTCACCTGGATGTACCCACGGTCAAGGTCAACAATGATACCCCTCGCCACGAAATTTTGGAAAGGGTGGGAAAACTCAGAACATGTCTAAAAAATGAGATGAGCGAAAGCATCGTTCCACGTTCAGCTCACCAAACAAGCCAGTTGCGTTGGTACTTCAAGCCTAAACAGGTTGTCAACGGATAGGGAAGGCCGTGTTCACGACTTTGGCGAACAAAGAGATAAAAAGCCAGGGACCAGATGATGACGAGGAGGATAAAGACGCGAAGAACGGCCCCTGCCAGAGAATTCAACGGGGATCGCAACCGGAAATCAAGGCGTGAAATTGATTCGGCGCCAGGAACTTCCTGGTTTCAATCCTTTGCTCACCGGCGGGGTGAAAGGACTAATTTCCTTCGACACCCATCTCATTGGACTTCTTCGCCCGCCGACGAGCCATCGCCAGCAATAACCCTTCATACACTTTGCGAGAAGATTCGGACCAACCGGGATTAAAGGGAGCCCCCCGAAAGGCCGCTTCCGCCGCTTTTTTTTCATCATTTGTCAGCCGTCGAGGTTGCTCCGTGGTAACGTTCATGGGAATCTCCTTAGGATTTGTAAGCCAGTGGCCGTGGTTTGCTTTCAGCTGGGGTACGCCGGCCGCAGTTCACACAAGCATAGAGCAGGATCGACAGCCCCAACACCAAATCCACAGCCCGCTCTACAAACATTGATCCCTGACATTTGTTGCATACCCACATCAGCCTTCCCCTTCCAGTAAAAAGTTGATTTCCACAGATGTGTAAACTTCAGCAAGGACCATGCCTTTCCCTGAGACCAGGGAAAAGGCTGCATCAACTTCACCAAAGGGAAAGCAAAAGAAACGTTTTTACATCAACGCACAGGGCGGGATGGGAAATCGATCTAACTTGTCAGGAAAAAAATTGTAAGATTCCCTGACGGGTTCCGGCAGACCTGGAGGGGGGAACAACAAATACTCATGCGTTTTCAAGCCTTTAGCCCACAAGATTCCATCTGTAAAATTCTCCGACTGCCGAATTGGGAAAATAGCCTCTACCGACCTCTCGGGGGATGGTATTTTGCCCAAACCCCTGAACAAACCGATCTTTCCCAACCAAAGCAAAAACTGTTAAATCCCAAGACGCCTTTAGATATCGTCAATGGGGAAGCGGTCGCTCCTCGGGATAAGGAAATCCCGGTTTCCAAAAATTTTCGGGTTTCGGGTAGAGGTTTGACTAAACCGCCTACTCCCGAACCCGGTACCGTGCACTCGTGGGGGACCCAGCTTGGTGGGTAAAGCTTGGGGGCAATGGAAGAAAGTTTAAGGAACCACGATAAGAATCGGCTGGCAGGATTCGTAATTTAGACTGGTCCTCGCCCCGTCGGGCATGAACCCTGTCTTTGTGGAAAGTCCGCCCACTGAAAACTCTCATGCTGATTACAAGTGTTTAAGCCAAGATACATGGAGGAAAGCTGAATGCAATCTCCTCAGGACCGGCTTGCTATTTCTTCACGAAGCTAATGTGTGCTTTATATTCGTGTATGGCAGCAGCCAAAGCTTTGGCACCCCGAAGGATGTTGGCCTCAAGCGCTTCCTCGACTTCCGGATCGTCAATGATAACGTCGTAACGCTCCTGCACATTGGTCATGATGGCACCTTGAGTTATTTGGCGAGGCATGAATATTTCCTTCCAAACCTCCTTTTCGACCAAACACACATCTTTAAAACGGTCATAGAGCAAGGCCAATTTTTCCGGGTCAGTTTCCTTCATGATGGTTCACTCCTCCAGTTATCCCCACACCCCAGATTCTTCGAGTTTTTCGATTCATAGAACCCCTGGCGGTCGAAACGAGGGCCACACACAGGGAAGGTCCTTCTTCCACAACACCAGCCTAATCCGAAGTCGGTTTCGTATTCAAGCGGCCAAACCCCCCGCCTCCCGGGGTCTCGATCCGAAGCCGGTCTCCCGCCTTCACCTCAATACACACCTTGCCTCCGAGACCCATTTCCTGCTGATCGCGAATAAGCACGTTGCGTCCTGCTTGCCCAGGCTGACCTCCGTCCAAGCCATAGGGAGCAGTATTGCGTCGATCGGACAGGATGGTCACCTGGGCATCCTGTAGGAATTCCAGCTCACGGGTGATCCCATCTCCCCCTCGGAATTTCCCCATTCCGCCGGACCCCCGACGGATTGTGTATTGGATAACCCGAAAGGGGTAGGCATATTCTAAGGCTTCAATGGGCGTATTCATCGTATTGGTCATATGTGTGTGGATGGCACTGGCACCATGATTTCCTGGTCCGGCTCCCATTCCACCACCGATGGTTTCATAATAAGCATAATTGGATCCCCGCTCAGTATCCCTCCCCCCAACGGTGACATTGTTCATCGTGCCCTGGCTCGCGGCCGGCACGCGATTGGGGCATGCTTGGCTGAGCGCCCCCAGTAACACATCCACGATGCGCTGGGCCGTTTCCACATTTCCTCCTGCCACCGCAGCGGGGAACCTGGCGTTGACAAGACTGCCTTCCGGAGCACGCAGATGAATGGGAACCATGCACCCCTCGTTCCCCGGAATATCCATCCCTAGAAGACTACGAAAGACGTAGTGGGTAGCGGACAACGTAATAGCGTAAACCGCATTGATGCTGCCCTTCACCTGAGAAGCCGTTCCGGTAAAATCCACCGTGACCTCATCACCCTGAATAGTCACCGCGACCACAATGCCTACCGGTCCCGGCTCAACGCCGTCATCATCCATGCAATCCTGATAGCGATAGGTTCCATCCGGCAAGGCGGCAATCAGTTGTCGTGTCATCCGCTCACTGTACTTCAGCAGCGCCGACATATTTCTCATGACCACGTCTAAGCCATACCGGGCCACCAAACTCTGCATTCGTTCTATGCCGGCCTTATTGGCCGCGATTTGGGCCCGAAGGTCACCCGCACGTTCAGAGGGAGTCCTGACATTGGCCAACAACAATGTCCACAAGGCCTCATTCAGCCTTTCCCTAGAAGCCAACTTGAGCGGTGGAATAATCACCCCTTCTTGATAGAGCTCCTTGGACAGCGGCATTGAGCCTGGGGACATACCGCCAATATCGGCATGGTGAGCCCGATTGGCGACAAACCCAACTAGGGATTTCTTTTTCCCCTTATCAACGAACACAGGTGCAACCAGTGTGATATCAGGTAGGTGCGTACCCCCATGGTAGGGATCATTCACGATCCCAATATCGCCTGGTGAAAAATTAAAAGCCCGAAGACAAGCCTGGACAGACAACGGCATGGCCCCTAGATGAACGGGGATATGGGCAGCCTGGGCGATCAGCCTCCCGCCAGGGTCAAACACCGCACATGAAAAATCACAACGTTCTTTAATGTTGGGTGAAAAGGCCGCCCGCTGAAGTCGCACTCCCATTTCCTCGGCCACCGACGCAAAGAGGTGTTTAAACACTTCCAGTTGGACCGGATCCTCCATGTCACCCACCCATGTCCACAATCAGATTGTGGTACCGATCAACGGCGGCGCGATCGGCTTGGTTTAATAGAATCGTGGTGTCCTCTCGGACAACCAGTGCCGGCCCCGCGAGTCTATTTCCTGGACAGAGTCGTTCCCCTGAATAATGCGGCACAGTGGTGGGTCCACTTTCTAGTACCAGCGGATACTCACCCACAAATGCTCCTGAAGGATCAGGAGACCCCTCGGAGTCTAAGAGGAACGGAGGGGGAGTGGTTTTACCCACGGCCTGCACTCGAACATTGACAATTTCCACGGGCGCCGCCTTATCGCTATAGCCATACCGTCGATCATGCACCTCGTCAAAGGCCGCACGAAAGGCTGGTGTGAAGGGAACAGACAGTTCAAAGGATTGACCGACATAGCGAAGATCCAGTTCACACTGAATGTCACCTTCATGCCGTGCAACGCCTTGAGATTGAAGCTCGGCCCACCCTCGTGTAACCAACAGGGAAACTTCTTGCTCCAGTTCCTCATAGGATGTATGTCCGGGACGCATGATGGTCCGAACGTAATTCAATTGGACATCAGCCACCAGCATCCCCAATGCCGACAGGGTTGATGCCGTTGGCGGAATCAAGATCTGTCGGATGCCCATCCTTCGTGCCAGGGCACAGGCATGGGCACCACCCGCACCACCAAAGGACACCAAGACGTAGTCACGGGGATCATACCCGCATTCCACTGAAATGACGCGGATCGCCCGTTCCATTTGGGTATTGACCACTTCGATGATCCCCAGCGCCACCGCCTGGCCTTCGCTCATGCCCACCCTTGCCTTCATTCCAAGCCGATGCGCCAATTCATCCAAGGCTTTGGAGGCAGCAGCAGCCTCTAAAGGCATTTGGCCGTTCAACAACCCATTCCTTGGCAACCGCCCCAAGAGAAAATTCGCATCCGTCACGGTGGGGATTTGGCCTCCCCGCCCGTAACACACCGGACCCGGATCAGATCCAGCGCTTTCCGGTCCCACCCGAAGGGCACCACCCTGATCCATCACCGCCAGGGAACCACCACCTGCCCCAACAGTATGGATATCAATGACAGGAACACGGATGGGCAGCCCCCCAATTTCGGCTTCCGAGGTGACTCGTATTTCCTCGTCAACCAATGACACATCGGTGGAGGTTCCACCCATATCGAACGTAATCACTTGATGAAATCCCGCGAGCCTCGCCAGGTGCCTTGCACCCACCACCCCTCCCGCAGGACCGGACAAGATGGATCTTATCCCCAATTGATGGGCTTGGGATGCCTGAAGCCGGCCGCCATTAGACTGCATAATGTGAAACTCCGAAGGGGCTAAAACTCGATCCAGCCTGCTGAGGTACTGATGGAGAATGGGAGACACGTAGGCATT
This sequence comes from Nitrospinota bacterium, assembly GCA_022572725.1. Taxonomy (GTDB): domain Bacteria; phylum Nitrospirota; class Nitrospiria; order Nitrospirales; family UBA8639; genus JACZVJ01. Next base: position 14,800 of record JACZVJ010000015.1, on the reverse strand, counting down.
GATCACGGTCGTGGAAGTTCGCTCGTATTCCCGAAATTCCGGCACGAGTTCATGCGAGGCCGAAACAAAAAACCCAGCCTCCCTCAGGCATTTCGTGAGCCATGCCTCATGGCCAGGGTGTGCAAATGAAAAAAGAAAACTCACAGCGACGGCCTCAACTTGATGAGCCCGCAATTTCATCAGCAAGGCGGGGAATTCCTCATGACTCAAGGGCGTCAGAACACACCCGCGGTGATCGACCCGTTCGGACATTTCAAGACAGCGGTCGGTGGGGACCAAGGGGCTGGGCCGACTACTGAACCAATCGTAAAGATGACTTCGGGTCTGTCGTCCAATGGTCAGAATGTCGCCGAACCCGCGCGTGGTCACCAAAGCTGTGCAGGCCCCTTTCCGCTCCACCAGTGCATTGGTCGCAATGGTGGAACCATGAACGATCGTTCGAGATGCCTCATCGCACATCGACTCAAGGCCTTTGAGCACCGCCTCCGCTGGGTCTGATGGGGTCGAAAGCACCTTGAAGGTTCGCAAGCTGGCGTCTTGTTCGTCATACACGACAAAATCCGTAAAGGTCCCTCCGATGTCGATCCCTATGTGTAGCCGAGAGGTGGCCTTTTCAGATTCCTTCATCTTTTTCCCTAAACCCATGGTCACTCGTCTGACAGGAAGAGAAGGTTAACGGCTAGGAGATTACCCCTTGACCGTCCCGCTGAGGGTGACGAACCGGGGTCCTCCAGGGGCATTATCCAAAATCGTGATCCGTGCCTGGTGATTGCCGGGTGTTTGAGAGGTGTAGTCGATCTGCAAGGCGCACAGTTTTCCAGTAGTCAAGGTTGCGCCCCTGCACTCGCCATCACGAACTGAAAAGGCCCAGGGGTCCCTGCCTTCAAGCACAATGTTGGTGATCTTCAGGGGTCCAAGCCCGACATTGGAAACTGTCACTGTTTTGACCTGCCGCTCCCGGCGTTGCCCATGATCGTCAAAGGCTACGGCGTCCGTACTAAGAGTAATGGAGGGGATCCCTTCACTCCCGCTCAGCAAAATGGATACGTCGTTGGAATCGCTATTGGCAGTTACCAAATCGGGGAGGCCATCCCTATCAAAATCTTTAACCGCAAGTGAAGTGGGAGTAGCCCCAACACCATAATGCCCAGCGGGCCGAAAGGAGCCGTCTCCTTTCCCCAAAAGAATGGAAACGCTGCTGGACGCCCGATTCGCAGCGACAAGATCCAGCCGCGTATCACCATCAAGATCGACCACAGCCAGAGCGACCGGGCTAAACCCAACGCCAAAATGCCTCCCTCGTTGATAGCTTCCATCCGATTCTTGGATGAGCACTACCAGGCTGTCGGTAAAGGCACTGGCCGTGACAAGATCCAGATCCCCATCCATATCCAGGTCAGCCTGGATGAGCGCGCTCAGTGTCAAGCCTGCTTGGATTTCTTTGGCAACTATGAAAGTTCCATCACCTTCGTTGATAAGAAAAGACACCAAACCGTTGGGAGTCCGCCAACTGGGTTGGCTCCAGGCAATGGCCAAATCGGGAAGCCCATCTCGATTAAGATCCGCCGCGGAGACACCTGTTGGAAACATGCCATCGCGCCCGGCACTCTCATAGATCCTGGCTTCTCCCAACCGGCCCTCCCCTTGATTAAGAAAAACCGAAAGACTAAACGGCGGATAATAGCCAAATCGGCCGCTGTTGACGGCCACCACATCCAGGTCTTGATCCCCATCTAGGTCGCTCAAGACGACAAAGGTCGGCCCTTTCCCCGAGGGGTAAGACATGGGTCTCCCAAACAAGCCATTGCCCTTACCGAACATGACCAGCAAGCCGTCAGCCCCTGTCTCAGCCACCACCAGATCAAGGATTTCATCCCCATTGAGGTCTCCTGCCGCCACAAACATCGGGCTCTTGCCTACCCCGAAAGAAACCCCAGACCGAAAGGTCCCGTTTCCATTCCCCAGTAAGATCGTCGCGTCGTCAGAATCACTGTTCACGGTGGCGACATCAAGAAACCCATCTGCGTTAAAGTCCCCTACCGTGAGGCCTCCCGGGTGTCTCCCAACCGGTGCATTGAGGGTTGGGGTCAGTATCAAATTTTGGGCTCGCACTCGAGACGAGTCCACCCAAATCACCGGTCCAAGAATGAGTGCGACCAGGAAGAACAACGTGAGAGGATCTGACCTTTTCAACTGCACTTGGCGGAAAGAAAATCGGCTAGGAGGCTGCCCGAGAGTAGTGATCGTCACGAGGTTGTGTCGATTTGAGTCAGATTGTTCGATCGTTTGAGGCGAATAGTGTGGCCTATTGAACGAAAAGGATCGGAGAATCTGGCCAAGTCCGGCGCAACCGCAGTAGATCAATCTAATCTCGGACAGCTTCCTAGCTTGTTGACCCACTAGGAAAGACCTTCACCATGACAATTTCAACTTCCTCCGTCGAAGCCACGCCGCGGTTTCGAACATGGGCCGCCCAGGAGGGATACCCCCGCAGGGAGGAAAATATTGTTTTGAGGAGATCCGGCTTCACGCGGGTTTCCCAATCCCGGAGCCAGGCATAGGCATCCTCGTCCCCTTCGTAATTCTCTGGAAAATGGGCCTCTAAACTAAAACGGAGATTGAAGGTTTTTTCTTCATGAAACATGAAATTCCTCTCTATCCCAATCCCCCTATTGGGCCTTCCCCGATGGGGCCGTTTGCTCGATTGCCAGCACAGGGTTGGCCTCTTTATAATGAGGAGAGTCAACCGAATACACTTAGGAGCTCAACCCATGCCACTGTATGAGTATATCTGCAAGGAATGTTCGCATCATTTTGAGTCGATTGTCCAGGGATCTTCCGTTCCGGAATGCCCGGTTTGCAAAACCAAAAACCTGGAAAAACAGCTTTCTGCCTTCGCAGTAGGTGGAGGGAATGGAGAGTTTGGATTCGAGAGTGGGCCAGGCCCCTGTGGAACCTGTGGAGACCCCCGGGGACCAGGGGCATGTACACTGGATTAGAAAATGGGGACAGGCACCGGCGGGGACTGCCCTGATCAGGGACTATCCCCCTTCTGTGCCGGAGCCAGTCCCTATTTTCTAAACACAGAAAAGGAGGATAAAGAAAGAAACCCTCCCTCACGAGGCCAGGTAAGCCCTAAACAGGGTTTTCGCTGAAAATATGCGGCGGTGAACTGGTGCCGGCTTTTCTGGCCCATTCTACTGTTCTATATCCCTGGCTCGCCTCTCAAAATAACCGGCCCTTACCGCTCCGTAGAGATCCACAGTTGAGTCTTCCACCCCTTGGAAAAAATCAAGATTTCGTGACCGCTCATTGGTCTTTTCACCCGCCTTAGCAGCCAGGTTGGGAACAAACGGCACGAAATAACTGAGAGGATTCATCGCCGTGTCCACTAAAAATCCCACCCCATCACGAACAGTCGTGGGGGGGAGAAAGGGAAGAATGAGGTAGGGACCAGGTTCGACCCCATGGACGGCGAGGGTCTGACCAGTATCTTCAGGTTCCGGAGGTTCGATCTCAAATCCATATTTAGCAACATCAAAAAACCCACCAATGCCGACGGTGCTGTTAATGAGAAATCGCTGCAGCTCAATTCCAGCAACCCCAAATTTTCCCTGTAACAGACTGTTGACCAACCGAGGCACAATGCCAATATTCCGAAATGCATTGCCAATCGAATTTTGGACCTCGGTAGGCATGATGAAGTCCCACCCTTTCGCCAACGGCTTGAACGCATAGCGATCAACATCACGATTGAAATCAAACATGCTTGAGTTAAAGCCTTCCCAGGGATCTGAGCCTACTTCCCCGCCTCCTTCATCAAACGGGTCAACAAAAGTCCCCTCGACAATTGTCTCTTCCATGAGGGGAACTTCTTCCTGCTCAGGCGTAAAGATTTGAATCCCGGACCGTAACACCGGGGTGGGGGGAACCCACCCTTGGATGCCTGAGGTGGAAACGGTGGGAGTTGAAGAGGGGGAAGCTGCCTTTGCAACGGGTACCCAGCCAACAAGGATGATAGCGAAAAAAGCGAGATTTACCCAACTAACTCCATTCCGGCACAACATAGCCATTGGCTTCTCCTTGATCTGACATAGCACAATCAATTGACCCTCTGAGGGCAAACTGTGGCGCACTTTATCAAAAACCGGTAAGTCTGGCTACTGAAGGGAAATGAGCAGGAGTAAGGATATCACTCGGAGCTGCCGAGCATGTCATCCATCAGCGGTCGGTTAATATCTTCGCAGCCTGGGCAAATCGCACCAAACAAGGCTTCATGATCGGCCACATAATTACGTTGGTCCACGAGCTTCTCCTCCACCACCTGCCCGTAGCAAGGCTCACAGAGGATCATGAGTCCCCGCATCACCGACACTGTTTTTCTTCCTTGGCTCTTTTGCATGAGGAGGCGCTTTTCCAGCTCGGCGCCTTTCAGGATCCCGCGTCCCATTGAAAGCCGAAGCCCAAAACGGCCCTTGCCTTTCTAGGAGGCAATAACCCTGTTAGGACTAGGCCCACCCGCGCTCCTGGGCGAGCAAAAAGTCTTCTACCTCGAGATCAATCTCACAAACGGGGCATTCATATGGCTGGCCCGGAGCCGGAATGGCAAGTTCTGTCTCCTGGACCCGTCCTCGACAGACGTGGTAAAACCGACCTCGCGCATCTTCGACATCCATCGAATCGCTTTCATATTTTAAAATCATTGGTTCAGACCCACTTGAATGTTCTACCCAGGTGAGTTTTATAACAGGGGGCAGCATTTCTCCGCAATCCCCCCCCCAGCGGGCACCTCACCAAGCCCCTAAAGAGTCACCCACTTGAGGTACCAATCTAAAAGTGGACCACCTATGAAATCCAACCTAGTGAAAATGTCCCTCTTGTTGGGCCCTCAAGCTCATTGGAGTCGGTCATACCTCTCTCTAGCCATTACGTCCGGCCTTGTTGCCTTATTCCTCGCCATGAATCCGCCGAAGGGATTGGCTTTAGCCTCTTCTCCCCCCAATCCCTCAAAGCCAATCGCGTTGGCCCCCGTTATCACCGGTGGACTGGAAAAGCCTGTGTTTCTCACCCATGCCGGGGATCACAGTGATCGTCTTTTCATTCTCGAGCAACCCGGGCGAATCCGAATCATGAAAAACGGAAAGTTGCTCTCAACACCTTTCCTGGATATCTCTTCCAAGGTCGATTTCGGCGGGGAGATGGGGCTTCTCGGCCTCGCCTTTCATCTGGCATACAAGGACAACGGCCGGTACGTGGTGAATTACACGCGGTCACCAGACGGAGCCACGGTGGTGTCGGAATACCAAGTTTCTCGAGATCCGTATCGTTCTTCGACAAACGAAAAAGTTCTTCTCGTCATCTCCCAACCGTATGGTAATCATAACGGGGGCATGGTGGCATTTGGGCCTGACGAGTTCCTTTACATTGGAATGGGGGACGGGGGCGCCGGTGGGGATCCCGGAAATCGTGGGCAAAACCCAACCGAACTCCTGGGGAAAATTCTCCGGATCGATGTTGACCGTGGATCACCCTATGCCATCCCAAAAAGCAATCCTTTTTTCTCAAGAAAAAAAGGTCGGGAAATTTTCGCCTCAGGATTTCGGAACCCCTGGCGGTTTTCCTTTGATCGGGAGACAGGCAAGCTTTGGGCCGCCGACGTGGGGCAAAACCGTTGGGAAGAAATCGATATCGTCGAAAAAGGGAAGAATTATGGGTGGCGATTTATGGAGGGTGTTCACTGCTTCAGGCCAGAGGAAGGTTGCCCTGAAGACAACCTGACCAAGCCCATTGCCGAATATCGAAATGCCGGATCCCGTTGTGCCGTGACTGGAGGTTATGTCTATCGTGGGCGCCTTATCCCAAAACTCTTTGGCACTTACGTGTTCGCAGACTATTGCAGTGGAGAAATCATGGGCCTCGTGGATGGAGAAATACGGATCTTTCTGTCCACAGGCCTTAGAATTTCATCCTTCGGTGAGGACGAAAGCGGGGAACTGTATGCCGTGGGGCACGAAGGCTCAATTTCCAAACTCGTCCCAGGTTCAAGCTCAAATTGAGATCAGCGGCAGGATAAACCCTGATTGAGAAATGTCAGGAATAGCCAGAATCACGATCGGAAGACAGGAGCTTAATTTTGCGGAACAAATCAATCTCATCAAGCACTTTGCCCACCCCCAACACCACCGAAGTCAACGGATCATCGACGGTAATGATGGGCAAATTGGTCTCTTCTTGAAACCGGGTCGCCAGCCCTGGGAGCATCGACCCCCCACCAGTTATGACCACGCCCCGGTCAATAATGTCCCCGGCCAACTCCGGAGGAGTGTTCTCCAACGCGGTTCGAAGGGCGTTCACAATCGCATGAATCGGGTCCTCGAGAGCTTCGCGAATCTCTGCATCATTCACCACGACGGTTCGGGGTATTCCGGAAATCATATCGCGCCCTTTGACCATCATGGTTTTCCGTTCCTCCAGAGGATACGCTGAGCCCACCTCTATTTTCACCTTTTCGGCCATATGTTCCCCAATGAGGAGGTTATACCGCCGTTTCACGTAATTCATGATGGCATCATCCATTCGATCACCAGCGACTTTTACCGATTCACTGCAGACAATCCCCCCAAGGGAAATCACGGCAATATCCGTGGTGCCACCTCCGATATCGACGATCATATTACCAGAGGGTTCAGTAATGGGCAGGCCGGCCCCAATCGCCGCGGCCACCGGTTCCTCAATCAAGTACACTTCTCGGGCCCCTGCATGGGTCGCCGATTCCCGTACCGCCCGTTGTTCCACTTCGGTAATGCGGGAAGGGACCCCAATGATGACCCGGGGACGTACAAAGGAATTGCGATTATGAGCCTTGGCAATGAAGTACTTGAGCATCCGCTCGGTCATTCCAAAGTCGGCAATGACCCCTTCTTTAATTGGGCGAATGGCCACAATGTTGCCCGGTGTGCGACCAACCATTCGCTTGGCCTCTACTCCAACCGCCAGAACGGAATTGGATTGCTTTTCTATAGCGACCACCGAAGGCTCGTTGAGAACGATCCCCCGACCACGGACGTACACCAAGACAGTGGCCGTCCCCAGATCCAACGCAAGGTCGCTGGAAAACCAGCCTAGGATTTCACTCACTAATCCCACAATTGCTCCTTTTACTCTATGGGCAGGACCGTCACGTTCTTTACTCTCTCATCACCGAACGGACCCTTTTTCACCCGGCGAAGACCCCCCACGTTAAACCGCGATCTCCTACCGGAGCCCTGAAAGAACCCAGCAAAGGCTGAGGACAAACTCGGAAAAAGATTTGATTCCAGAATAATAGTGGTCTACCAAGGGTAGGTAAAGCTAGGGGAAAGGCTCTGAACTGTCAAGGGATTTGTTCCCTGGGAACTTCCAGGAAGGAATCCCAAAATCGAGAAAGCAGGAACACCTTTCGATACACCTCTAGCTCACACACGACAAAGAATCAGCTCGATCCTGCCCCAAAAAGCCCCCGGATAGAGGCTGGGGGTTGAAAGCAGCGAACCCGGTTCCCTGATCCCCCCCTACCGATGTTACGGGCGGGCGTGGTTAACTGCAAGGTGGCTAGCCCGCCAATCCCTGAATTACTTTTATTTCTCGGGAAAGGATAAGAAGGACAAGAGGGAAAGCGCTTGCAGCTCTTCCTGTTCAACGAAATTTGAAATGATTGGCAGATTTTTTTTAAATGTCCTAGACGGCAGTCCCTGTTGACCCAACACCCATATCCTGGTATTCCCTCACCATCGTGTCCAAGAAAAACTTATTGATTTTGCTTGGGGTTGGCATCCTTGCCCTCTACCTGGTGCTGGTAGCCGGGATCCGCTGGGGTGACAAGACCCCCCCTCGCATTATTCTTAAGGAGCCCTTCACGGTAGTGGGGCCAGCGACCTTGCTCTCCCTTCGAATCGAGGATGACGAAACCGGCCTCCAAGAAGTCTCCATCCGCATTGTCCAGAACCTTGAAACCTTTTCGCTTGCCGCCCAGCACTTCCCTACTCACGGTGAACTGTCCTTAGAAGCCGGAACGGAGCATTCATTTGAGTTCGAAATTACCCCCTATGCCGATGGGGGGATTCCCCGACGAAGGGGACCGGCTTCCCTGATCGTGACAGCCAGAGACTACTCATGGCGGGAATTGTTTGAAGGGAATTGGGCGCGACTCAACCAGGATTTTACGGTTAAATTCACCCCTCCCCGGTTGGAGATTCTTTCCTCACCACTCCCCATTTCCCAAGGAGGGTCGGGAGTCGTATTCTATCGGGTCTCGGAGGATGCAACCAGATATGGCATCCAAATCGGCCCTGCCTTTTTCCCAGGGTATCCGATGCCCGAGGAATTCAGTCACTTTTCCCTTATTGCCTTTCCCTTCAACCTGCCTGCCGACGAGCCCATTCAATTGGTCGCTGAGGATGGACTGGGCAACCATGCCATCCATACGCTTGACCTCCGAGTGAGGTCCAAAAAATGGCGAACCCGGCGCATTCGTATTACCGACCGGTTTATTACCAACACCATCATGCCTATCATCGCCCAAACTCCTGACATTGAAGACCAGGGGAACAACCTCAAAAATTTCCTTGAGGTGAACAGCAAGCTGCGTCGCATCAACGATGAACAGCTCCTCGATTTGTCCACCCACACCCGACAGGAATTTGTGTGGCAAGGGCCTTTCCTCCAACTCTCCAATTCCCAGGTCGAGTCAGCCTTTGCAGACCACAGGAATTACCTTTACCAAGGCAAGGTGGTGGATTCGGAAGACCATCTCGGGTTTGACTTAGCCGTGACCAAGCAGTACCCGGTGGAAGCAGCAAACAGCGGGGTGGTGGTGTTAACCGAGTTCTTGGGGATCTATGGGAATGCCATCGTGCTCGATCATGGATACGGGTTACAGTCACTTTACGCACACCTTTCCTCGTTTGAAGTGAAAAAGGGCGATCGGGTGGCAAAGGGACACATCATCGCCCGGTCCGGGACCACCGGCTTAGCGGCGGGGGATCATCTCCACTTCAGTCTGCTTCTGCACGGAGTCCATGTGAACCCCCTGGAATGGTGGGATCCCCATTGGGTTAAAACCCGAATTAGCGCCAAGCTCAGAAAACACGAGCAGGCCGAGCCGGAGATCTTATCTCCTCAAACATTGGGCCCGGCGCCCCTTGGCTCCACGACGCAATCGGATTTTTAGAAACTCAATCGATGACACGAAAAAAACCCCCACTCCTCACGGGCGGGGGCTCAGCCCTGGAATCCATTACCTCTGTCCCTCTGGACCAAACCACACGCCAGCGTTATCTCAACTACGCCCTGTCGGTGATTACCTCACGGGCCCTCCCCGATGTGCGGGACGGACTTAAACCCGTCCAGCGCCGCATTCTTTTCTCCATGTTCCACAACCATCGACTCATTCCCGAACGGTCGCCAATCAAAAGCGCCAAGGTCGTAGGTTCAGTCATCGGGGAATGGCACCCCCATGGGGATGCTGCCGTGTACGAGGCGATGTGCCGCATGGCACAGCCCTGGTCCTTACGGGCCCCGTTGGTAGACGGTCACGGGAATTTTGGCAGCCTCGATGGAGATCCGCCTGCCGCCTACCGCTACACCGAGGCCCGGCTGACTCCCATCGCCCTCGAATTGCTCTCAGAACTCAACAAAGACACCGTGGACTTGCAAGCGAATTACGATGGGAAAGACCAAGAACCTGTAGTGCTCCCGTCACGGTTTCCGCACCTCCTGGTCAATGGATCGACAGGGATCGCAGTAGGGATGGCGACGAATATCCCACCCCATAATTTGGGTGAAGTGATCGAGGGGGCCATCACGCTGATTGAAAACCGGGACTGCTCTGTTTCGGACCTCATGAAATCCATCAAAGGGCCTGACTTCCCAACCGGCGGGGAAATTCTCAATACCCGGACGGAACTGCGCGAAATTTACGAAACCGGGCAGGGATCGGTCCGGCTTCGTGGAGAATTCACGGTCGAACCTCCCGCGTACGGCAAATCCGAGATCATCATTACTTCCATTCCTTTTGCCGTCGACAAGGCCACCATTGTGGAACGTATTGGAGAATTGATTGGGGCGCGTAAAGTTCCGCAACTGCTCGATGTGCGGGACGAGTCCACCACCGAGGTGCGGATCGCGCTGGAACTCCAAAAAGATGCCGACCCCCAACTCGCCATGGCCTACCTGTTCAAAAACACCCCGCTTCAGAACAATTTTTCGGTGAATCTCACTTGCTTGATCCCCGTACGGGGGGCTCCGGTCACCAGACCGGAACGTCTCGACCTCAAGCGAATCCTCGAGCAATTCGTGGAGTTTCGCTTCCAGACGGTCCAGCGGCGTTTTGCCTACGACCTGCGGGTCCTGCAACAACGCATTCACATCTTGACCGGGTTTAAGACGATCTTTGACGCCCTCGACCAGGTCCTCAAAATTATCCGCCAAAGCCATGGAAAGGCGGACTCCGCTGAAAAACTGAAACGCCGATTCGCCCTCGACGCCTCTCAAACCGAGGCGATTCTGGAGACCCCGATCTACAAGCTCGCCCAGGCTGAAATCCAAAAAATGCTGGACGAGCTTGCGGACAAGCGCCGTCAAGCCACGCAGCTTGAGACGCTTCTGGCCTCCAAGCCCAAACTGTGGGAAGCGGTCAAATGCGAGCTGCAGGAGGTCGCCAAAACCTATGGAGACAAACGGCGGACCAAGGTCGGACGGCGGCAAACAGAGGAAGTGGAATTCGACCCAGAAGCCTACATGGTTCGTGAGGATTCGGTCATTACCGTGTCAACCGACGGGTGGATTCGCCGGGTAGGGGTGATTAGAGACCTCAGCAAAGCCCGGCTGCGCGAGGGCGATAGCCTCCTCACCGTACTGGGGGGGAGCACCTTGGATTCCATCGTGTTTTTCTCCAACTACGGGAGTGCGTACACCATCCGCATCGGCGACATCCCACCCGCCCGGAGCGGGTACGGGGACCCGGCCCAAAAGTTCTTTAAGTTTAAGGACGGCGAACGGGTTATTACAGCCTTCAGTTTGGACCCACGAATGCTGAGCCTGGCACCTTCAGTGACCACCACCCCATCCGCCCCTTTACTTCCCCTCTTTGACCTGCCCACCAACGGGGATTCACCTTCAATGGGGCAAGGCGTCGCGGTCAGCAGCACGGGCATGGGCGTCCGGTTTGAACTCGGCCCCCTCAAAGAACCCTCAACTCGGCTGGGCCGCAAGTACATGAAGGTCAGGGAAGACGAAGAAGTGATCGGAGTGGGATACCTCCCCGAGCCCTCAGGCATCACTGTGCTCGCCGTCGCCTCCGCACGCGGGCGGGTCCTGCTGTGCGATCCCGACGAAGTGGCCTTCCTCTCCGGCCCTGGGCGCGGCGTCATCGTCATCAAGCTGGAGGGAGGAGACCGGGTCTTAGCCATGCGACTCCTCAAGGACAAACGAGACCACCTCATTCTGCTCAAAGAGGACGGCACCAAACTTCCTGTCTCCGCCAAAAAATATCACCCCGTGAGCCGAGGCGGAAAAGGCCACGCCATGTTCAAACGGGGAACCCTGAAAGGCGCGGAACCGCCGCCCGTCGAGGTTCCTCAATTCCAGGCTGAGAGCAACAGCGGCTGATGAGAGGTCGGAATGAGGTGTGACAAACGTTTGAAGGTTGGATACGCTGATGTGTAGCCTCTACACATGGTGAAGAACATGCCAACGAATCTGGCCATTGACGACACCCTCCTAGAAAAAGCCCAAAGAATCGGCGGGCTCCGTACGAAAAAAGAGACGGTCACCCGCGCTCTCGAGGAGTTCATCCAGCGGCGGCAGCAACGCTGGATTCTCCGCGCCCTCGGAACCATCGAATTTCGGAAACAATGGGATTACAAGACCGACCGCTGGGGCCGTGAACCTCGTCGTTGACACCTCGGTGTGGTCCCTGGTGTTGCGACGCCCCCAGGTGGAGGAGGCCAATCAGTTCGTTCGGACGTTCCGTGCCACTCTCGAAAAGGGTGATGGGATTTTCCTGATCGGAAGCATTCTCCAAGAACTCCTTGACGGCGTTCGCTCCTCACGGGACTTTGACCGATTGCTCAAGCTCCTTGAGCCCTTCCCGCTCCTCGACATCCATCGGCAAACCCATGTGGCAGCAGCTCGCCTGAGGAACCACTGCCGCGCCAAAGGGGTCCATGCAAGCCCCATCGACTTTTTGATTGCCGCAACCTGTTGTGAGAATGGATTCCCCCTTCTCACCGCAGATCGTGACTTCACCCATATCGCCAAGCATTCAGATCTCATCACCCTGCCTTCCTGAATCACACCAACCGGTCAGCCGGGGCGGGAAAGGCCACGCGCTTTTCAAGCGCGGCGCACTAAAAGGCGCCCAACCCCTACCCGTCGAACTCCCGGTTCTCGATTCAAAGACTCTCAAAACCAGCGGCTGAGCCAATTGCCTTCTACAACGCGAATCCGTCATGCCCGTGAAGCTTGTCCTCGCGGAAGCGGGGAACGGGCATCCAGATTTTTCTTTTTCCAACCTTTGCGGGGGCGAAACCCGGCACACTTTCACTATTCAAACCTTCCTTTGTCATCCTGAGCAACGCGAAGGATCTGACTTCAGCGCACAAGAGAGGCTACTTGAATAATCTAGTTTGTTGAAGGAGAGATTCTTCGCTTCGCTCAGAATGACAATTGAGTGATTTGAGTCGGATTCGGCGGCGATTCTCGGCGAAACCAGCAGGGGGCCAAATCAAAACGTTCTTGTGTGAATTTCCGCCTCCCCCAAAACGACGGGTAACAGAACCTCCACACCTCCAATAAGGGCGAAACCCCGCAAAATAATAAAAGATGGGCCATGCCCACCCTACATGACTCGGCCACCCCAAGCAGGCAACCTTAGGGAGCGGGAAGCCGACGCGTATTGACTGCCCTCCACCCAACCTATATTCTGGTTCCTAGGGATGTGATCATATGAACACCGCTCTTCGTTTTACTTACCAAGATTACCTTCAACTTCCCGAAGACCGTCGGTATGAAATCGTGGATGGAGACCTCTACATGGTTCCTGTCCCCATTCCCTATCACCAGAAGGTTTCACGCAATCTTGAATTCCAACTCCACCAATACGTAAAGGAACATGATCTGGGTGAGACTCTCCAAGCACCTTGTGATGTCCTGCTCTCCGAAACCGATGTTGTTCAGCCAGATATTTTGTATATTGCGAAGGAGAGGCTCTCGATCATCAAAGAAACCAATATCCAGGGCGCTCCTGACCTTGTGGTCGAAATCCTTTCTTCTGCCTCGGAGCGACGAGACCGGGGGGCAAAACAAAAGCTCTATGCCCGAGCGGGCGTCACGGAGTATTGGATTGTCGACCCCACCTCCAAAACTGTAGAGGTATTCACGCTCAGCGAAACGGGGTACCAACGGACTAGCCTTACCAACCATTCGGATACCCTTCACTCTCCCTTGTTTCCCGATCTCTTCATTCCCCTTTCTGACGTCTTTTGATCCGTTTGGCTTGTACGGGGCTGTTGGGCTTCAATCCGAAGTCTTCGACCCCGCTCACTCCATGGATGGTGGAAAATCGTGATATGTGATTCGTGTCTCGGGACTCGTATTTCGTATCTCATATTCGTCTGCCGTACTTCAGCAGAAGAAGGTTTCGTTCCCTCATGAGATACGAGTAACGAGATACGGACGACGGATCAAACTGGAGGGTACTGGCTTTAGGCCCACAAATCTGCTAACGAGATGTGTAGGTCAGGCCAGTCAGGGTGGGTTAAAACCGAGGGGCTGTGAGCTTGAACGATCAATTCAAATGTTTTTCCAGCAGAGCGGTAGCATTCTAAGGCCTGGACTTCAGGATCAACAATCCAATAATGAACCACGCCCAAAATTGCATACCGGTTGGCCTTGGCGGTGCGATCGTACTCTCGGGTCGAAGGGGATAACACTTCGACCAATAACAGAGGAGGACCTTCGATACCACGTTGCGAAATTTGTTCAGCATTGGTCACAAGCACAAGATCGGGTTGGACCACATCCTGGTTAGTCAGAATCACGTCAATGGGAGCATTAAACACTTCTCCCCGGCCAGTATCTTCAAAATAGGCTTCTAACACCCGCTGCAGCCGTTTCGACACCCGTTGGTGAAGGGGGCTTGGTGCTGGCGTCACGTGGAGGTCGCCTTCCAACAATTCATACCGTTTTCCGTCGGAGGGAATATGCACGTAATCCGAATACTCGAGTTTGGTTTTGAGGCCAGGGCTTGTCATATTTCAGCATCCTTTTCGCCCATTATACGCTTGTCCCTCGGGTGTTGAAAGGATTGGAATTTTCACCCCGTTACATCCGCTTACCCTTTTCCACGTATTTTGTTGTCCCCCCGCTACGCCTGTTGACGTAGATGCGAAGCACCTACTGGGATTGACCATTCCAATGCTGCGTGGCCACAAGGTGCAGGCACCAAGAGCATTGCCTAAATTTAGTATGTGTACACATGAGACCTCTCTTGCAATTTTGACTGGAAAAGACGACCTTCAATCTGTTTCCCCTTCCCGTGAAAGAATCAACCCCACTCTAATCCGCCACCTTTGGCGTGACCGAAAACACCTTTTTTAGCCGGGTTCATCTCTGCCCACAGGGTCTTGTGAGCCCACTAGCATGTTCCTCCTCCGCACTTCCCATTCGTGTGGGCCATCCCGTCAGAAACTATTTTTCCTCTTGGCCAACAGCCCGGTCTATGGCATGATGAACCCCATCACCGGCCCATGATTAAACCCAC
>JACZVJ010000090.1 GCA_022572725.1 Nitrospinota bacterium | reverse complement strand
AGAGATCGTCACTCTTGAGGAGCTAGCTATCTCCAGCATGTGGGAAATGGCGGCCCTGGTCGAGGTGTTGGAAAAGAAGGGGCTCTTGATTAAACAGGACATCCTTGACGCCATTCGGGAATTGCGCCAGGTTAAAGATGGCCGCTAAAGGCTTCAGGGGTTTCCCAAAATGGGCCGGGGGGAAGAGAGTGGGTTAGGTGCGGGTGGCTGGTTCCAGTAGGTCCGCGGGGGAAGAAGCTGAAGGTGAATTTTGGGCACCAGAAACGGGGAAATACTGAATCATGCACCGGGGGTTCAAATAGTCCCACACCTCTCGGGGCAGCTCCTTGGGCCGGCGACTCTTTTTGATGGACAACTGGGTCTCCTGGGCTAAGTCGAGAATGATCGCCTCCTCCCGGGGGATCTCCGGAGCATAGAGCATCACCAGAGGGCGCATGCTATCTTCGACGTTGGTGGTGCTGACGACTCCAATCGATTCGTCGCTCAATTCCACAATCGAGCTGGGGGGGTAGACCCCGAGGTTGCGGATGAGCGCTGACACCGCGTCTCCCCAAAATTCCGAGTTGCGTTTGGTGTAAAGTGCAGATATAGCTTCGAAGGGGGTCACGCTCTTTTCCAGATCCGGGTTATTGCACAGATCATCATAGGCATCGACAACCATGAGAATTTTGGCAAATTGGTGGAGAGCGTCGCCTTTCAATCCTTGGGGGTACCCCGAACCATTCAGGCGTTCATGGTGCTGATGGATCGCCACTAAACTTGGCTCGGGGAAGCTAAACCCTGTTGCGACCATGGTTTTGCTCATCTCGGGGTGCTTTCGTATGGCCTGAAGTTGTTTATGGGGCGGCTCTGACTCCATGGAAGCGGTTTCACCGAGGTCATGGAATAGCCCCGCCAGCCCGATCATAGGAATTGCCTCTTGGGGGAGTTCCAACCCTCTGGCCACGACCATACTCAGGATGGCGGTATTGAGGGAGTGGTAATAGGAGTCATTTCCAGCCTCCATGTTGCCCCCGAGGTTCATGAGCGCGACCAAGGTTCCGTCATCCCCTAAAGCGCCGGAGAGTCCCTCAATCATGGCCTCAGCTTTCCGCATCCCTTTGACGTACCCATTCCGCACTTCCCGGGTCAGGGCCTTGTTCTCAGTTACGACTTGTTGATAGGCCTGCTCGGTTTCTATAAGTTTTTGACGGCGGTGCTTGAATGCTTGGACTCTGACCTCTCTCAGCACCGCGGCTTCGTCAGGCGTATCGGCTAGGGTTTGAGGAATGGCCGGCGAGGGTTGGTCCTGGCTTGCCTGGGCTCCTTCCTCCTCCGGAGCCATGTGTTGGTGGGGGTCGGGGTCGGACAGGCCCGGGTCATAGAGAATTTGGATGTTCTTCAGGGAACGGAGGATGGCCAGTTCTTTGGCAGATGTGATTTTGAATGTGTTGGTGGGGAAGGGATGGCTAAACCATGAGCCGGTCAACTTAATGTAGAGGCCTATCCGCAGGTCGTTGGCTTTGGCTGGTATAAAGGCCATCTTATGGATTTCTTAGAAACTGCCTCTCTCCATGACACGACGCACTTAAAATTTATCGGTTCATTATGAAGGATCTTTATACGTGTTGATCTCGACATGAATGTTGGTTGTATGGCAGATACCCGCGCCGGAGAACGGGGCGGGGCTCTGGTGGGCAAGCCCAGATGGGCGAGGATCTTGGCAATCACTAAGGGATCTTCGATGGCGGCGATGATTGTCACGGGGCCGCCACAGTGTGGAAAGTGGGCCATGTCGTGTGCGTCGTCGTTTCGGCATGACACACCTCCTCGCGCATCATCGCGCTTTTTTGATGTGTCCACAATATCGAGGCAAGAACAGGTGTTGTTCCAACAAACTGAGCACCCGCCACCGTCGGCGCTTGCGATCGTAGCCAGGGACGCGCTCCTGACACTCGGGGCCGGGATAGGGCCCCGGCCCCGCATCCACGGTGACGACCAGTGTGGCGCTTCTCCTCACCTGCGTGGTGATCGTCGGATACGACTTGCTGTTGTTTCGCGAAGGGCTGACGCAAGAGCTTAGTACGCAGGCGGATATTATCGGGGCAAACAGTACAACCGCGCTGCTATCAGGAGATCGATCAGCGGCAAGGACAACTCTCCAGGCCCTCCGATTTCAGCCGGCTATTATCAAGGCCGTGATCTATGACAAAGATGGAATAGCTTTTGCCACCTATAACCGTGAACAGGAGGGTTCCTCCCTTCCGCCGTCCCTGGAAGGGGAGAGTTCGGGGTTAAGTTTTCTGTCCTTTTCTTTCGTGCGGGAAATTGTGCTGGAAGGGGGACGAATTGGGACGATCTATCTCCAGTCGGATTTGGAGACGCTGTACTCTCGATGGACTGGGTTCGTCGGCATTGTCGTTGGGGTTCTTTTTGCCGCCGGTCTTCTTGCTTTCATCCTCTCATCGAGGCTTCAACAGATCATCTCCGAGCCCATCCTTCGATTGACGACGCTGGCCCGTCGGGTGTCAGCGGAGAAAAATTATTCACTCCGGGAAGTCAAGACCAGCCAGGACGAGATCGGGACTTTGATTGACGACTTCAATGACATGTTGGAGCAGATTCAATTACGGGACCGTCAACTGGAACAGAGCCGAGAGCACCTCGAGGATCTTGTGGCCAAACGAACGTCCGAGCTCGAGGGTCTGCGGAGCCGGCTGGAGCTGATTTTGGATACGGTGGGAGAGGGCGTTTACGGAGTGGACGCCAATGGCCTAACGACCTTTCTCAATGACGCCGCATCCTCCATGATCGGCTGGACACCCGAGGAATTACTCGGGAAACCACTCCACACCATTCTCCACCACACCAAACCTGATGGAAGCCCCTATCCCCGCGAGGATTGCCCCATTATTGCTGCTGCGCGGGATGGAACTGTTCACCATGTCGATGATGAATCATTTTGGCGAAAGGATGGGACCAGCTTCTCAGTCGAATACGTCAGCGCCCCAATGCGAGATAAACAGAGGGGATTGGTCGGAGCCGTTGTCACGTTCAGAGATATCACGGAGCGCAAGCGAGCAGAAAAGGCTTTGAAGAAAGCCAAACAAGCAGCTGAATCGGCCAACCTGGCGAAGTCCCAATTTCTGGCCAACATGAGCCACGAAATCCGGACCCCCATGAACGGCGTCCTGGGCATGGCCGATTTACTGATCAACACGGACCTGACATCCCGGCAGAATAAGTTCGTGGAATCCCTTCTCCGGTCGGGCCAAGCGTTGCTGCAGATCCTTAACAACATCTTGGACTTCTCCAAAGTTGAGGCCGGCAAACTTGACCTCGAGATCATCGATTTCAACCTTCGCCAAACGATCGAAGACACTGTTGAACTGTTCGCCGAATCCGCACAGCACAAGGACTTGGAGCTAGTCTGCCAAATATCTCCTGATGTCCCAACCTTTACCCAAGGGGACCCGGGACGATTACGCCAAATCTTAACCAACCTGATTGGCAACGCGATCAAATTTACCGCCCATGGGGAAGTGGTTCTGCGCACCACGGTCCACGCTGAGAACTCGGATGGGGCTTTGGTCCGGTTTGAAATCACGGACACGGGGGTCGGGATTGCTCCCGAGGCCCTGACACAAATCTTCGAGGCTTTTGCCCAGGCTGACAGTTCCACCACCAGAAAATTTGGTGGAACGGGTTTGGGGCTGGCGATTGCCAAACAATTGGTCGAGCTCATGGGTGGGAGCATCAATGTCGCCAGTGAACTCGGAAAAGGCTCCACCTTCCGGGTGACGGCTCCTCTACATCACGCCAAGTCGGCTCCAATTTCGGAACCCGAGCCAAACCCCCTTCGCGGGCTGAGCGTGCTCATTGGAGACGGCAATGCCTCTACGAGGGCGTCGTTGGAGGAACAGGCCTCCGCATGGGGAATGTTTCCCTCGAGCGTTCCAAACGGGTCTGAGACTTGGGCCCAATTACAGGTTGCCGCAGAACGAGGTCAGCCGTTCGACATCGCTATCCTCGATAGGGAAATGCCGGGAATGGACAATTTACAACTGGTGCGCCGCATAAAGGAATCGTCCGAACTCTCAGCCACCCGGGTGGTGTTGGTGTTATTGACGCCGGTCCATTTTTCCGAAACTCAGGAGAAGGAGGCCCGCCAATTTGGCATCCAAGGTTTCCTTTCCAAGCCCATCCGCCAGGCTGAACTTTACAATTGCCTCATTGAAACCATTCGAGGGTCATCGGAGACTTTCTGCTCCCCCTCTTTTAGGAGCTCCCCTAAGCCGGATGCACCCACTGAACCTTGGGCGCACCTTCTTCTGGCTGAGGATAATCCGGTCAACCAGGAGCTGGTCCAGGCTATGGGGGAGTATTTGAATCTTCGCATTGATGTCGTGGGGGATGGGCATGAAGCCTTGGAGGCCTTGTCCCGGACTTCCTATGATTTGGTGTTGATGGATTGGCAGATGCCGGAACTAGACGGACTGGAAACGACGCGGGAAATTCGAAGACGTGAGGCGTTAGGCGTGAGGAGTGAAGCGGAAACTAGTGAAGAGTTAAGAGTGAAAAGTGAAGCGAAAGAAAAAGCGATCTCGGATACTCTTCACTCATCACCTGTAACTCTTCACCGCATTCCCATCATTGCCCTGACCGCAAACGCAATTGCTGAAGACGGGGAAAAGTGTCTGGCCGCAGGGATGGACGATTTCCTGATCAAACCATTTTCGATAGATCAATTTCAGGCCATTCTGGAACGATGGCTTCCGAAGCCCGTTCGAAAAAGTTCGCAATCCCAGGATCACTCTGGGAAACCTGACTCCCCCCCACTCACCAACCACCCAACCCTTTCTCCCCCGGGAGAGAGCCCAATTGACCAAACCGCGCTAAACCACATCAGGGCCCTGCAACGCCCTCATGCCCCTAATGTGCTGGACCGGGTTCTGACCCAATATTTAACGAATACCCCCCAGCTTCTCGAGGCTCTCCAACAAGCTGCCGAACAAGGGGATCCCGAACTATTGAAACGAACCGCCCACTCTTTGAAATCCAGCAGCGCGAACGTGGGCGCGTATCGTCTTGCCGATAGATGCAAGGAATTGGAAACGTTTGCTCATACTCACAATCCCCAGGAAACAGGAACCCTGCTAGCTGCCATTACCACCGAGTACCAGTCGGTGGGGTCTGCTTTGGCAGGAGAATTTCAGGGAGCCTTACCATGAGCTTTCCATTACATGAGACTCTCCGGTCGGTCGTGTTAATAGCTGACGACGATCCGACCATCCGCCTCCTGGTCCGAGAAGCCTTGGAGCCCACCGGGTTTCAAGTGGAGGAAGCCGAGGACGGTGCCCAGGCTTTGGACATCCTCAAGATCATGCGTGCCGATCTGATCCTCTTGGATGTCACCATGCCCAAGAAAAACGGGTTCGAGGTCTGTTCCGCCCTGAGGAATTCCCCTCAGTATGCATCCCTTCCCATCCTCATGGTGACCGGGCACGATGATGTGGAGTCGGTCACCCAGGCCTTCGAAGCGGGAAGTACAGACTTTTTGACGAAACCGATCAATTGGGAGCTGCTTCCTTATCGCGTGCGCTATCTGCTGCGAGCGAGTTGGGAAGAAAAAGAACGCAAACGAGCGCAGGACGAGGTGTTGCGCCTCAATCAGCAAACGGAACTCCTCCTCAATTCCGCGGGCGAAGGAATTTGCGGATTGGATCTGAATGGACGGATCACCTTCGTCAACTCAGCCGCCATCGAAATCACCGGATGGGATCCATCCGATGTCATCGGTCAGCTCATCCACAGCGTCTTCAATCATTCCAAGCCGGACGGAACCCCGTACTCCATAGCGGAACATCCCGTCTACGAGTCCTTGCTTAACAGTGTCGTAAACCGTCAGTCGGATGAAGTCTTTTGGAAAAAAGACGGAACGAGTTTTTTCGTGGAGTACGTCTGTACCCCAACCATGCTGGGAGGGAAAGTGACTGGTGCCGTGGTGGTCTTTCGAGATATCACCTCGCGCCGGATGATGGAAAAGCGTCAAGAGGCACAATACAGGATCACCAGCATTTTGGCGGAGTCGTCCACACTGGATCAGGCCGCGCCCAAAATTCTGGAATCGATCTGCCAAACGCTGGACTGGCCCCTTGGGCTCTTTTGGCAAGCAGACTCCGCAAACCAAGTTCTGGTGCTGAAAGAATTTTGGGTCCCCTCCTCGACCGGTTCCTCGAGATTTGGCGACCTCACGGAGGAGATTACCCTGGCTCAGGGGACGGGATTAGCCGGACGGATTTGGCTCACCGGCAAAGCTGGCTGGAGCTCAGATGCCTCCCCACCCCAAGACTCTCTCAAATTTCTCGGGATAACCGAGCTGGGACTGCGAAGCGCGTTTGGTTTTCCCATCCGCGACAAGGAACAAGTCCTTGGAGTCGTGGAATTTTTCAGCTATAAATCCGATCAACCCGATGGGGAGTGGATGAATTTATTCAATGCCATCGGTAGCCAGATCGGTCAGTTCATCGAGCGGAAACAAGCGAAAGAGGCCTTGCAAGAAAGTCAGGCTCGACTGGCGCAAGCTCAACGGATTGCCCGTTTGGGCCATTGGCACCTCGACCTTTCCCGTTCGATCCTCAAAATCTCCGAGGAGATGTTTCAAATTTTAGGCAAAACCTCGCAGGAATTTTCTGGAACACAGGAAGAGTTTTTAGCCCTCATCCACCCCGATGATCGGGAGGAGAGGAACCAGTCCATTCAAGGGGCCTTAACAGAACGACGACCCTTCAGCCACGAATACCGGATCAAAGGCCCTGCAGAGGAAGAACTCATTGTCGTTGAACATGGGGAGTTCGTCTTTGACCAATCCGGGAAGCCTATCCAGATCATTGGGACGATCCAAGACGTGACGGAGATGAAGCTGAAGGATTACCAAATCCACACGTTGGCCCATTACGATATCTTGACGAAGCTCCCCAACCGTATTCTATTCCAAGACCTTCTGGAAAAGGCCCTGGCGGCCAGCCGACGAAGTAACAAGCTGGTAGCGGTTCTGCTTCTGAACATGGACCGTTTTACCCGGATTAACGAAACCCTCGGTCACAGCGTTGGAGATCAAATCCTGAGAGAAGCCGCGAAGCGACTGTTGAAATCAGTACGCCGAAGCGATTCCGTGGCTCGGCACCAAATGGCGGATGATTCCACGACGGTTTCCCGCTTTGGGGGAGATGAGTTCACTATTCTGCTCACCGACATCAAGTCCGCCGATGATCCTGCGAAAATCGCCCGGCGTATTTCGTCAAGGTTGGGACAGCCCTTTACGGTAGGGACCCAAGAAATTTTCGTGACGGCAAGTATCGGGATCAGCTTGTTTCCCGGAGACGGGGGCAACGAGGATGACCTTCTCAAAACGGCCCATATCGCGATGCAACACGCGAAAGAAGCCGGAAGAAATACCTATCATTATTTTTCACCAAATATGAATGTCACCTCCTTCGCCCGACTGGCCATGGAGAACAGCCTCTATAAGGCCATCGAACGCTCTGAGTTTGTGCTGCACTACCAACCCCTCATCGATATACCCCGATGGGAAATCATCGGGGTGGAAGCCCTGATTCGCTGGAACCATCCGGATTTGGGAATGATATCCCCAACAGACTTCATTCCCTTGGCCGAGGAATCCGGGCTTATTAAGTCAATTGGCGAATGGGCCCTTCAGACTGCATGCGCCCACCACAAGGCCTGGCTGGAGAGGGGGCTTCCGCCCATTCGGATTGGGGTCAATCTCTCAAGCCTTCAATTTCGGGATCAGGACTTGATTGCCACCATAGAAAATGCGTTGCAGATGGGTGGCCTCGACCCTCAATACCTTGAGCTGGAATTGACGGAAGGTGTGATCATGCGCGACGTTGAAACGACCATCGGCATCCTTCAATACTTGAAGAACCTTGGAATCAGTATAGCCATCGACGATTTTGGCACAGGGTATTCCTCCTTGAATTACTTAAAACGCCTCCCCATAAACACCCTCAAAATCGACCGCTCCTTTGTCATGGACCTTACCTCGGAATCAAACGATGTCTCTATTACAAAAGCTATCATTGCTATGGCCCATAGCTTGAATCTTCGCGTTATTGCTGAAGGCGTGGAAACCGAAGGGCAGCTCAAGCACCTTCGAGAACTGGGGTGCGACGAATTTCAGGGTTTCCTCTTTAGCCCTGCCGTCCCTTCGGAGGAATTGGTACGGATCTTCCAGTCCCACCATTCCCGGACAGGGGAAATAACCGTGGGCCCGGCCTCCGCCACCCATCAGTGATTTTTTGCCTTTTCCCGTCTGCCACCTGCCCGACCTTCCATGTCGCTGAATCAGCCATGCTCCGACAGGCATCCCTCATCTCTTACCCACACCCCTTGATGAAAGAACTGCAACACCCACATGAGAGCCTGGGCTAGGTTTTTGAGGAGCTTGCCTAAAAAGGCGAAGGAACCACCTGCGTGAGGCTAATCAAACCGGATGAAGCGATGGCTATTTGTGGGCAAGATAAAAATAAAGAGTCCCCGCGTTAGCAGAATCCCATTTGGCCCGACCTCGGAGTTTCCTTTCGATGTCGTTCTGCCCAATCAAGGGATCAAGAATGGAGTCCAGCCTGAGGAAATCCTCTTCACCGAGACCCTGCAGTTTGAAGTAGACGACATGAGAATCCGTGGGAAGGTCATTGTTCCCGTCATTGCCTTTCAAATCCCACCCCAGATTACCGGAAGTCACGACAGCGCCCAATGGTGCGGCCGCGGTGACGGGGAGAAACATTTGCGTTCCAAGCTCAGGCGGCATTTGGGTTAGTGACCACAACGTTCAATCCCCAAAAGTTGAACGTTCCGCCGGTTTGGGGACCCCCAACAACCGTTGCGGTCCAAAATCCCACTCCAACGTAAATTCCACTCCCAGGGCTGTTGTGAGTATCGGGGCCACTATAGTCACACCCAAATGTGCCGGTCACTGTCCCGCCTTCTCCTGCTGCAGATATAGCCAAGGATGACGGTCGCCGCCGAGACAACCTCGCCGAACAGTATCAGCATCGATAAGGAACATGTGATGACCTTTACTCGTGTCATTGGCTCTATCTCTCTAATTGAATTACGTAAAATGTCTTTGCCCACAGCCCAGGGCCGGACTATTCCGGCAGCCGGGTGGACCAGTTGTTGGGAAATTCAATTGCAATTTCTTTGCCGCAACCCTGGGATCTACGTCATTCAACGATGTTGGCTGGTACGTTCGTTGAACGTTACGTTACGTTACATGACATTACATGAGTCCTCCGTCCTGCTCAGCTCCTCGACCGGTCTTCCCATTTCCACCACAACTGGAAACAATTCCGACAGGTCCTTAGCGAATTGTCGCCATGGATAATGAAACCGTCAATGACATCAGGCACTTAGCTGGAAAGTGAAAAGGGGAAAAGAACCCGACAGGGTGTAGGACACCAAGGCAACGAAACGGGCAGGAACGAAAAGCTAGGCGGGTGAAACGTAGACGAACTCAGACCAATGGACACGCGGAAAACGTATCAAGCTCCCGACGCGGGGGGTTGTAGGGGAACGTGGAGGCTGGACGGTCGAAGGAGAGCCTTCACGCGACGGCGACATGGTGAGGCTGGGACCAGGCCCTACTCCCTATCCCCCCCCTCCCCCAGTTCGTGCAAGAGGTCAAACGCTGTATGCCAGCCTGGAAAAGTTGGGACCGAGACTCCGCCCGCCCGCGTGCACACACACGGATGGCGCGGTGTGGAGTGTAACCAAAAGTGTAACCGTCTGGGCGCAACCCCGTCACACGCTACGCAATCAGGTGCAATCTCACAGATGGTCGCAACTCGTTGAGCTGTCGTCGGAATCGTCGTGTTTTGGCGGGGTTGGAGAACCCTTCACTTTCTCGTTTGAGGGGTGCTTGAATGGCCTGAGAATCCAGATAAGAAGATCAGGTAGATACGGGAAGGATAAAGAATTTAGGGGGAGGGGGCAGAGGTACACTCGGGGAAGAGTGACAATCCTTCTAAGGTGGCTCTAGGATTTGTCCCTCATTTAGGGTCCATGCCCCATGATTCTGATTCCATTGTCAAGAACCATAAAAAATCCAATCCCACAAGTCAGCACACTAAAAGCCACCGAGAGCATTTGCTCTCTCAAAGTTCTGGCTAAACGCGTCCCGATCAACATCCCCAACAGGCTGCCCACAATCAGAAGGGCAGTCAGTGAGGGATCGATGGCTCCCACCCTTAGATGCCCTGCAATTCCGCCCAAGGAGGTAAGAGCAATGATCATGAGCGAGGTGCCCACGGCTAACCGGAATGGAAATCCCAAAACAAACACCAAGGCTGGAACAATGAGAAATCCTCCACCGATGCCAAAAAATCCAGTTAACAGCCCGACTCCAAATCCTATTCCCAGAGCCTTCCCCAGGCAGGGGAACGTGAACTTCTGACTACATCCCTCTTCACTCGGGTCCATCCTTTCAACCCCGCGTCGACGAAAGGTCGCGATCCCAATGCCCACCATCATCATCCCAAACAAGATCAGGACGATTTCTCCCTGGACCAGACGATGCCCCTGGGCTCCAATCCAAGCTCCCATGGCCCCGGTGGAACTAAACATAAAAGCGGCCGTCCCCCGAACCTGACCCTCACGACTCTTCCTCCACGCCCCAAACAACGCCGAGTATCCAACGACGATAAGAGACATCGCCGTCGCACTCTGGACCGGAACACTCACCACGTACACCAACAACGGAATGGCGATTAATGATCCACCTCCACCCGTCGCCCCTAATAACAACCCGACCAAGCCCCCTGAAAGGATTGCTAAAAGGTCTTGAAGGAGCATGGGTAACAGGTCCCCGAAAAACTTGTGGTCTTTGGCTTTATTCCGTTCTAGCCCGCAGCGACTTCACCAAAGCTCTCACCAGATACATCATCAAAAAGATAGACCCCAGCAGAAGAGCTATGAAAATGGCGATCACACCCCAATGTGAATTCACCGGAAGGGTACCGGGATCCCAATCACCGGAAAGCCAATAGTGCCGCACACGATCCCTCACCACTACCATGAGGACAATCGTGACCATCAAGCTCCCGACCCCTGTCAATGCAAATCCACGAGCCCGAGGGACCATCAGGGCGGCATTTAACAGGACCAAGCCCAGCAAGCCAAAAGTTAAACTGACGAAAAATACGACCGCGCCGGGATTATCGGCGTTGACCAGGGAGCCAAGGACAGGCTCCGGGAGGGTCAGCAATAACCAGGGCCCGATCACGATTTGTAGCAACGTTCCGGTAAGCGCCCAGACCACACCGTATCGCATGACCCATTGCGGATAACCGGGGTCGGAAAGCCATGGCGCAGCAGGCGGGCTTCCCCATCGGGAACCCAGGGCGGCTCCGTAAAGCACTAACAGAATCCCAATGCCAGCCACACTTGCCATCACCATGTGAAAGTAGCGAGGGATCACGGAGGGGAGTCTTACCGCCCAGAGGAATCCTTCGGCTTGAACTGCCCTCCACTGCCCAGGGTTTAGCATGAGGACGCTCAAGGTGACAAAGACCAGGGCTATGCCTAAGAAAAGCACCGCACTGATCCCCCCAATCATCAGATGAATCCTTGGTCGATTGGAAAGCCATCCCCGCCAATGCTTATAGGCATGAAGCCCGCAGTATGCCAGGAGGAGCACCCCAATCAAGGCGATCCAGCCATTTCCGAAGAGACGGGCGGCTGGATAAAAAAATTGCCCATATAAGAGGTACAAAAAAAACACCGGCACGATCCCCAGCACCACGGTTAGATTGAGGACGGTAGGTGCGACGCTCGCCATAGTCAGCGCCAACCGACGAAACCGATCATTCCCTGCTCGGCTCCCCATCCAGTCCGACACCACCATGATGGGCGTCCCGCCCAAAACCAGATTCATAAACACAGCATGTAAAAGAAAGGTGAAAACCAGCAACCCATGGGCCAATGGCTCTGGCACTGGGAGCAGAATTGGGACTGGGACAGGAAACTCCGGCTCGAGCACAAAAACTATCCTTTCTCACTCAATCAACAGAGGTCGAGGAATTTTTCTCCAGCCCTAGGAGCCTGTCCGAGATTAGCGATCGTGGCAAGGGTGTGCTGGTTTGAGTCAGATGTTTCGATGGTTTGAGGCGAATGGTGGGGCCTATTGAACGAAAAGGACCGGAAGATCTGGCCAAATCCAGCGCAACCGTAGTAGATCAGTCTAATCT
>JACZVJ010000089.1 GCA_022572725.1 Nitrospinota bacterium | reverse complement strand
GAATGACATTCGTCGCAACAATGACACGGACATCCAGAAAATTATCACGCAACGTGTAAAAAAAGGAGAATGTAGTTGCGAAGAGACTAATCCAAGCGGCGGCTGCTGCTTAGGAGAGGTCGCAAAAGCCATTAAGCTTGCCAAAGCGTTAAAGGATCAGGGCCTTCTCTGATTGAAAGGGTGTTCCTATTCCTGGGAATCAGGCCATGAGAATGGTTTCAGCTGTAGGAGTCTTTTGTGGGATAGTTCTACTCCGAATCCCTTTAGCGGCGGTTGAATCACAGGTGTATCACATTGCAATGGAAGGATCTGCTCCATACTATACTCCAGAGTTGGCCACGGTCCCCGTTGGGAATCCTATTCAGTGGGATAACCAGACTGCCACGGACCACACTGTGACGCATAAGGGCTGTCTGACCAAAAAGACCTGCGCTTTTGACTCAGGATCAGTACCTCCTAGGAAGAGTTTTAGTCTTTCTTTTCTCCAACCTGGAACCTATCCTTATTACTGTCGTCTGCACCCCCTCATGCGGGGAACCATCACGGTGATTGAACCGAAAGTAAGTGCGGGCAGAATGAAAATTATTGAATAAGCACATATGGGTGTAGTCCTTGACCGTCACCTTTAGAGCAAAACTAGGAGCAATATCCAATGCAAAAAGCGATCAAATTTGCCATTCTACTTGTTGTGTTATTTGGTTGGGAGATTGTGGCTCCATTAGCCCAAGTTGGGGCAGCTCAAATCCTGATTCATATGAAAACCTCGCTGGCTGAAGACGATGCCCAAATTTGTGCCGTTCCGAATGTAGCTTGGGCCATGACGAAGGCTGGCCACGAGGTAAAAATATTGGTGGATGCCAGCGCGGTGACTTCTATGACCAAGGGGTTCGGATGGTTCAATAGCATGGTCCGCTCCGATAGCACTGCTTTAGATCGAGCCACCCTTCCCGAGCGTGAACGACAAAGCCTCGCTCAACAAATGGGAGTCTCTCTAGAACAGGTGCCTAACAATTACGGTGAATATTTTCATTTTCTGAAAAAAATTGGCGTCGAAATTTACGGCAATCAGACTATGATGCTCCTCTATGAAATAGATCCATCCCAAGTGGATTCTTCGGTCTCTCCGATTCCTCTCGACCAAATGGTTGAACTGTTTTCCTCCGCAGACCAAATAGTGGTGTATTGAAGGTAGGGTCAACTTAAGCCAGATTTGGCTGATTGGATGTGTGGAGCGCACAGCGTAATCCCTGATAAATCAATGGATTCTCTCCAGGCGAATTGTGTGCTCAGGGTGGAATTTTCGTTAAGTTGACAATACCGGGTCACGGCATAGAAGGGAAAATAATGTACGCTGTGGAGGACCCGCTATTTAAAAACCTGCCCCCAGTCGAAATGGTTCCCCACCTGCAAATGGCCCGCAACATCATTTTCCCTGTCAGAGCTTATGGGAAACCCGACCCCCATCCGGACCTGCCAGTTTGATTCCGGGTTCCAAAGTTGAAAGCCTGGCAAAAGGGTGATGACATTCTCTCCCGCCTCTGCTCCTGTTAAAACGGATTCCGAAGCCAATTCCAACATCAGGGTCAGTACCAGTGGCTGGTTGGGCCTGGCCGGCGCTATCCCTTCCCCCGTTTCCCGGATAAAGGAATAGGCAAGGGCCGCTGCAATTTCAAATTCACTGAACGTGGGCCCTGATACACTGGCGGCATATTCGGTATTGATCCCAAGATACCAGTTGCGATAGGCCTGGTCGAAAAACAAGTTCCCACCTAATGTTGTCTGCTCTCCTCCCAACCCTCGGGATTCGTCTCCTGTCGGAAGTGTGAGACTGAACACTCCCGTGACAACCGTTTCCGGTTTGTTCAAGAACGCGTATTTTATAGGTTGAATTTCTATGTCACCCAGACCAAGTTGCTCGTTAGATGTTCCCGTATTAGAAAATGGGATAAATATTTCCGATCCAAAACGGAAATCGTTTAACCAGGTGACCGCCAGCTCCAGCGAACTGGAGAACGCGGCCACTTCCTTTTCACCCCTGCGCAAATTTTTCAACCCGACAAGGTTGATCCGTTGTTCATCTTCGATGTGCGCATGATGGAGTAGTATCGGCTCTGGAAAAGCGCCTGAAAAAGGCGCCCCCGCTTCATGGGCTCCGGCCTCGATGGCACAGACCCAGGCGAGTATGGACAGAGATAGAATCTTTATAAGGTTGGCCGACATGATAGAGTTCTCCCTTTTTATCCGCAGGCTTTAAATGGGTTGGCCACGGAGTCGTCTGTTGAAGACAGCTAAGCGCATGGGTGTAGAGCCGGTGCTTGGCTGGAAGTGAGAAAAACGACGTTAAAAGGAGAAAGGAGGCCCGCGGTTGGCAATGAGAAAGAAAGAATTTTGATGGGATAGTTGAAAGCGGGTGGGATGCAAGGGGTTGGAAAGAGGATAGAACGAAAGGCCTGAAGCGTGAGTTTCTAGACTTGTGGGGGAATGGGACCATTGGCAGGAGGCGCAATCCTGATGCGCGTCCGAGAGATCGAAGTCATGATTATGCAGAAGCGGGGAGAACCCCGCCAACATCCCGAAACATAAAAAGAGAAGGGCAGCAAAAAGCTTTTGTCGTAAGACAGTTGACGTGAACTTTCTCGAACTAATCATGATGGATTGTTTGGGAGTGAAACCATTGATTTAATAAAGATCCGCCATGAGCGATCACGAAGGGAACAGCCAGTAAAACAATTAAGAATCACGCACAGTGGAGGGCGCAAATCATTGGTGCGGCCGATTTGCTTTCCAAAGGGTAAATCCACCATTTCTCCTTTCCCCTTCTTGCTAATAAGCAAGGGGAAAGGACCCAGCCAACGAAGCCCTACCTTCTTCTAAGTTGCAAACGTTTTGCAATTATAAAAATGGCAGTTTCTTTGGGTATTGTCAACTTAAGCCAACAAATTTGGCTCCGGCGACTTGTAGAGAGCGGATCCTGATCCCTGACAAATCAATGGGTTGTGCCTAGGAGGCTGTCCGAGATTAGTGATCGTCACGAGGTTGTGTCGGTTTGAGTCAGATTTTTCGATCGTTTGAGGCGAATAGTGGGGCCTATTTAACGAAAAGGATCAGACAATCTGGCCAAATCCGGCGCAACCGTAGTAGATCAATCTAATCTCGGACAGCCTCCTAGGGGAGCCAATACCTTGGCATGAAAAAAACCAGAACATCACCAGGCGGGTATACCGAGGCCCACGCCAAAAGCGGCCTCACTGCCAAGTTGCCGAAGCTCGAAACCTGGCCCAACCAATTCAAGGGCTATGAAATTTCCATCGAAATCCCGGAGTACACCGCGATTTGTCCCAAGACCGGACTTCCCGACTTCGGCACCATTCAATTCCGGTACATGCCCGACAAGGCCTGCGTAGAGCTGAAATCTTTGAAACTGTACATCCACGCCTACCGGAACATCGGCATCTTTTATGAAAACGCCGTCAACCGAATCCTCCAGGATTTGGTCAAAGCCTGCAAACCGAAATGGGCCGTGGTAACGGGCAATTTTACCACTCGTGGGGGGCTCAGCAGTACCATCGAAGCCAAATACCCCTGACGATTTCTACCGGATCAATTCATCTTACCATCTTAAAAAAAGAGCCGAAACCACTCGCCGAGGCCAGCCTGCCCGCTTTCTCCCTTAGCCTTGTAATTTTCTTAGGGAAGCCGGCGGAAGCCAGAACGCTCAAGAAACCAATGAATGGCTCGTGTAGAAATCCCGAATGGTGTCGACCACGCAGGTGAGGTGAGCGTCGGTCAATTCTGGGTAAATGGGAAGGGAAAGGGCCTCCTGAGCCATCCGTTCGG
Organism: Nitrospinota bacterium; assembly: GCA_022572725.1. Classification (GTDB taxonomy): domain Bacteria; phylum Nitrospirota; class Nitrospiria; order Nitrospirales; family UBA8639; genus JACZVJ01. The sequence continues at coordinate 8,450 of JACZVJ010000089.1, read as the reverse complement.
CTACAGGAAAGTCGCCCTTTTGATAGCCAAGTGGCTGGTAGCACTCCTGCAGATGGAGTGGAACAGGGTAATACACTTTGTGACCAATGTCATGATCTCGCAGGTGCGTCATCAATTGATCTCGCTTGTGAGCTCGAATCGTATATTGGTTAAACACATGGAGATTGGCAGGGTCAATCCAGGGAGGCGTCACACGGTCTAAAAGGCCAGCCTCCTCAAAAAGCTGCGTGTATCTTCCAGCATTCTCACGACGCTGCTGATTCCACTGATTCAAAAATCCAAGTTTCACGTGAAGCACAGTGGCTTGGATCGCATCCAATCGACTATTTATGCCAATATGGTCGTGATGATAATCCGAACGGCTTCCGTGCACACGCAGGGCGAGTAATAGATCCCGCAAGCCCTCATCACTTGTGGTTATGAGTCCTCCGTCGCCAACTCCTCCAAGGTTTTTTGTTGGGAAAAAACTGATGCAACCCGTGTGGCCAAGAGCCCCGGCTTTGACACCATGTCGAGCCGCCCCAATCGCCTGGCAGGCATCCTCAACCACCTTGATCCCGCGTTGGTTGGCGACCTCAGTAATTTTTTCCATTTCCGCACATTGGCCAAACAAATGAACAGGTACAATGGCTTTGGTGCGAGAGGAAATTTTCTCCTCCAACTGGCCCGGATCGATGTTAAAGGTATCGGGCTTGATGTCCACAAACACGGGCGTGGCGTGCAGTCGAGACACGGACCCCGCCGTTGCGAAAAAGGTAAAAGGCGCCGTGATCACTTCATCCCCGGGTTTCACCCCAATGGCCATTAACGAGAGCAGCAAGGCATCGCTGCCAGACGCCACTCCCACCGAGTATGAACAGCCAATAAACTCTGCCAATGCCTTCTCGAGCCCTGCGACACGTTGGCCGAGGATGAAGCCTTGCTCCTCACACACGGCCCCTATGGCAGCCATGACCTCGGTCCGTATTGGAGTAAATTGGGCTTTAAGATCTAAAAAGGGAACCTTCATCCGTGAAAACCCTCTTAAAAATTGCCTCTTGAAAAAGTTTGGTTATTGAAGCATACCTGAACCTAGGGAACAAGCCATCTTGGGGGGATTCCCGCGGTGCCCAAATTTTCCTATCAGATAACCCTGCTGGCATTGCACTAACGCGCTGAGGCCGACCTCCTCCAATGAAATATTGCAGCACGTGTGGCGCACGAGTCAGGTTAAGGATTCCTCCAGGTGATACCCTGCCTCGTTTCGTGTGTGAGGGCTGTGACACCATCCATTACCAAAACCCCAAAATGGTCGTTGGGTGTATTCCTGAGTGGGAGGACCAGATTCTCTTGTGCCGGCGCGCGATTGAGCCACGACACGGCCTTTGGACGATCCCTGCAGGGTTTATGGAACAAAATGAAACCCTGGAGCAGGCTGCCGCTCGGGAGACAATGGAAGAGGCCAAGGCCCTGGTAGAAATCTCTACCCTGTACGCAGTGTTCAGCCTTCCTTCGGTGAGCCAAGTCTACGTGATCTTTCGAGGTACAATGCACACCCCGGAGTTTGGAGTAGGACAAGAAAGTTTAGAAGTTCGGCTGGTCAAGCAGCAGGAAATTCCTTGGACAGACCTGGCTTTTCAAGTGATCCACGAAGTTCTCAAACGCTATTGCGAGGACAGCAACCGTGGCCAGTTCGAAGTCCATGTGGGGACGGTTGAATCTCACCGAATTCACCCCTCTTAAGTCTGGGGCGTTACTTTTGATTGAGTTTTTTAATTCCCACAAATTTACGACGGTCATTAAACCTGATCAGGAACTCCCCGACGATACCTTGTTGGCTGAGAAAAGGTCTCAGCACCCGGGCAGGAAATTTGACCTTCCGTCCATCACGAGCTTTGGTGACCACCGATTCTGCAACACCTTCGTAATAAGCAAGATAGTCTTGGTAGGAGATATCAAGAGATACTCGAACTTCTGGCATGGTAGATCTTCTTAAATTCCGAAAGACGTTGGCCTGAACAACTCCCTATAGATAAATGAGAAATGAAGACCAGGCCTTAGCAGGGTGTTGGAAAACTCAATATTTCCCAAATAGGTGATCTAGGAGCCTGTCCAAGATTAGACGGATCTACTGCGGTTGCGCTGGATTTGGCCAGATCTTCCGATCCTTTTCGTTAAATAGGCCCCACTATTCGCCTCAAACGATCGAAAAATCTGACTCAAACCAGCACACCCTCGCGACGATCGCTAATCTCGGACAGGCTCCTAGAAGCAAAGAGTTCCTGTATATCAATGCGAGGCAGGATGTTCAAAAAGGCCCGTCCAGCAAGGCCGCAGGAAGGGAGGAGGCCGAGGCGTACAAGAGAGTACGTTGAGGCCTACGAGCGACGAGAACGCCGCTGGCGGACTTTTTCAACATCCTGTTAGGCCGACTCCAGCCCAAACCCCTTCTTTATTCATTAACCCAGGAAACACCATCACCAACGACGATATCCCCATCATCCAGCACCTCCCCAAAAGCCCCACCCGCCCAATGGCTTGCCATAGCCACCCTCAGCCCTGGGTGAGCCTCATCCATACGCTCACAGGGTTTCGTCTGACCCAAAATACGTATTCGACACCGACCGATCAAAAGAATGCGTTTGCGCGAATGGGCCAAACTCAGACCACTGACCAACAAATTTGCACGACGAGCCGATGGCGGCAAAGAACCTTGAACCTGCTTCATAAGAGCTTCCCAAATCTCACGCCCCAGTAGGGTGATCTGCCGCTTACCACCCTGATCCGCACTCCCGACAAGGCCATAGCCAACCTTCAGGGTGGCCTGGTTGACCGGATCCATTGGACCACGTTTCATGCGCTTAATCCAAATGGTGTCCAGCCGCCCAGTTTCTTCCAACGCCAGGGGACTCCACTCAATCAACTTCACACATCACATCGCCACAGCCTACCAAGTGATTTTCTGCCCTAGACCCTGCTCCCTGGAACGTTGGACAACCACCCGAGAGGCAAAGGCATCCTGCACCGCCACACCCACAGACTTGAACAACGTCACTTGCTCACGAGAGGTACGGGAGACGCGTTTCCCCAGGACTAATTCCCCAAGCTCGGCGAGGATATGCTCAGTATTGATGAGCCCAGCCTTGAGAGGTTGGATGATATCCCCAGCCTCAGCCAAGGCAGCAGGGCGGGAGTCCACAACAATGAGCGCACGGGCGACCGTGGCATTCGGCACTTCTTGCATCGTAGGAAGGTGCGAGCCTATGGCGTTAATGTGGACCCCGGGGCGAAGTTCTGTATCGGAAAAAACCGGTTGAGGGGAAGTCGTAGCGGTACACACGATATCCGCCTCTGCCAAAGCCTGCTGGGGAGTCTCCGCAAGGCAAAGTTCTGTTGGAATCGGTCCCTGCCCTGCCATATCCCCCACGAAGGCCTCTCCTGAGGCCTGATGGGGCGAATACACCCACACTTTTTTAATCGGTCGAACCGTACACACAGCTTCCAGTTGGTAGCGTGCCTGCATACCAGCGCCAAAGATCGCCACCACTTGGCTGTCGTCTCGAGCAAGGAGATCTGTAGCCAGCCCTGACGCGGCCCCGGTCCGAATGCCCGTGAGAGTGCCCCCTTCAAGGAGTCCGACGAGCCGCCCTGTACCCGGGTCAAGAACCAGCACCTCTCCATGAATGGTGGAAAGACCTTGTGTGGGATTATTCGGATACACTGATACGACCTTAACCACCAAAGCCTCCACCTCCGCCTCATGGACAAACGCCGGCATAATCAAGCAGACCCCATTGTGAGCGTGAACGGAAAGATGGGTCCGCAAAGGCATTTCAACCTTGCCGGACGAAAGCGCTGCAAAGGCCGCCTTCATAGCGGCAATAGCCACATCCATGGGCAAAGCCTGCCGAACTTCAGTTGCATTCAGAAGGAGCATGAGCTCAGTCTTCCTTCCACCAACTAGATTTTAAGGGAGAAATGAGTCAAGTGAGTACAAGCTATTTTTTTTCTCACAAACTATTTTGACTCACCCGAATCAACCGATTTATAGTGTGAAACGTCAGGACCAATGGAAAAGAGCGGTCCCACCCAAGCAAGGTGTTGAAAAACTCCAAAATTCTCAGAAGCCGTTCAATCTACATGAAAAACACAAAACACCAGTTGCACGGCAGGATGTTCAAAAAGGCCCGCTCGCCTGCGCGAAGCCGCTTTCAGCCTTCGTAGCCACTTCGGCGAAGGAGGCTCGGCGGAGCCAGGTCCAGCAAGGCCGAAGGCCCTTTGGCGCGCGGAGCGTACACGAAGTACGTGAGCACGACAAAGGGCTGAGAACGCCGCTGGCGGACTTTTTCAACATCCTGCTAGCATAGCGCGAGGAGGCACGGAGTGAAACCCTCAGTAACCGGACTGATTCTGATTATGAGCGTCTTTTCTCCCGGAAGCATGGCCTTGGCAAACCCAGCGACTCCAGCAAGCCTACCCTTTGAACAACTTACCGCGTTAGTGGGGCAATGGGAAGGGAAACGACCTGCATTAGACGGCGAAGAAACCATTACCGTTGACTACAAATTGACCGCGAAAGGAACGGCCCTCGTGGAACGGCTCTTTCCTGGAACACCCAAGGAAATGGTGTCCGTGTATACTGAAGATGGACCAGAAGTCATCATGACCCACTACTGCATGTTGGGAAATCAGCCCCGGATGCGGACCAATGGGAAGAGCAAACCAAACGGGATCACGTTCACCTATATTGACGGCACAGGGATGAGATCCACACACGATTTGCATATGCACGAGTTGACGATCACTTTTCTTGATAAGGACCATATCACCCACCAATGGACCCTTTTTGACAAAGGGCAGAAAAAGGTGATCGAGACTTTTGTATTTACCCGAAAATACTAACCAGCGGGGATCTGAGAATTTTTGAGTTTTTCAACACCCTGCTAGGCCCGAAACCGCACCCTCTCCATGCACCGCGAATTAGAAATTTTGTGTGAGGCCGTCAAACATGCAGGCCAGCGAGTTTTGCACCTGGCAAAGGAAGGATTTGAGACATACCGTAAAAAAGACCGATCCCCTGTCACATCCGCTGACCTCGAGGCCAACCGAATCCTACAGGAGGCGTTAATAGGGCATTTTCCCGAGGACGGATGGCTGTCCGAAGAAAGCCCAGACAATTCCGAACGGCTAGGGAAAAAACGGGTGTGGGTCGTGGATCCCATTGATGGGACAAAGCATTTTATGAAGGGCATCCCCCAATATGCGATCTCGGTTGCGCTGGTCGAAAATGAAAAACTTATTGTTGGGGTCGTCTACAATCCAGCGACTCAGGAGCTGTTTTCGTCCACCCGGGGTTCAGGGCTTTGCCTCAATGGAACGCCCATTCAGGTGGATCACCCCATAGGCAAACGACTTTCGATACTTCTCAATCCATCGAGGCTGGAGAAAGGCGAGTTCGAGACTTATGAACGCCACGCGACATGCCACCCCATGGGGTCAATTGCCTACACACTTGCGCTGGTGGCCGCAGGCAAAGCCGATGGAACCTTGAATTTTGATTCCCTTCACGAATGGGATATCGCCGCGGGAGTGCTGTTGGTTCAGGAAGCCGGAGGGATCGCAATGGATTCAAATAAAAGACCGATATCCTTCAATCAGCCAAAGACCGAAGTTCACGGTGTGATCGCTGCGCGACCTGGCGCCCGGGAATCTATAGAATTTCTGATGAACACGGTGGCCATTGAAGAGGCGACCAAAAAACAGGCTTGAGAAAGCTCTTGAGAATCATAAATCCAACGAAAGACCTACCCTGAACTGGTGACCCATCTTGTTGAGTACCCAATGTGTGGAATAAAAAACTATCCCAAGCCCATCACCTTTCAAAAGGAAAGAGGGCACGCTTCTCCCAATCCTTAGGTTGGGAATGAGCCGCCTTAATCACATGAACGGCCGTGGCCTCAAACACAACCCCCGCGTGAGAATCCAAGCTTTCAATCATGTGCTCCTTGAGATCCGCCGCGTACGTTCCGTACAACAAGCTCAGATGTGGCTGAAATTGAAGCTCCTTCTGTTGATTCAATATGATCCTGGCTTGGGCCTGAGCTTCCATAAGGCTTGGAGTTTCTTGAACGTGTAGATACAGGCATCGGAAATAGGAGTCCTGGCAACCAGGCTTCGTGAGTTGAACTTCAAAGGGACGAAGGCCCTGGGCAAGGCGCATCGTGTTGTGACAGATTTCTTCCTCCTCCCCCTCAATTCCACCCAGGAGGGTGACATGAGGCTCAAAGAGAGGACCTCCGTGCTTGTGGCTCAGATGGCGAATAATGGCAGCCAAGCGTTCACAGGTTCCCCCGGTCGGCATCAACCACAGATGAAAGCGAGTCATAAGATTTCACCTGATGAGGACTAGAGGCCTAAGTCATAAGCCAGACACTTCCACTCGTTCAAGACATTTCGGACATTCATTAAAGGGGACATTCTCATTTTTTCGGTTAGTTTCCGAATGATAATTTCATCGACCTTTGGCCTTGTGGGCTAATATAAAATTAAGAATATCTCCTTTCTTTGCCCCACACACACACATACGTGACCGATGACCTAATCCTTGGAGACTTATTTGGGGCCCGCAGCGCCACCAGACTGGGATGGGCCCTTAACCGCTTTTTCCATACGTGCCCCCCAATCCTCACGGTTCGGTGGCCAAGTGTTAAACCAAGTCATGTCCCCATGCTGGTACTCGTGCAATGCACCTTGCCAATTTGCGCTATGCATCCTATGATATACGGATGATCCAGAGTTTTAGACACAAAGGGCTGAAAAGGTTGTTTGAAAAGGGTGAGACCAAAGGAATCCGCTCAGACCATGTTGAAAAAGTTGAAAATATCCTTTTCGTGTTAAACCGCGCACGGAAACCTGGAGATTTGGACTTGCCCGGATTCAGGCTCCACTCGCTGAAAGGAAACCTGAAAGGATGGTATGCGGTAACTGTCCGAGCAAACTGGCGCGTGATTTTCCGCTATGAAGAAGGACACGCGTTGGACGTGGATTTAATCGACTATCAGTAGGAGGCCATCATGCGTATGAAGAACCCACCCCATCCCGGAAGGATTGTTCGGCAGGAATGTATTGAACCGCTTGGCCTTACGATCACCGAAGCGGCAGAGCGTCTTGGTGTCACCCGCCAGACACTCGATAAACTCGTGAACGGCAAAACAGGCATTTCCCCGGAAATGTCCATACGGCTTTCCATGGCCTTCGGTAGTAGCCCCGACATGTGGCTTGGTTTGCAAATGGAGTATGATCTGGCCAAAGTGGAAAAGACCGCCAAGACTATTAAGGTAAAAAGGATTGCGCCAAAACATGCGATGGCGTAGCCCTTAATTTTTCCTTGGACATCCTCCACCCCACAGGCTCAGCGCTCGATAGAAAATCCCGGTGTGTCATGTCGTACGAATAAATCAATACTCATGCCTGACCCCAATACTCGGTCAGGAACCTTTTGCTGTCCACGTGTTGGTGGAGCCAGATTGGTCCATTCCAGCAGGCAATGCAGCGGGTCGATTCGCACCAGAGCATCGGCATCTTGGGGTTCGTCGAAGCGCTGATCGGTGTTGGAAGTCCAGCAGCAATTGGCATTGGCGGATTGCTTTCGGTCGCGCTTGCTGTGTTCATGGCGCTGATCTGGATTCGGCCGCGCGCGCCCCTGAATCTCCGCATGGGAATGACGTGCTGTGGGTTGGTGCTCCTCCCACCTCACTCGCTCTACTACGATGCTGGTATCGCCGGATTGGGGTTGCTGGTTCTTGCGGATGAGCGGGGCTGGGAGGATGCGAAGTGGATCGCATTCCTGTATTTCACGGCTTATCTCACGCCGTTTTCCCAAGCCATCGGCTTCAGTCTGCTGTTTCCGCTCATCGTCGCAATGCTCGTGCGCTTGCGAATTCTTTCAGCGGCCCGAGAAAGTGAGCCCTTCAATACCGTTGGGCCGCCCTCGGACTGCCTCGCTACAGCCGATCAGGGCAATGGCAAAGACCAAGCAGCGACCTAGCGCGAAAGATTTTTGCCCAGATACCACTCCTCGGCGATTCCCTCCCATCCCTCGTTCCCTTCGAGATAGCCGAGGGCGCGCAGGGCGTCTTCGGTCGCGGCGTCGAGTTCGACGCCGCGTTCGATCCGGGGGACGGGCGGGAGCAAGGCGCCCACCTCGTCGAGGGGTCGGCTCGAGGGCTGTAATTCGGAGGGGTCGCGTGCCAGGTCGTATTCCCTTGCGGAGTTTCCGTCTGCGATGAGCTTGCGATCGCCCGTCCGTAGCGCACGTAGATGGAGGGCGCCGTAGAGGGGGTTCACCGAGCCTAGGCTCGCGGTGGCGGGAGTCGGGTGCTGGAGCGCGCGTCCGTCGAGGTCCGCGGCGGGTACACCGACGGCCTCGAGCAGGGTAGGCGCGATGTCGACCAGCCCCGCGAGCCCACCGG
>JACZVJ010000192.1 GCA_022572725.1 Nitrospinota bacterium | reverse complement strand
CCCCGCTCAGCTTGCAGAAGCCCAACGGCTAGCCAGGGAGTGGACACCGAAGGGAAAGGAATGACCAGGTGTGTGTTCCTGAAGAGCTGCGGTGTATTCAGGAGGTGACATGGTACGACGCCCACCAAAGCAGCGACCCATGACCAACTTTCTCCTCAAGGCAATTAAGACTTGTGGGAGGAGCCCCTATCAATTAGCGAAAGAGACAGACATCAACCTTAACCTGCTTTACCAGTTTATGAAGGGGAAAACGTCCTTGAGGCTGACCAGCGCTGACCGCTTTGTGAATGCCCTGAACCTCAAGGTGACGGCGAGGCGCAAAGCCCCGCACAAGTAGGAAGCTGACACTCGTCAACGGCGGCGGGACTTCCGGGTAGCACTCTCTCCGTTCAAGGAGCCAGCATGGCCGAGAAACTTGACCCCAAAGACATCGTCACCCTGGAAGAACTCACCCCGAGCAACATGTGGGGAATTGCCTCCCTGGTCGAGGTCCTGGAGAGTAAAGGAAAATTCCATAAAGGGAAAGGGTCGGCACGAGACACGGTTCACTGGAGACTTGCGGTCATAGAACGTACGGTCCTTCGGGAATGGGTGGCTTTGGCTTGCCGAGCGACTTGAGATAGTCAAGAAGATCCTCCAGATCCTTCGCCGTGAGCCCTGTCCAACGAGGCATCTCCGGATGGAGGGGATCCCCACCAGAATCGATGCCCGCAACCACAGCGGCCTTAAACGTCTCCTCGTTATAAGGTGGGCGCCTCCGACCGGTCTCGCTCTCGTATCCCTCGGGGTCAGTCAGAAACGAGAACGTAATGTTGGGAACCGGAATACCATGCATTGAACCACCTCGTCCGTCAGGGCCGTGGCACATCGCGCATCCCACACCCTTCATCCCGTGGCTGTTCTCCACCATCCTTCCCTCGGCAGTGACCCCGAACCTGTAGATCTGCCGTCCGTTCTCCAGAGACGACACCAAGACCGATCCAAACGACTGTAAGATCCCTCCCCCTCCCATGAGAGCAACCATCACCAGTCCCGAACTGAGAGCAAGCCTAGGCCCCAGATTCATTGCGCACCCCCTTCCCACTCGATACAAGCAGAGCGAGGGAAAGGTCCCCCGCCAATGCCTGATCCAATAACGCGTCGCGGATGCCCACCATCTTGCCATCTGAAAGACCCTAAACGCATTGAAAAACCTATGCGGGGTTAGGGTGTGATAGAGGCCCCCCATTTCGGCTAGACCATCGGCCCAGGTCCGACCTCTTATCATTTCATTGATAAGGATGCACCGTAGGAGAAAGGATAATACTGACTGGTCTCGATGTTCTAGTAGCGGGCAATGGACTCACCACCCTTGACACCTCCCCAGCGGACAGCCTAGCCTTTAGCATTTCCTCGCTGCTGTGATCGATTCCGGTGAAAGGGAAACACTGAGCGATCCCTCACCACCTTGACTCCAACGAACCGCTGCCTACCAGGGTGTGAAAAGCCGTAGACGCCCATTCTACGCTGGTTTTATGCTCGCAGTTGCCTTGGTTGGTATCGCCTCACGATCCGAAGCCTCGGGCATTCCTGGCTTCGTCGTTGCCTATGTAGGGGATACCGCCTGGGCCTTGTTCGTATTCCTCGCGATTGGCTTCATCATGCCGAGGTGGCCGGTTGTACGAATCGCGGCCCTTGCCCTTGCCTTTTCCGTTACAATTGAATTTTCGCAGCTCTATCAAGCTCCATGGATCAATGCGATTCGGGAGAACCCGGTCGGAAATCTGGCCATTGGGGATGGGTTTCTTTGGAGTGACCTGGTGTGCTATGCGGTGGGGATTACAGGTGGGGTGTTCGCCGAAGTCCTCTTCCGAGGCCCAACCGTTGCCGAAAAAACTAATACGAAGCCCTCCCGGTGGTACCCCTTATAGGCGATGACCGACTTGAGGGGACACATGCCGTCCGGGGGACACTACGGGTCCACAAGCGAAACTCTCCGAATCTCGTCACCGGACGGTACCGATTCTAGGAGGTATTCAAAAGACAATGCGAGTAAATTGGGGGTGCAATGGAGACCCCAGTCTAGCGAGGTGGGGGACCCAAGAATGAGGCTGGAGCGTTCTGCATAGGGCCTACTTCAGAGCCAATCACCTGTCAGGAGCTTGGGTGAAGTCCGTCCTGCACCTACCCTGACCCTACACGACACACATCCGACACACGGCTGGTTCGTCACTTCTTGATTTTATGGCGCGCCCGGAGGGAGTCGAACCCCCAACCGCCAGATCCGTAGTCTCTTCTGAACCGAATATGACCAAGGATGACTGAGTGCGATTAAGCGTCACAATCTCCCCACCAACACAAGCGATTCGCGCCCTCGCTCTGCGATAGAGTGCGATTGCGGTAGATTCAGAACTGGGACCAAAACTGGGAGTGAACTGGGAGTAAAACTGGGATCAGGGTTTGTACGTTATTGGCGTCTTTGCACCTTCGTGCGAAAACCCGGCGGAGTCCCGATCACCCGACGACGGGGCCTAGGGGGTAGGTGGGCTCTCTTCTTCGCTTCGACCAATCTCGGCGTCCCCTCTTCCCATGCCCTCCCCAAAAGCCTCATCAATAAGCCATATCCAGGCCAAAGAACACCCAACACCTAAAAATCAGGGTCTTGAGATTATGAGAGGGTAAGTGAGGGCACACGGGGAGGTGTTAAAGGATTCATGCTCCGTGTCAGAATGCTTCAGAGGCATGAAATATGTAGCCCGGATTCATTTTGCTGGATCTTTGTTGGCAATGGCGGGGCGAGTGATGTAGCGACAGACCGCCTTAGCAATTGGCGAGACGCTTAAAATTCAACCCTAACAACTAATTTCTGCGTAACTATCGGAATACATTGATGCGGTGCAGTGGCGTTCAACTAAACGTAAATCAGACCCACTACACTCAATATCACCCTCCCTATCTCCAAAACCACTGAAATAGGCCTCGCATTTGCGCTCGACTATACGCAAATCAGACCCACTACATTCAAGTTCACCATAATTTTTAGAATATCTATAGACTTCACACTTTCGTTCTACATCCCTTAACGAAAATTTATCGCCATCCACCTCAATTGTCCGGCTTTTCTCCACAGCCGCTCGGATTATAATTTGTCTAATTTGTTCTGCTTTTTCCTCCGGTGTCATTTCTTGGCATGAGTTTCCAGCTTTCTTGAAACCAATATTACAGGTCCAACTTGTACCGAATGCCTGAGCGTTAGGGGGAACATCGATTTCCACACAACCGGTTCTTTCTTGGTTCATTTTGTAACCGTAG
>JACZVJ010000014.1 GCA_022572725.1 Nitrospinota bacterium | reverse complement strand
ACAGTAAAAGTCACCGGGAATTAAATAGACATCAACTAAGCTTTATGCGCAACCCACCGACCCTCACCTTGGCAAAGCGAAAAAAGAAATTTCATAAGGGCTTGATTTTGTTTCTGGTATCCCCGTTTCTTCACAAAATCAAGTGCTTGGAATCGTTACATTGATTCTATTAGTTCTATTAAGTCCATCCAGTCCGGTATTTTCTATCACAATTTTATCACACCCCTGACCAGCCGACCCTCGTTCATGGGTTGGCCTGGTTGAGAGGGGATAGGTCTAAGATGCCCCCTTGAGGAGCGGTTTAATATTTTGACCGGACTGGAGACGACCGAAAATTTTAGGTAAGTATTCCTGCGTACCTCATTCGGCTAATTTCTCATTTTGCTTTGTTCCCTTACAGTTAAGCGAAAAAATAAGGACCCGAGATGAATCCCTTATACAGCGGAGTTAGGAATTCACATGGGGTAACTGGCCATAAAATAACTCCTGGATTATCGGGACTTCTCTAGCAAGGCCTGCTGGAAAGTCTAGGCTAGCACAGGGGGAAAGGGGATAAAACATGCTTTCACATTTTTGCAAACTTAAGCTATTTCTCGGTCTGCTGGTCGCCATCGGTGTTGCACTTGCGGGTATGGACACTGTGCGGGCCGCTGATCACGGTGACACTCCTCTACTGAAGTCTCTCATGCGCCACGACACACGGCTGGCCGGCAGTTTTGCCTTTGTACGAGACGGCAATCTCGTCATCGCCGTCACCAGCAATCCGGCCATCCTGCCCGCGATCACAGAATCAAAATTCCGCTTCCCCACGGATGTGGAATTCAGAATCGCTATCGATAATAACAGCAAAGTCAGGTTCAATGATCCCGAAGATCTGGCGAAATTCGGCGGCACCATCGTCCAGCCGAATAAAATCAAGGAGGACATCTTTTTCAAGATTACATTCAACGATGACAACGAGCCGAAACTTCGCTCGAATCGTCCTGAGTTGGTTTTTAGTGCTATGCTGTTCACCGGGCTGCGTGACGATCCGTTCATCCGGAAACCTCGGATCGGCCGGAACATTGCCGCGATCGTGCTCGAGCTGCCGCTTGCGACCATCCTCAATGGGCAGCCAACTTTGCTGGTCTGGGCAACGGCCAAGGCCGCAGGGATCAACGGCCCATTTCAAGACCTGGCGGGACGCGCCCTGAGGTCAATGTTTCCCGAGAACGATCTCATGAACACGCTCCACCCGCGCAAGCACTTCCAGAACCTGGGGGTTCCGCCCGACGTCATCATTTTTGACACCTCGCTTCCGGCCGCGTTTCCGAACGGGCGCGAGCTGACCAACGACGTGGTGGACCTCGTCGGCGACCCGAGGGTGCTGGCCAACGACGGTCCGCCCTTCCCCAAGAAAAACGACGTGCCCTTCCTTGACGTATTCCCCTATCTTGCGCCGCCACAAGAGCCATGACGGCTAGGAACCGTGCGATGCCATCCCATCGGTGCACAGTGCAGGGCGGATGGGCCTCTGTGCCCGGCACCGCGTGCCCCATCAGGGGAGGATCGCGACGTGATGCCCAGTGACGGAATCCGAGCGCGATTGCTGGTGCTTTTTGTCACGGTGATTGCCGTCGGAAGCTGCGCGACAGAAGGCCTCAGGCGCCCCCAACCCGACATCGATGCGCGGATTCGCTTCTACACGAAGAAGGTCTCCCAACACCCTCGGCTCCACCAAGGGTATGCTCTGCTTGCCGTGGCCTATCTCGACAAGGCGCGCGAGACGCTCGACCCCGCCTTCCTGGCGAAAGCCGGTTTGACTCTGGAGCACTCCATCACGATCCAGCCCAACTTTCTCGCTTTCAAAACGATGACAGCTCTCTCCAACTTCACGCACCGCTTTGAGGACGCCTTGCGATGGGGGAAGCGGGCCGTGGAGGCCTCTCCTAACGATACCGCAGTGACCGCTCTGCTCGTCGAGGCTTACATGGGGCTGGGACGTTACGACGACGCGGCGAAGCTGCTTCCCCCGGTGGGTTCAAAGCCTGGTGATTTCTATACAGTGGCCGCACTCGGGCAGTGGCTTGCCTCACAACTTCGATACGACGAGGCGGTCGACGCTTTCCTTGACGCCGCTACCTTCGCACGTGCCGAAGGGGTGATCGATCTGGTCGTCTGGGCCGAGGTCAGTGCCGCGGGGGCTTTGCTCGACTGGGGCCATCCCGGCCTGGCGCGGCCCCACCTAGATGTGGCGGCAAGTCTCAGTTCCAGCAACAAAGTCGTGCAGAGGGAACTGCGCCTGCACTTGGCCGAGTTCTATGAGGCTGAGGGCCGACTCGAGAAGGCTCTTGCCCTATACGGAGTCCTGCTCGAGAAGCAGGACGTTCCAGATATCCACCACAAGGCATTTCTCCTCGCCCGGTGGCTGGACAGGGAAGGCCAAGCGCAACGCCACTTCAAGGCTGCTGAGAAGGGCTTTCAGGATGCCATCGACGCGGGTGAGGTCTACACCTTGGGTGCTCTTGCCCGCCTTTATGCCGAGGCAGATGTCAATATCGAAAAAGCTCTTGGACTTGCCCGGCACAACATGGAGTACAAGCGGGATACCAAGGCAGAAGCGACACTTGCCTATGTCCGTAGCAAGCAACGGGTTCCCCGAAGACCGCCTGGTCAACCGGGAACTCGTGAAAGCGGGGCAAGACCAGTTATAGCAAGTATTCAAGTGATCAGAACCTGAGTGACTTAAAGGCTAAGATAAAAGAGACCTAGATTAAGAAGAAAAAAATGGTGGCGCGCCCTGAGGGAGTCGAACTCCCAACCATCTTAACCTACTGTCCAAATATTGGGGTCCACTATATGAATTCCATGAACGATCTGCCTAAATCTCCTGTAAAGTTAGGAGGTAGGCAATGATCGCATTTATGTCTGACCGGGAAGCTGGTGCACCATTGGCGTACAATCTGTTTTTCCATGAGGGCATAACCATTGCTGGAGACGCCTCTTTTTTTCCCTTTTTACGGGGATAACCGCCTTTAAGTATCAGCTTTCGAAAATTGAGATATTGGGTAAGGACGGCATCGAAATAGGCGACGGGCTCCGATATCGAAGGGTCTTCCAGGCTTAAGCCCTGCTCGAAAAGCGCCACTATCGTATCGACATCTTCCTTTTCAAACAGCTCCATCTTCTCTGCCAAGTCGTCCAGCGCCGGCACGAACCCGCCAGCCGCGTTTTTATTGGGTACACCACCCACACCTTTCGGACCATGACATGCCACACAACCTGATTTGTGGAACAACCACTTCCCGCGTTCTACCACGCTTGGCAGTATTGGGACTGACTCCTCGATCCAATATGGGAAGAACTGTTTATCGTCGCTCCGTAGCCAGTCAATATAGGCAATAATCGCCTCCAACTCCCCGTCTTGCAGAACATCCTCAAAAGCGGGCATTTGAATTGCTTGGCCATGGGTAAAATAGGTCGCTAAAGGATTCTCTTCAAAACGATCAACCTTGCCCTCTAAAATCCATTGTCTTAATTCCTCTTCGTTTTCCACTAACTCAGCAAAATCTGTTCCATCCCAAGGGGGAATATATCCCTTAAAGCTTCCAGGGTTAGATACTCCGCCTCGACCGCCTTGGCCATGGCAACCAAAACACCCCATGTCGGCTGCAATTCTCCGCCCTCTCTCTGCCAGCGGTGGCCGAGGCTTAGGAGTATCCATAATGGTTTTAACATAGGAAACCAAATCGTTCAGCTCATTCTCTGATAGCAGGCCTGCAAATGCCGGCATCTGGATAAGCCCTCCAACGCCCTGAGTGTTGTCCCACCCACTATCGTCCTCATCTCGACCTTTGCCGCTACTATTATTATTTTCGTTACGACTATTGTTTCCGTTACGACGCTCAGAAGGTTTGTTGCCATTTTTCCATAGGCGGCGCGGAGCACCATATAATATCCACTCGCGGATCTCCTCATCACTCTGAACAAAAGACATGATAGGGCCGCCGGCTTTAAAAGGTGGAGTTGCCCCCCAAAGCGCCCCAGGGTTGGAGGCCCCGATTACTCCTCCAGGGCCATGGCAAGCGAAACACCCCATTTCCTGGGCCAGGTAATACCCCCGCATAACAGGCGTACTGGAAGGTTGCCGTTGACTGGCCAGGAATCCCGCCGTTACTAAGGCGCCAAGAATAGCAAGAGCAAAAATGAGTAAGAGAGTCTGCCAACTTTGCAGTGTTTTCAACATAGGCTGAACCTTCCCGTTTAGAACTCTTTGTTTCCTACGCTAATCCTGTTCATCAGTGTGCAGCTCCCTCGATCATAGGCATTGTTTTTTTCCGGCACTTAAGATCTGGGATAACCCATTCGGTTATTTTTTGGGGGAATTGAACGCGAGCCTGATGTAATTAATAACATGCCAACGCTCTTCATCCGTCAACAGTTTTTTGAACCCAGGCATCGGCCTTCTTCCCGTACTGATTTTCCAGAAAATGGCTCCATCCGATTGTTCCCGCATCTTAGGGTCAGTGAAGTCTCCTACGGTTTTCTCAAGTTCACTGGCTTCAGGTCCATCTCCTTTTCCCGTCTTACCATGGCATTCAAGGCACTCTCTTTGATAAATCTTTTTACCAAGAGCTAAGGAGGCATCATCCGCAGGTATAGGATTGATTATCTTGGCTTTTCGAGGGGAAACTCGCCAACCATCCTGACTTTTTTCCTGGGCCGATACCGAGTGGCTCGTGGCAGTTATAACCATCAAAAAAACAATGCTTACTGTTCCGAAAATCCAGAAAGCACGCTTTATTACCATGCTCATGCGTTTTCCCTTCTTGTTTACCCTTTGGAAGAATGATTGAGGAGGTAAAATTTCTTACAACTCAGCACAGGAAACGGGCTTAAGTTTTGCAAACGCGAATAGAATTTCCCTGAAACACTTTTTTCTTGCATTGACTAAAATTTGTTCTATTACTAAATACTAGAAAAAGCACCCGGGCCGGCGAGGTCGTCCTCCAACTCAAAACGCCGTACCGCGATGGAACCACCCATCTGGTGATGACCCCGTTGGAATTCCTGCAACGCTTGGCGGCGCTCGTCCCGCGGCCCCGGCTCCATCTCATTCGCTTCCATGGCGTGCTCGCACCCAATGCCGCCCTGAGGTCCCAGATCGTCCCGGGCGACCCCGACCAGGTGCCGGCCCCCTCAACAGAGCCCAACGCGTCCCCTCCCGCAACGCGGGCCCGCATGAGTTGGGCCCAGTTACTCAAACGAGTGTTCGAGATCGACATGGCCGCCTGTCCACACTGTGGCAGCCCCTTGACGCTCATTGCCGCCATCGAAGAGCCCGCGGTGATCGTCAAGAGCCTCGCCCATCTGGGCTTGCCCACCCGAGCCCTGCCCCGTTCTCCGGCGCGGGCACGCAATCTCTTGCAGACGGCCTGACTCCACCCGTGACCCGATTCCATCCGGTTCACTCCCTGAGCCAACACTCCTCCCGGATCAGTACCCTGCCTCACTCCCCCTTCGGCTTCCACTCCCTGGCTAGCCGTTGGGCTTCGGCAAGTTGAGCGGGGGTCAACTCTTTTTCAAGGAAATCCCGTGTCATGGCTGCTAACCCAAGTGCCCCATTTGCCGCACCAAGGTTTACCCACATATAGGCTAGAACATAATCCTTCGAGTACGCCCTGACCCGTGGAATACAAAGCCCCTAGTTGAAATTGAGCATCTGCATGCCCTTGATTAGCGGCAAGCCGAAACCAGTAACCGGCTTTCTGAACATTCTGTGGCAACCCATGTCCAAACAAGGTCCACGACCCCAAACTGAACTGTGCGTCCGCATTCCCCTGAGCGGCAGCGAGCCGCCACCAGCGTAGTGCCTCTTGGTCATCCCGCGATACTCTAGGACTATCAGAGTACATTCGTCCCAGGTCGAACTGGGCCTGTGCATGACCCTGCTCCGCGGCGAGGCGATGCAACCGGAGGGCTTCCTGATAATCCCGTGGTATCCCCTGCGCCCGTTCGTACAAAACCCCCAGGTGGTACTGGGCTGACGCATCCCCCTGGTTCGCCAATGGCCGCCATTCTTTCATGGCAGTGTGGTAGTCACCACGCTCGTAGGCATCCAGCCCTGCCTGGAAGTCAGCCCAGGCGGGTGCAGCCAGCATGAAGGCTAACCCGATCATCATGAAAAGGGGTACGGTAGTTTTGGTCATGCTTTTCCCTGATTGGAAATAATGGGGTCTTTATTAGGATACCGGAATGGGGGGGGAGTGCAAGGGGCAGGCGATACCTTAAGATTATTGTGAGGGTGTAGACGTGCCATGACTTAAATGTCGTATTTATGAGCTAACTATAACGGGTTACGTGGTTTTTTGAGGGGGATGGGTTGTAGGGTCAAAAATTGGAGGGAGCTGCTATTCTGTAAAAAAGGACTTGCATCCTTAGTACGTCACTACAAGCCACAGTCCTATGGCTTCACCTCAGCCTACTAATTCGTCCTGCGTAGGTCCCAGCCAATTCCCCCTAAATAAATAACCTGCCTCACACCCACTTTACCTTCTACTCCCTGGCCAGCCGATTGGATGACCCCGTTTGGACCAACTGGAGGCGGAATCCGCAACCCAGGCGCAACCAGTTTTGGTGGGAGTGGAGAAGACGTGCGTAAACTATTGAAAGAGTGGATCCGGCGCGTGTGGTTGGCCCTCTCACCTGCGGTTTCCTTGACTCCAGTCTGACCAGTTTGTTACCGTAAATTCCCTATAGTCTAGGCTCAATTGCGAAGTCCAACGTGCAAATTACCATTAATGGAAAACCCGAGGACGTCCAGGGCGGCACCGTGCTCGACGTTCTGAAGGTCAAGGATATTGATCCCCATATGGTTGCCGTGGAATTGAATACGAACATGGTCGAACGGGATCAACTCGGCACGACTCCAGTCAAGGAAGGGGACAAGTTGGAACTCCTCTTCTATATGGGTGGCGGGACGTGATCTCCCCCTTCTTGCCCCAAATCACCGAGGGCATTGGTAAGACTCCTCTTGTTCGACTGAACCGGCTTTCACCCGATGGTGGTGCTTCCATTTTTGGAAAAGTGGAATTTTTTAATCCTGGGGGAAGCGTCAAAGATCGAATTTGCCTCAACATGATTGATGAGGCAGAGCGACAGGGCCACCTGAAACCCGGCGGAACCCTCGTGGAAGCTACCAGCGGGAACACGGGGATCGGGTTAGCGCTTGTCTCGGCAGTCCGGGGGTACAAGCTGATCCTGGTCATGCCGGAAAGCATGAGCATGGAACGGGCAAGTCTTCTGTCCTCTTACGGTGCGCAACTCATTTTGACGCCTGCGTGGGAGGGGATGAAAGGGTCTATCAAAGAAGCTGAAAGCATCGTTGCACAGAATTCCGACTATTATATGCCGAACCAGTTTTCGAACCCAGCCAACCCCGCCATACATCGGAAAACGACTGCTCCAGAAATCTGGGAGGCCCTGGAGGGAAAGATCGACGCATTTGTGGCTGCTGTAGGAACGGGAGGGACCATCACCGGATGTGGAGAGGTGTTCAAAGACCGGTCCCCTTCCATTAAGATCATTGCGGTGGAGCCAGCCGGCTCCCCGGTTCTCTCGGGTGGGGAGCCAGGCCCTCACAAAATTCAGGGGATCGGGGCCGGTTTTATTCCACAAGTTTTAAATCGATCCATTTTGGACCGTGTGATAACCGTCACCGATGAAGACGCCTATCAAACTACGAAGCTCTTGGCGAAGAAAGAGGGGCTCCTGGTGGGAATTTCCACTGGGGCCAATGTGTTTGCCGCGCGACAAGTTGCTGAGGAGTTGGGGCCTGGGAAAAACGTGGTGACGGTGTTGTGCGATACGGGGGAACGCTACCTGAGTATTGAGAAGTATTTTAATATTTAATGTACATTTCCCGGTCCAACCAGTCTGTTGGCAAAATCATTCAGGAGCGACTCGCTGTCACCACGAACGAAAGCCGGTATGGACTTTACTGAAGAGCAAATTACTCGATATAGCCGGCATATTCTCCTCCCAGAGGTCGGGGGCAAGGGCCAACAAAAAATTTCAAAGGCCAAGGTTTTCATCGTGGGGGCAGGAGGGCTTGGCTCCCCGGTCGCGCTGTACCTGGCTGCTGCCGGTATTGGAACCATCGGGATCATCGACAGTGATGTGGTGGATTTGTCCAACCTCCAACGCCAGATCCTTCACTACACTCCCGACATCGGCCGGCCAAAGGTCCTTTCGGCGAAGGAAAAAATTCAGGCGCTCAATCCCGACGTGGCCGTGGAAACCTACGAGGATCGATTAACTTCCAGAAATGTGATGGATCTTATTCGCCCGTATGATGTGGTCAT
This sequence comes from Nitrospinota bacterium, assembly GCA_022572725.1. GTDB lineage: Bacteria > Nitrospirota > Nitrospiria > Nitrospirales > UBA8639 > JACZVJ01. The sequence continues at coordinate 31,282 of JACZVJ010000014.1, read as the reverse complement.
TGATGGGGCCGACAATTTTCCAACTAAGTTTCTTGTCAATGATGCGTGTTTCTTTGCGGAGAAGCCTCTTGTCCATGGAGGTATTTTGCGGTTTGAGGGGCGTGTGTTTTCCATTATTCCAAAACAGTCTGCCTGTTATCGGTGCATCTTCAAAAATCCACCTCCTCCAGGGCTCGTAGCCAGTTGCCAGGAAGCGGGGATTCTCGGGGTGGTGGCCGGGATCATCGGAACTATTCAGGCCACCGAGGCCTTAAAACTTATCTTGGGGATCGGCCATCCTTTGACTGACCGCATTCTGGATTTTGATGCCCGCCAAACAGCATTTCGTGAAATTAGGACAAAGCGGAATCCAAACTGCCCGCTCTGTGGAGACCATCCGGAAATCACCGAGCTGTTCGACCATGAACAGGAAACCTGCCAACTCCCCACATCCGGGGCCGTGAGTGTTTCTTAAGTTTTAGGCGGCACCTGAAAAGCTTCGGCCATGGCTCATAAAATGCAATCGTTGGTTTGTCGGGAATGCGGGAAAGAGTACCCCACCGAAGCGATCCACGTCTGCGAGCTTTGCTTCGGGCCTTTGGAGGTGAAATATAATTACGAGGAGATCAAGCAAAAGATTTCTCGGAGTGCCATTGAAGCTGGACCTCTTAGCTTATGGCGGTATCTCGACTTGCTTCCCGTGGAGGGACAGGGCAGTATCGGCATCAATGCCGGATTTACCCCCCTGATTCGAGCCAAAAATTTAGGCGCGTTTCTGGGAATCGATGAACTCTATATCAAAAATGATTGCGTGAACCACCCCACCCTCTCATTTAAAGACCGGGTCGTGGCCGTCGCCCTGACTCGTGCGCGAGAATTGGGGTTTGAGACAGCAGCCTGTGCCTCCACCGGGAATTTGGCGAATTCAGTGGCGGCTCACGCCGCCCAAGCCGGCATGCAATGTTATGTCTTTATCCCCAGCGACCTCGAAGCAGCCAAAGTCTTGGGGAACCTTATCTATCGGCCAAAGGTGATAGAGGTCGAAGGAACCTATGACGACGTGAATCGCCTGTGTAGCGAAATCGCCGGAGAACGCCGGTGGGCCTTTGTCAATGTGAACATCCGGCCTTACTACGCCGAAGGCTCTAAAACCCTGGCTTTCGAAACCGTCGAACAACTGGGATGGCGTACACCGGATCAGGTTGTGGTGCCCATGGCCTCCGGCTCATTGCTCACAAAAATCTGGAAGGGCTTGAATGAATTTCACAAGGTTGGGCTAATCGGTCCGGTCTCTACCAAAGTCCATGGGGCCCAAGCCGAAGGCTGCTCCCCCATTTCTACGGCCTTTAAGCAAGGAAGAGATTTCTTTAAACCTGTGAAGCCCAACACCATCGCAAAATCGCTGGCGATTGGGAACCCTGCTGACGGGTATTATGCTTTGATAACCGTGGCTGAGAGCGGGGGGGTCATGGAGACAGTGACCGACGACGAAATCATCGAAGGGATTAAGTTGTTGGCGCAAACCGAAGGGGTTTTCGCTGAAACCGCCGGAGGGGTGACAGTGGGCGTCCTGCAGAAATTGGCCAAACAGGGAATCATTAAAAAACAGGACGTCACCGTGGCCTACATCACCGGGAACGGCCTCAAGACCCAAGAAGCCGTGGTGGGCTCCGTTGGACGCCCCATTCGTATTCCACCCAGTCTTGCGAAGTTCGAACAAACTTTTGGCCAGCCGGGGGAGGCATGATAAAAGTCAGAATACCAACGCCTTTACGACCCATGACTGGCGGAAAGGGGGAAGTTGAGGAAAAAGGGGGCAGTATCGGGGAACTTATTGAGAATTTGAATAGCTCCCACCCTGGACTGAAAGACCGGTTGTGCGACGAAAAGGGGGAGGTCAGACGATTCGTCAACATTTATGTCAACGAAGAAGACATCCGCTTTCTTACCGGGAAGGAGACACCCTTAAAGGATGGGGATGAAGTCTCGATTGTTCCTGCAATTGCCGGTGGGACCTTATGACCAAACTCCGCTTTCACATTCGGTTCCCTGAGGAAAAAATCCCAGAACCGATCATTTATCAAATCGGACACGAATACCAGGTGGTGACCAGTATTCGCCGAGCAGACGTTCGGGAAACCACCGGGTGGATGGATATTGAATTTTCCGGGAACACCGAAGAAATTGAGCGGGCGATTGATGGCCTCCGCGAAAAGGGGGTCATGGTGGACCCTATTGAATTGAACGTCGTGGAATAACGAAGGCCTCGCGATGGACTTTACCGACGACCAAATTCAGCGCTACAGTCGGCAGATCATTCTCCCTGAGGTGGGAGGGAAGGGCCAACAAAAACTCCGCCAGGCCAAGGTACTCATTATCGGCGCGGGGGGGCTGGGATCCCCCATCGCCCTGTATCTGGGCGCTGCCGGAATCGGAACCATTGGACTGATCGATGGCGATGTCGTGGATCTTTCAAACCTCCAGCGCCAAGTGTTACATACCACGGCTCACGTTGGCACTCCCAAGGTAGAATCGGGGCGCCGGCTGTTATCGGCACTTAATCCCGAGGTGGTCCTCAAGACGTACCAGGACAACATCAGCGCAACCAACATTATGGGCCTGCTCCCGGACTACGATTTGGTCATGGATGGGTCTGACAATTTTGGGACCAGATTTTTGGTCAATGATGCCTGCTATTTCGCCAAAAAGACTCTGATCTCTGGCAGCATATTCCGGTTTGAAGGGCAGGTGACCACGATCAAAGCCCACGAGGGTTTTCCATGTTACCGCTGTTTGTATCCTGAACCCCCACCGGCAGGGCTTGTACCCAATTGCCAGGAAGCCGGCGTCTTAGGCGTGCTCGCTGGAACCATTGGCATACTCCAGGCCAATGAAGCGATAAAGGAAATCCTTGGGATCGGCGAAACTCTTGCCAATCACTTGCTGATTTATGATGCCCTTGAAATGAAATTTCGCAAAGTGGCCAGGCCCAAGGATCCTGATTGCCCGCTCTGCGGATCTCGACCCACCATTACCGCTCTCGAAGAGCATCACGTCTCCTGTAGTTTGTAGCCTCCATGCTTCATATCCCTCCGGATATCCTCCGGGATATGGTCGACCACGCCCGGGCCCTCGATCCCAACGAATGTTGTGGCATCCTGGCCGGAAAAGACGGCCAGGTGATTGAGCACTATCGAATCACCAATATTCTCGCAAAGATGAACGATGGTGAGCTTGCTCGATTTGACCAGGCCAAGCTGTCCGATCTTCAACAACTCACCCCCGATGAACGTGCCGACATCGCCTTTCAAATGGACGCCCGGGAAATGTCAATGGCTCAAAAGGATATTCGAAATAAAGGCCTTCAATTACAGGCCTTTTACCATTCCCATACGTCCAGTCCGGCCCGCCCGTCTATGACCGATATTAAAATCGCGATGGAATTTGAAAGCTACCGGGAAAAGCTGAATATTGCTGAGCCCTTGCACGTCATCATTTCACTGGAGAATAAGGCCAATCCGGATACCCGGGCCTACCGAATCCAAGCCTGCCAGGCCACGGAGGTTGAAGTACAAACCGGTTAAGGCTCTACTCCGGTTTTCCTCCCCGTCCATAAAAAATACCCCCCTGGTTATGCTTCCCGATCATACGGCCCCTTGGTCCACATTAACCCCCAAACACGAGCCACCAAAGGGAAAAGATTCATGACAATGTGGCCCTTACCCCAAGAATGAGCCGCCATGAAAAATCACGAGCTACGGAGATCCAAGAACACTTCCGCTCTAAAACAAATGGGTGGAGTGGGGGTCACGAAATCTGTCGGTAGCCCAGCCGTGAAGCGACAAGAACTTCTGCCCATGCCATGAAAACCCAGCCTAGGGAGGAGTCCCTACTGTGCGGCCCGGGACAACACAAAGAGGAGAACTGGAAACTCAAGCCTTTTGTGGTCGAATAGAATCCAATTATTCATTCGGATCCAGGGCTGGCATGCTGTGGGAAAGACATCGAGAAAGTAGTGATCCTCTCCAAGAAAAGGCTTCAAAATTTTTTGGCCGAAAGTTTCGGAGAGGGCCTTTAACTGAAGGCAGTCCTAAAGCTAGGCGTTCCAGTTCACTTGCGCAGATCGAATCTCGGTAGTTCCCCATGCCTCATGATCATGTGCCAGGAAGAATTTGTAGGGACTTGGGCTGATTATCTATAAGGTTAGGGCTTGACAGAAATAAGGATTTGTGGTCATGAATGGATAGGAGGGAAGAATGATAAGACAGAGTAACTTTTGCCCCAACCTCAACCACCGCCGTTCAAGGGTGCCGGTGCGCGGCTGCCCCATGTGTGGTGAGATCGTAAATCAAACCATCCCTCGTAGATGTTGTACTGACGAGGAACATGCCATCAAGCGTCGGGACCGAGACAACTATTGTTCGGGGTGTGGCCTACAGCTTCGCCAAAAAACATGACCGGATTGTGAATCGCAGCCGGGCGTGACCGTCAAGAAGCCCCTTACTGCTCTGTCCCATGGATCTTTGGGGATCCCGGTCCAAGGTGTTCTCCCGTGGTCTTTGGTAATGAAAAGGGATAACCGAGGCCCATGCCCGCCACATGCCTTGATCAGGCTTGCCGTTGGCCTTGATGGGGTCAAGTGGTGAATCCTCCTTGATTACTTTTCCGCAATAAAGAGTCCCCAAATGAAGTCGCCTTGTTCGCAGAATTGAATTTTCCTGAGCCAGCGATTTACAAGATAGTCAAAATCGCTCTCGGTCCATTCTCGAAGGAATTGATCGCGGCGACCGTTTAATTCCTTGAGTTCTTCCTGAAGGGAATCAATGAACGCTTTCGTATGATCTTCAATCCGAATATGGCGAAACCCAGCCGCGCCCAACGCTTGGCCATAGTTTTCTAAATCTTCAAGATAATAATGGCAGTGCCCCAGATACTTGATAAAGGATTCAGATAAGGGACCTTTCCCTTTACAGAAGTCCGTGATAAACAGTTGTCCACCTGGTTTCAATGATGAATACACGTTCTGCCAAACCAAATGTTTTTCTGGAATATAGAGAATGCAATCCCGGGTCCAGGCTAAATCAAATGTGTCTTTCGGAAGAGTGGTTGTCCTGATATCGCCCTGTTGGAAGGAGACATTGGCCAGGCTTTTTCTTTCCTTCCGCTCGGTACTGATGTTGATCATTTCTTGGGAAAAATCCAAACCCATAACTGTCGCACCGTAGCGCTCGCCAAAATAAAAGGAAGCCCCACCCAAGCCGCTTCCAAAGTCGAGAATCTTCATCCCCTCCCGCATGTGGAGTTTTGAACAAAAGGCTTCAACGGCTTCAATCCCGCCTGGGCTTTGAAAGCCTTCGCCGTACATATGTTCAGACCGCAAAATGCTCCGTCTCGAGTAGCGATTGGCTTCTTCTTCGGGTGGAAATGCCTGTCGATCAGGATGAGCGGCTTGACTGCTCATGGTTCAATCCTTTCCTGCATTACGATTTGCGGGCAAAAATGAATGTCGTCTGCCCCACGCGTTTTCGCCTTTTCTCTCGTTCGTCCAAGTATTGAATGATGCTCCCATCCTCGTTCATGGTTCGTATGCGCTCTAGGGTCCGATGTAATTTTTCTTCTGATAGCAAGGACCAGGTCGAATCACCGTCACGAAACGATTTCTGCAATGGCCCTGCTGGATCAAAATAGGACGGCCCCTGAAGCACCTCATGAAGGGGAACGATGATTCCCCCTATTTGAAACCCCGCGATCTCCAACATTTCCATCGTGAGTTCTATGGAAGGAATACGGGCTGCCATTTGGTCCACAACCTCTGGCATGAGATCCGCCCACCAGTACCCATCAACCAGCTGTTGGCGGCTGCATGTATTGAGAACCAAAACTCCTTGGGGCCGAAGGACGCGATAAGTGGTGGAGAGTATAGCCTGCACGTTAGGAAATGCGTCTGTCTGTTTGGGATCATCCAAGTGGTGAATGACCTGGTTGCAAGTGATCCCATCGAAGAAATCGTCTGGATAGGGAAGATTGACGAGGCTGCCGTGGTCAAATTTGACAAGTGAGCCCTTGCCGAATTTTCGCTGAGCCTGAGCTAACATGCCTTCATTGACATCGATTCCATAACAGGCTCTGACCTTGTGATGGATGGCTTGAAGATAATTCCCCGTCCCGCACCCGGCGTCAAGAATCACTTGTTCATGTAACGGACGTATGTTCGTGGCGGCGAAACATCCCAAAATAATCTCCAAACCGATGGGATTTCTTGTCGTGTCATACGTTTGGGAAGTCACAGAGTAATTTTCATAGTCAGTAAGGGTATGGAGTGGTTCTGAACTGATTGGCTTCATCATAGAATTCATCCCTCACCCCTGGGTATCGGCCCAAGCTTTTTGGTAATCCTCAAACGAATCCACCTCCATCCACCCTTTGTAGGTCGGCACGCACTGCACGTCATGTCCTCGGTCGATCAGTTCCTGGATAAGATCCGTGAGTGAGGCATGCTCCAACAGGCCGGACTCATGAAAACCTTTTGACCGAGCATTCTGGTTGACATCCTTATAGACCGCTTTGAAGGCATTGATGCCTTGTTCGGAGAACATGGCCAAGCCAATGAATTCCCCATGCGCATCCTCATGGGGTAAATCCCGGCCTATCTTTACGATTCGATTTCCTTCCCCCGGATCCACGTACCGATAGCTCTTGCCAGGTGGTGATCCCAGTTGCACCAGGTCCGGTCGAAGTTGCAGATTCCTCAAATGCGCCCGGTGGTCATGCCAGGCCAGGTCCACTATGAGAGACATGTCGGCTGGACTTTTTAACAGCTTTTGAAGAAGAGACGTGTCGAAAATAATGTCGCCGTACAGCAGAAGGCAGCGACCCTTTAGTTCGTTCTCTGCGCAAAAGAACGAGAAGAGGTCTCCGGTCTCCTCATAACGATCATTATCGTAGTAGCGGATATTAGGGATTATAATGGTCTCCTTTTTGTAGCCGCGAATGAGTACGATCTCTTTGATATTGCACTCATTAAGGGTCCCGACCTGTCGTTCTAAAATGGATTTTCCCTTGATGTCCAAAAGACATTTGGGTTTCTCCTGAATGAGAGGAAGAAGGGATTTTTCAAAACCAGCGGCCGCAATAATAGTTGTGATGCGTTCACCGTCTGGTGAGAGAAATCGATTTTCGTCCGCCTTCATTTTGGAAACGCCTACCAATTCATAGACCTCATCGAGTGTGACGATTTCGTCCTTCACTGCGTGCGGCATCCCCTTATCCATGAGATGGCGTAAGGTCTCGCGCATGGAACGAATGGCGGACCGGAGGGCCTGATTGGCAAAAATGACAACCTTGAATCCAGCCTCCTCAAGTTCTTGCGCTGTCACATTCCCGTATGTGGTGGGCACGGCTACAAGTGGAATGCGTCCTTTGCATGCTTGGGCAACATCTCGTAGTTCGTCAAAGGTTTGAGCTTTCGAGTGGATGAGAATAGCATCTGCGCCAGCATCTGCGTAAGCGTGAATTCGCTTTAAGGCTTCTTCCTTTCCCCAACCGGCAATCAGGGCTTCTGTTCTGGCAATGACAATAAAGTCCTGAACCTCTTGAGCGGCCTTGGCGGCACGGATCTTCCCACAATGCTCGTCAATGGAAACCAATTCGCGGCGGACCCCCGCGTAGAAACTACATCGCTTTGGGAAGACGTTATCTTCAATACAAATAGCGGCAATGCCGGCTCGTTCATGGTCGTTCACCGTACGCATGACATTCAGGGCATTCCCATACCCTGTATCACAGTCCGCGATAATGGGAATCGTGATCGCTTCAGCCATGTTGCGTTCCACACCCACTTGTTCCGACAGCGTAATGAAGCTGGCATCCGGGATACATTTGAGGGTAGCGGAGATCCCGAACCCGCTGGCCCACACGGCGTCAAAGCCCGCGTTCTCAATCAATTTGGCACTCAGGGCATCGTGCGCTCCTACCGCTTTGATGATGCCGGGGTGCTGAAAAAGTGCTTTCAATTTAGAAGCATTGTGCATGGTCATTCCTTAAGGAGTGATGAAGCAGTTACACAAGGATAAACTGGATCGTATGGGGATCTGCCGCTAGAACCCTAATGGGTCATTCTTCAGCATACCGGCTCCCTAACTTCTGGAGCCCTTGATGCCCAGTGAAGAGAGAGGGGGGGGGACTCTTCGATACCAGCACTTGAAAGTGCGGGCAGTGGGTGAAGAACTAGACGCTCCCTTTTTATTGCTGGTAGAATTTACAACTTTCCAGCCCACTTATTCAACATATCGGGCGTTCGTTAGGTTTCCCAATGCCTTGACAAACAAACAACCGGCGATCTTTATGAGAGAATAAAAATATAACCAATTGAAAACATTGCAAAAATTTTCCTGCTGCTTTTGGAACGATGCTAGGACTATACCGGGAACTATTTTGAGAATCACCTGACCATGGCTCGCTTTGGCTCACCATAGATTCCCCCGGCTAAAGCCTGGGTGCTTACTGTTACAGCTCCATGCGGAGCTAACCTAACTCCCGTCGTTTACAGGAGTTGGGAAGAGTTCATTCACTCACGGGTAAACCCGTGGTACTCTGTCTTCGACCGCATAGATTGCTAAAGATGGATTGCACTACGGGGCTGGTGTGGCCAGAAGATGGTCGCGGATGATTAGGAAGGAGAAACAGGAGTTACCTGTCTGGCGAATGGGAGCCACCCTTGATGGGCCGGGGCGGAGGGGCTTTCTGGTGCTGAAGAATGAGTTCGTCGACTACATTTCCGCAGTTCATGCAACGGTAGGCAGAAATCCCGCGTGGCTCACAGGTTCCCCAAAGGTCAACAAAGTTTTCGGTCACCAAACACCCTCCACAGCGGGGACACGTTTTTTGTGGGGGGGAAGCCACAGTTTTGTAGCCTGGTAGAATTCTCATGAAAAAGTTCATAACAAAGCCGGCCACTCCTGTCAATCAATGGCCAGTCATTTGTGGGGAAACCTGGTTAGGCCAGTCCTCTATTCCTTTAACCCATTCATTGACGATTTTTGGATGGTTCACCACCCACGTTCGGGCTATCTCAGCAGGTTCCCGTTTTTTCACCGCCACTTGGAATATCCACTCACCTACCATATCAGAAGAGAGGACCACCTGATTGAAAAACTGTGCAATCTTGGGTACTCGTTTGGTTAAGGATTTGGAGTAGGCCATAAAGACGCTGGCCTCAGGCCACGCACATGTAATGCTGCTTTTTTCGTACCAATCGTTATCATCTTTCGGTTGGTACATCTTCCAGCAGCCATCGGGGTCATAGAGGGGGTCCTCCATCTTACTTTCCATAGCAAACCCGTTGAATGGAGGCTCCTTCAGCCTCACCAGGTCGTACTTCGTATGAATCCATTCAGGGGTCCAAGAGTAAAAGAGAATCGGTTTCTTTCTTGAATAAGCCGTTTTCAGGTTGGCCTGGAACACAGCCACGGGCACCTCTATGGGCTCAAAGAATTGCCCGTACCCATAGCTTCTCGCCTTCACTTTCTCCACATTGGTGGAAGCCCATCCAGGGGCACCGGCCCAAAACTCGCCCTTGCCATTACCATCGCTGTCGAATAGTTTGGAAATCTCAGGGTTCGAGAGGTCTGTGACGGCCTTGACCCCGTACTGCTCCTGAACATACCTGGGAATGAACAGTCCTTGGGCCCCATGGTAGGGGGTCCGGTTAACCAGGACGGTTTCCCGGGAACCCGGCGCAATGTACTGGTTCCACATCCCAGCTTGGTTCGGCATCCAGAAGTCCGGGTGAACATCAATGCCACCATCCCCCTTGTCCATGGCCCTGGCAATCACAGGTTGATCAGCCAGAATCAGCTCCACCTCGGCACCCAACCTGGTTTCGAGAACGCTTTTGAGGACGTGCGCGATGACGAGCCCACCATCCCACGTTAATTCTCCAATGACCACCCTTGCCCTGGTCCTCGGCTCCGTGCACATGACCGTGCTAACAGCTAAGAGGAGAATGAGCACGGGAGAGAGTTCCTTCAGGACCCCCCCCTTAAGTGTTGGAAGGCTGATCAAACCCTTTGTGTCCCTTTCTGGGATCCTTGCACGATCCGATCGAGGACCATGGCGAGGAGAGCGATGGCGAGGCCGGCCAAAATGCCGTTCCCGGTTTCCACATGCTGAAGGGCGAACAACACGTCGTATCCTAACCCACCTGCCCCAATCAAGGCAGCCACCACCACCATGGACAGGCTCATCATGATGGACTGATTGATGCCGGTCATGATGGAGGGAACGGCCAGAGGGATCTCAACCTTGAACAGGAGCTGGCGAGGGCTGGCGCCAAACGCCACCGCGGCCTCGCGAACCGCATGAGGGACCTGCATGATTCCCAACGCCGTCAACCGGATCAAGGGTGGCATCGCAAACACAATGGTTGCCAGAATCCCCGGCGGTTTACCGATGGAGAAGAAGGCTACAGCCGGGATTAGGTAGACGAAGCTGGGAATGGTTTGCATCAAATCCAGGATGGGCCTGAGAATAGAATACAGACGCCTGTTTTTGGCACACCAGATTCCCAATGGTGCGCCCAACACAATGCAGAGACACACGGCTGCGCCAACCAGGGAAAAGGTGCTCATAGCTTTTTCCCAAAAGCCGAACAACCCCACATAAAGGAGAGCCAAGCCACTAAAAATCGAAACCCTTGGCCCTGACATTCGCCAGGCCAGCAGCATGATGAGAAGAAAAGTAACAGGCCATGGGGTACCCACGAACAGGAGCTCGAGGAAGTTAAGGACGGCCCGGATTCCAACTGTGATCGAGTCAAAAAAGGTCTCCAGATGAATAATCATCCAATCCACGAAATTGTCCATGGCTCCGGCCGTCTTCAGTTTAATGAAACGGGTTGTTGGGAACTTTTCAATAAATTCAATGACTTGAGGCACACTGAACCGATAGACAGTTAGGGGATAGATTGCAATTACCAACCCTAAGCCTCCGAGCCCCGCGTTCCTACTGGTACCCGTTGGGAGGTTGCGATTGGTTCTCCAGCGCGTGAAGCTCTGGAGGTATGCCCAATTTGCCACAAAACCTGTTAGGGCCCGAGAGGCAGTCAGGAACAGGAGGCCAAGGGAAAAAACTATGCTGCCCACGCCAATTGTCCCCGCGACTTCTTGACTGGGGGTCCAAAAGGCGCGGGCGATCAGGATCAATCCAATCAGATCCCCCATGGCGGCAAACCAAAACACCATCCAGAGGTTCCGAGTCGCTGCCCAAAGGGGACCACCGAGTACGGCCGCACCGTTGAGACGAATCCCTGCGAAACCCCGTTCCACAATCCGCTCAAACTGACCCCCATAGTAGGCGGCATTTGGGCCCACGAATGCCTCCACAAGTTGAATACTTTTGAGTTTGGGGTTACTAATTTGTGAGCCCACCTCACCGGTGCCTTCTGCCCGAACTTCACCCGCCATAGTTTTCCTCCCCTTGAATGCCGCGAAGCAGGTTGCGCTTGGTTACGATACCAATCGGTTTTCTATCCTTCAGAATCAGGATTGGCTTGTCCGTGTCGACAGAGAGGTTGATCAGGTCGTTGAGGTCAGCTTCTGGAGGGGCAGTGGGAAAGCAAGCAAGGTCCTCTCCCATGGCCCCGTGATACGCATCGATGGGCTGCATCACGGTGTGAGCGTGAATGAGTGTGAGCCGTGAAATTCCTTTCACAAACTCCGCGACATAGTCATCCACAGGCTTGGTCACGATTTCTTCCGGCGTGCCAATCTGCATCAGGAACCCGTCCTTCATAATGGCAATCCGGTTGCCGAGCCGTATGGCCTCGTCAAGATCGTGGGTAATGAACACGGTGGTCTTCCTCAAGACCGAAGAGAGCTCGAGGAACTGCCCCTGGAGCTGTCGTCGAATGAGAGGATCGAGGGCGCTGAACGGCTCGTCCATGAGCAGAATGTCCGGATCCGCTGCCAGGGCACGGGCCAACCCAACCCGTTGCTGCATGCCGCCCGACAGCTCAGACGGCATCCGATCCTCCCAACCGCTTAGGCCAACATGGTGGAGCATCCGCTCTGCGACCTCGTACCGCTCCGGCTGGGCAACATGGCGCAGCTCAAGAGCGAAGGCCACGTTATCTCTGACCACTCGGTGCGGTAAAAGGGCCACGTTTTGAAACACCATCCCAATCTTTGCCGAGCGTAATGTACGCAAACCCTTGGCATCCAAGTTGCCAATGTCCTCTCCATTGATGAGGATTTGGCCGCAGGTCGGCTCAATCAGACGGTTGATGAGACGGAGGAGTGTGGATTTGCCACTTCCTGACAAACCCATGATGCAGAAGATCTCGCCCTGTGTGACCTCAAAGGAGACATCGGCCACGGCGAGGACGCTTTGAAAGCGCTCAAGAACCTCGGCTTTACCCAAACCTTCTTCCTGAACCGTTTTCATCACCTCATCGCCATGCTCCCCAAAGATCTTCCAGAGCTTCTTGCACGCGATGACCATGTCGCCCATCTCTCTTTTTCTAGGAGGGTGGTGCAAGACCTGTTTGCGGACCCCTTTCAAGGTTCACATGCAGGTTTTAACGAATTGTTGAGCGGATTGCATGGCCTAGAGGGACGACTTGCCCAGCTACCATGCGTGGGATGTCTCCGCTTTCCGGCATTTCCGGATCACCCATACTGGCAGTTTGGTCCAAGGCCAAACTCATAGCAATGGGATTGACAACTTTTGGAACCAAGCCAACCGCCAGTGACGGAAATACAATGGGATTCCCCCCCCGTCACTTCAACTTGTTTCTCAAAGAATAGGAATGGTGGTTCAATAGTCAGTCCCCCAGGAAATGTTAAAGGAACCCTAAAATCGCTAAAGGGACCCCATGGGTAAAGGAATCTTCTGTGCAAGCCCCTATTTTAAATTTATAGATTTGGACAAGTTGAACTGCGATAATGCCTTATCAAATTCCATCCATCCCAGCTAAGGAGCTTGTCTCATGTCAACATTTCGGCTTTATCTTATTATTTCTCTTCTTCTTTTCGCCCTAATTCTGACCTCCTATGACATGACGGCTGCCCTAACCGATGAGCCTGGAAAAGAAGCGAGTATTTACAGCCCGATTATCCGGGTAGAGGCTGAACAAGGCTTTATTCTGATCGCCGCTGATTCGGGGATCCTTTGGGTAAAGGCCACCCCGGAAGCCCAACCTCACCTCACAAAACTCCCCGTGGGTGGGCTCATCGACTTGGTCATCGAGTTCCAGGGGAAACCCAAACCCCCGCTCATTAAGTCATGGAAACTGGCTAGCGGCGATTCCTCGTGTAACGTTTTTGATGGTAAAGTCTGCGTGCCAGAAGCCTCAAAGAAAACCTCGCCCTAGCAGAGTGTGACTTCCGCTGATCTATCGGTTATTCACGAAAATCCTGGCTTAATGCCACGGCCTTCACATGGGCATACACCACTTGCCCCTTCTTTAAGTTCAAGTGGTGTAAGGACTTGCGTGTTATCGTGGCCAGTAAGGGGCACCCCACATCGAGCTTGACTTCAACTGCGTATTGATCACTCCTCGATCTCCCGATTTCGACCACAGTGGCCTCCAACACATTCAACACGCTGGTTTGGGTTTGAGGAAAATGGGTCACCACACTGACATCCCTCGCCAAAACATGAAGCCGAAGTGGGGCTCCCACCGGGAGATTCTGATGGGGGACAAACAGTGAATGGCCAAAACATTCAACCCGCGATAACCCAAACTCCGGTTCATGGGCAGCGACCTGTGTATCAAGGATTGAGCCAACCACCCCTGGTTCGACAACCCCTGGGAGGTCCAGACGACCGAATATTTCCTGGATGGGGCCCACCGCCGCAACACGCCCTTCCTTTAACAAAATCAGCGACTTCGCGAGTTGAAGAATTTCACTAAGATCATGACTAACATACACAATCGGCATCGTCAGTTCCTGATGCACTCGTTGAATAAATGGCAAAATCTCTCGTCTCCGTTGAATATCAAGAGAGGCCAACGGCTCATCCATGAGTAACAAGCAGGGGCTCCTCAGCAATGCTCTCCCAATGGCCACCCGTTGTTGTTCTCCCCCTGACAATTGGTGTGGCCTTCGGTCCAAGAATGGCTCGACCCCCAAAAGGTCTACAACCCGATCAAGAGAAATTCGGCGGCGTTGGAGCGAGACCCTGCTCATTCCATAGGTCAGATTTCTCTTAATACTGAGATGGGGGAACAGTCGCGCTTCTTGGAAAACCAATCCAATCGCCCGCCGGTGGATAGGGACAAAGATCCCCTTCGCTTCATCTTGCCACACCTCATTATCAAACTGGAGAAAGCCGGACGGTGAGCGGATTAGCCCTGCCAAGCAGCGAAGCAGCGTGGTTTTTCCACTCCCAGAGGGACCAAACACAGCTATGGTTCCCTCAGTCGGGAGTGAAAACTCAGCGGTGAGCCGAAAACTGGAATACTCGATGAGGAAACGGGCCTGAAGCCTGCTCATGATACTTGGAGAGGAAGACGTCGATTCAACGTGTAGACGATCAAAAGCACGATAAAAGAAAAGACCAACAATCCGGCAGATAGCACATGGGCTTGGGTATATTCCAGTGTCTCGACGTGATCATAAATGGCTATGGAGATCACCTTGGTTTTTCCAGGAATATTTCCTCCGACCATAAGAACCACTCCAAACTCCCCAAGCGTGTGAGCAAATCCCAGAACTATGGCCGTCAGATAGCCCCGCACAGCCATGGGTGATGCCACGGTCAGGAAAGCATCAAAGGGCGAAGCGCCAAGAGACCAGGCTACTTCGAGAGGTCGCTTGCCTACCGCTTCAAAGGCCCCTTGAAGGGGCTGCACGACGAAAGGCATCGAGTACAAAGTCGAGGCAATCACCAGTCCGGAAAATGTAAACGAAAGCGCCGATCCGGTGAACTGATGCCATACCGCTCCGACCAGACCTTGCGGCCCCAAGGCCACTAACAAATAAAACCCCAACACCGTGGGTGGAAGAACAATGGGAAGTGCCACAATGGCTTCAACCGCGGTCTTGAAGAATGATCGGGTATGAGCCAGCCACCAGGCAATGGGGGTTCCTATAATGAGAAGGACCAATACCGTGACTCCTGCTAACTGAAGGCTGAGCCACAGAGGTCCCAAATTGAGGTCCGTGAAATCAACCATCGTTCACCCCGGTGGATTTATCCCATCCCATAGCCATACTTTTCGATCACCAACCGGGCCTTGGGACCCTTGAGGTAGTCCAAAAGAGCTTGCGCTGCTGGATTATTCCGACCTTTCACTAACAGCACGGCTTCTTGGTTGAGGGCCTCGTACAACTCCAGTGGAACATCCCAACGCGCCCCTTTTCCACCAATCTTTGGATCCAACACTTGAGAAAGGGCCACGAACCCCCATTCTGCGTTGCCGGTTACGACAAATAGAAATGTCTGGCTAATGTTCTCCCCTTGCACGATTCTGGATTTTAAACGGCTCCATAGTTTCAAAGCCCTCAAGGTCTGTCGGGCTGCCCTTCCATACGGGGCTGTTTTAGGGTTCGCAATGGCCAAGTAATGGAAAGCCCCTGAACTCAAGACTTGAGGACCAAGAAAATTTTCTCCAATTGGTTTCGGGCTCCAAAGAGTCAAACGACCAACTGCATAGGTAAACCGGCTCCCTTGGACAGCCCAACCTTCCCTCTCTAATCGCTTGGGACGAGCGCAATCGGCAGATAAAAAGACTTCAAAGGGTGCACCGTTCCTTATTTGGGCAAAAAGTTTTCCGGTCGAGCCTGTGCTGACAATCACACGATGACCGGTTTCTTTTTCAAAACCCTTGGCGATTTCTTTAAAAGTTGTCGTGAAATTCGTAGCAAGGCCCACCGACACTTCACCGGCTTCGGCAAAAGCCGTGAATCCACCTAGAAACCAGAAAATCAGGCATGCCCTACCCCACTCGATAAGTTTCTGGTTCATACCAAAGGAACACCCCGAAATCCTGCAACCAAATCATCCGTCTGAACTCTCAGAATGGGGAAATTCAATTGTGCTTCAGACAAAGAACAAAAAAATAAAATTTATCTATTACGTATTGTAAATTATAATTTACATAGAATTCAATAAAAAATAGGTTCCCAAAAAAGCTGAACCAAAATTTAAAACACAAGATTTTGAAGCAGGCCTGGGCGGGAGAGAAAACCCAAGAGCCCAACCCCTCCTGTTAAGGTCCATTGTTGGACATAGGGGGGGTTCCCTATGTAACCTAAAAAGAAGGTGGTGGTCCTCCCACACCCCGTTCATGAAAAAGGTTACCTAGTTAACAATTTTACCAATCTCCCGAGTGTCATAACCTCCCAAGGCCTCAACTTCTGTTCGAAAGGCACGGGTAACAAGGGTATCAAGAAACTGGATCATACCAGGATGCAAACTTAAATAAGCAGTTGGAATGACCAAATCATATCGCTCTTCCTGAAGAGGCATAAAATCCAGGTCAAATAACCTTGCTGTCGACCGCACACCAATCCCCACATCGGCTTTCCCCTCCGAAATAAGCCGACTGACATCCAAGTGTGAAAACACCACGTGGTTATATCCTCTCACAACCTGATGGGGAATGTGATGAGCACTCAATCGATAATCCAATAAAATGCGAGCCCCAGCCCCTTTTTCCCGGTTGACTATTCGAACATCTTTCCTCGCTAAGTCCCCAATCTCCCCAATCCCCTTGGGGTTCCCCCTTTTGAACAACAGTCCTTGTTCCCAGGCAGCAAACCTCACCACGGTTACACTGTCTCCTTTGAGATGCTTCTTAAGATAAGGAAGGTTGTATAGGCCTGACCCAGGATCAACAATATGCATACCGGCCACATGAACTTCTTTCCTCTTCAGGGCCCGAAGCGCAGAAACACTCCCCATCGCCCACCCTACAACCGACGCATGACCCCCACGACGGCGAACGTGTTCTCCTGCTAAATAAATGGCGGGATCACACCCAGCAACGACTACCTGCTCCTTTACAGCGCTTTGCTCCCTTAACAACTGGACATAGATTCGAGTCGCGTGCCTATTCGTTGAGGTGTCCCTACGGCGCATCGCCCCAAGAATCAACCCGTCCGCCGGAACCGTAAAGTTCAGAAGCCCACCCAATGCCGCTACCGGCCGAGCTATGATTCGGTTTCCAACCCAGGCAACTTTCGCCCGAACTTTCGAAAGATTTTTCGGAACTTCTCCAACCAAGTCAGCCTCGATTATTTCTCCTTCCAATCCTAAATGAAACAGATCCTCTACCGAACACCCAAGGGTTTGCGCCAGGTGAAGGGCTACCCCCGTACCCGGAAGGTAATGATTCATCTCCATTGAATACACGGCCTGTCGGGTAATACCGACCCTTCTCGCGAGATCATTTTGCGAAAGGCCACATTTTGTTCGAATCTTTCTCAGATGATTTTCAACCTTTGCATCCGGGGTAGACTTATGTGTTACTGTTGGCTTTTTCATAATTGGTTTTTGAATTGTAAATTATAAATGTCAAAAATGCAACATTAAAGTACTAGTAAATTTTACCTATTTCCCTGTTCCATTCGAACGGTTTTCAATTTTCTCCATTGAACGTCCCAATTCCTCAATTCAATTATACTGTCTTCGATTTAGCGACACTCCAAGCCAAATCTTAAGGGCAAACCGAGATCCTTCAAACTCCGGGAAAACTAAGAAGAACGCCAATTAGCCAGTTTATGAGATCGGGAGAGAAAACCACCATTTGCCCAGAAAATTATTTGCCTTCCTAGCTATTCACAGGAAGGAGAACACCTGGTTTTATTTAATCCATGCGTAAAACGGGTTCATTAGAAGCGAGGAAATGGGGGGAGAGGAGAGAAAAACTTCCGTCCCAGGTTTCTAGATATAGACGATAAAATTCAAAAACAGGACTTCCCTAGAACGGGGAAGTGGGAGTCTTTTTGATGGTGAAGATTGTTAAACAGAGACTCAGAAAATTATCAGTTCACAAATGACAGGAGGTGTGGCAGGAGACCGCAATTTCACGTGAAAATTCTTTAAGTGGAGCCACACGGCTTTAGCTTACTCTACCGAAGTAGCTTCGGCTACGAAGACAGGGAAG
This sequence comes from Nitrospinota bacterium, assembly GCA_022572725.1. Classification (GTDB taxonomy): domain Bacteria; phylum Nitrospirota; class Nitrospiria; order Nitrospirales; family UBA8639; genus JACZVJ01. The sequence continues at coordinate 13,191 of JACZVJ010000014.1, read as the reverse complement.
TTTACCCTCCCTCACCGCTCCGTCGCCCTCGCGCTGAAGCCAGCTCTGGCGTGCAAGCAGCCCTGGGCCTTGGCTCACCTTCACTATAGGACATCGGTTGGCTAGTTCTCCGTAGCTTTGGCCGACGGCTGTACACGGGTTTGTCCATCCTCCGTAGCTGGCCACTGCGAAGAACGGACACCAGTGGCTTTCTGCCGCTTGCGCGCCAGAGCTTCAGCGGCGAGCGCGAAGGCGGGTGATACTTAAAATCTCAATCTATTTTTGGAAGCCAATGACTATTTTTTTGATCTCCTTCCCTGACGTGTAACAGCAAGGGACCGGGGTCTCATTGAACCACGGATGGCTCTTATCCCCTTCCGTTTTCCTCTTCGACCGTTTCCAGTCTTCCTTCTCCGCTTGGTCGTGGCGGCCATCTTGACTACCTCATAACCCATCCTCTTAAGCACTCTATTGAGACCGCGCACAAGCAACCGCTCTCTCAAACTTAAGGCTTTTTTCTCCTTGAGCACGGTGGTCACCGAAGCAGTTAAGCTGTCGATGTTAGATTTCACCATTTGTGTTATCCCCTCCTTTTTTTGACCCTATGGGTCAAGTTTATATTCATCTTTTGGTTTGTAAAACATTTAACCTTATGGTATTAAACCTCGTGGAAACAAGAATGATCTTTTCGAATTTCGAGAAGATAGATGAGAGAGTTGAAATAACTCGATATAAATAACGGTTCCGAGCCAAAAAAAATTCCCGCTGCCAACCCCTCCTGACAATGCGGATTTACCCTAGCAATCTGGTCTTGTTTGGTCAATAAACATTTTCTATTTAATTTCTCAATCTATGAAATTGACAAGAAAACTTAAACGGCTTTTATAATTAAATAGCCATTGATTTTGTATAGCTCACCAATGCCTGGTTTTTTCCTTTGATTGGAATCTTCCTTCACCCCACATCATCTATTAATTCCTGACAAGACGCCCCGTACAGTCAAACCGGAGATTACTGAAAAAATTACCTGATGGTCTTCATCGATAATTTTTTCCAATAGATACCCACACCCTTCCCGGCGTGGTGCTCTCAGAATTCAAGCTGCGTGTGGCCGGTGTCCTGTTCGCCCTGATCGCAGATAGACTTTTGGCTGATCGCTCCTTTGATGCCCACCGTCGAAACGAACAATCCTGGTCGCCAGATGCCTCCCCCATCCCAGTACCCCTTCTACAGGAAATGCGGAAAGCGCCGCTTACGCTTGGTGCTCGTGACACTTTACACGGTATGCATCACACGGGACACCGCCTATTTGGGGGGCACCCTATGCAAATGGACATGATGGGCTTCCATGCCCAACTCTTCAATAAACCAGTCCAGGTAAAATTTCCGCACTTCCTGCAACACTACCCGGAGCGAATGGGCCACCCCGTTCGCCAGGATCTTTCGTCGATACCGGGTGACCCACCCAATGTAGCATGGCGTTGGAGAGCCCATATGCGCGGCCTTTTGATACGTCATCAGCTTCCAGCCTCCCGCAGGACACCGGACCTTGCTCTCATCCCTGCCCTTCTGGACGGGGAGTTCTCGCTAATTTAAATCTTTCAAGGGAAGACTGGGAGGATTTCATGCCAGGAATCCATGTAGGTTCGGAAAAAGCTCAAGGTCTTTCAGAAAAACAACCACCACAATGGAATTTGGGGGACCTCCTAACTCATCCTGGCAAAGATCTAGAAACCCTGTCCAAACGCTTATCCAAAAACGTTAAACAACTTGAGACCATTCGCCCGAGGCTTAAAGCCGATTTGTCCACCAAATCTTTCCTCGCTGCCATCCGACTAGGTGAGGAAATTGCAGAAACTTCCTCACGGCTCAGTGCATACGCACAGCTTTGGTTTGCGCAAAACACCAAAAATCAAGCTGCCCGTGCCTTTGACACAACAGTGAAGGCCCGCCTCATGGGTTTTTACAATCGAATATTATTTTTTGATCTCTGGTGGCAACACATCGACTCTTCCCAGGCCACTCGATTCCTCAAATCCTCACGAGACTATCGTTATTACCTTGAAACACTTCGGCGGAAAAAAGACCACACCTTAACGGAGGCCGAAGAACGCGTCATCAACCTGAAAAACACAACTGGCCGATCCGCCCTGGACAATCTTTACGATATCATTACCAACGGCATGACATTTTCACTTCGAGTTGGCAATTCGGTGAAACCCCTTACCCGAGAACAACTCTCAACTCACTTTCGGCATCCCTCCGCGCGCACTAGGGAAGCAGCCTATCATGAGTTCTCCCGCGTTTATTCGAACAATCGAGATATGATTGGAGAAATCTATAAAACGTTAGTGCTCGACTGGAAGAATGAAGGATTGGATTTACGACGCTATCATTCATCGGTGGCTGTACGAAATCTCAGCAATGACATTCCCGACCGGGCTGTCCGGGCACTTCTAAAAAGTTGCCGAAAAAATCGTTACATTTTTCATGAATATTTCAGAATAAAATCCAGAATCTGTCGGCTCAAACCTATGACCCGCTATCACATCTATGCACCGGCCCATGGTGTCAAAGCCTCATACCCATACAAACAAGCCGTCGGAATGGTTCTTGAAGCCTACCACCATTTTTCTCCCACAATCGCCGATCTTGCGAGACGTGTCTTCTATGACCAGCACATTGATGCCCGCCCCTCCCCGGGAAAAATGGGTGGAGCCTTCTGTTACAGCGTCTTACCCAACCATACCCCCTATGTGTTGCTGAATTACACGGGCGAGGCTCGAGACGTAGCCACCCTGGCCCACGAGCTTGGGCATGCCGTCCACAGCCTGATGGCGGGGGATCATTCAATTTTCACCTTCCATCCCACCTTGCCTTTGGCCGAAACCGCTTCAGTGTTCGGGGAGCAACTCCTGTCCGAAGCGCTCTTGCAGCAAGAAAACAAGCCTCGTCTCAAGCAACGGCTTCTTCTTGGCCAACTTGATGACCTCTTTGCAACCATTCTTCGTCAGGCCTACTTCACTGAGTTCGAACATCAAGCCCACCAAATGATCACCAATGGCGCGACAGTGGACGCACTCGCCCAGACCTACCTCCAGCTCCTCCGCGAACAGTTCGGCCGCGCAGTAACGGTCCCTCCCGAATTTCAATGGGAGTGGTTATCGATTCCACACCTGTTCAGAAGTCCGTTCTATTGTTATGCGTACAGCTTTGGAAATCTCCTCGTTTTAGCCTTGTACCAAACGTATAAGGAGCAAGGAGCTTCCTTTGTTCCCAAATACCTGGATTTGTTAGCAACAGGGGGATCACAGAGCCCTGAGGCCATGCTGGCCCCTCTGGGGGTCGACATATGTTCGGAAGCCTTTTGGCAATCAGGATTCACTAGAATCCAAAACCTAGTGGAAACTCTTGAAAAGACCATCAGTTGAGCACATAGGGAAGAGACAGAAACACCAAGAAATGGGGGGGATAATGAGAAAATGTCTTCTTGATTTGGAGAGCAGGGTTGCGCTAGCCTTGCAGCCTTGCTTTGGCTTTGAGCAAACACCGCATTTTTCCTACCACACACCTTTGAATGGATCTATGAGGGGTAATTGAAATGGCCGAACGTGCGTATGTCCTCATTAACGTTCTTCCTGGGCAAACGGCCAACGTCAAAAAGCTGTTGGAAGAAATCGAAGAGATTAAAACAATTGATGCCTGTTGGGGGAAACCGGATCTTTTTACCCGCGTCGAAGTGACCAACCAGGAAGCGTTGACCAAACTCGTCTTGACCAAAATCCATGCCATAGAAGGAGTGGCACAAACCGATACCCACCTTGTGTATGTCCTCCAAGAATAACCTCAGATTTTTTTCACCTCACCACATCAGTATTCTCAAAGAGAAAAGGCCCGACGACCCCTTGGGCTTTTTCAACACCCGACTTTGTTCTCCAGTCCACCAATGTGACCCGAGGCGCAGGGTAAACCCCCAAAACCTGTACTAGCAGGATGTTGAAAAAGTCCGCCAGCGGCGTTCTCGTCGCTCGTAGGCCTCAACGTACTCTCATGTACGCCTCGGCCTCCTCGCTTCCTGCGGCCTTGCTGGACGGGCCTTTTTGAACATCCTGCCTCGCATATGAGAGGGAGAAATTTTGGGTTTCTAGGTCACTTATTGGGGAAATGTTGAGTTTTTCAACACCCTGCTAAATCTAAAAAAGAGTGGGTAAAAGGGAAGTCGGATTGCAGACTCACCACCGAGGAGTCAGTACACTCCCGCTTGTCGTTGTAACCAACGGACATATTGAATAATGCCCTTTACCTCCTCGACCGTAACCCCGGGGATTTTGGGCATGTTGCCAAATTCCCAATGATGGGCACGAACGCCCTGAGTCGCCGCCCGAATAAACGCGAAGTCCCCATGGTGACCCGGTTCATAGATTTTATGCACCAACGGTGGCCCTTTCTGGGTCCCCTTGGCATAGACCCCATGACATCCACCGCAAAAAGTATTGAACCGAGCTTCCCCATCCAGTAACTCCTCAGGCACGATCAGGCTCTCAAGATTTCCTGCCTTTTCCAAGGTAGGACTCTTTTCCACAGGAGCCTCTCCGGCAGGGGAGCAACCTATCCAGAAAACAAGCCAGGCACAGGATAGAAAAAGGAGGGCCCGTTTTGGGAACCGATAGATCCCACCAAACTTGGGCCCTTTAACTGTTTGCCAGTAGCTACCTAAGTGAATTTTCACAGGACCCTACTCAGACAATGCTGGGCAATCCTTCCACCAGCCATAAATCGCTCACTGGACCACCCAGTTCTACAGGCCATTGCCAACCAAGGTGCCTTCTCCCTTACACCCTATAGGGGATGGGGTCTTTGATTCCAGCTTCTTTAAACCCACTCCTCCGGATAAAGCAACTGTCACATTGCCCACAGGCCACACCTTGCTCATTGGGATCATAGCAACTGTGGGTCAAATGAAAGGGCACCCCAAGTTCGGTACCCTTTATTATAATCTCGGCTTTGGTCATGAACAACAAAGGTGCACGGAGTTCCACCCCCTTCCCTTCTATCCCCGCTTTGGTTCCTAATCTGGCTACTTCCTTGAAGGCATTGAGAAATTCCGGGCGGCAATCGGGGTAACCTGAATAGTCACGTACGTTTGCACCAAAGTAGATACAAGCAGCATCCAGTACCTCCGCATAGGCCACGGCCAGAGAGAGAAAGATAGTGTTTCGCGCAGGCACATAGGTCAGGGGAATGCCTATCTGGCGTTCCTCATCCGATCGATTTTTCGGAACTGAATCGCGAGTCGTCAAAGCGGATCCCCCCAACCCCCCAAGGTCCAGGGAGAGGACCTTATGCTCGACGGCTCCTAGCCAAGCGGCCATTTCCTGCGCCCGCGTGACTTCAATGTGATGGCGTTGCCCATACAAGATGGTCAGCAAATAAGGCTCAAACCCCTCCTCCCTTGCCATCGCAGCGGTGACCGTCGAGTCAAGACCACCGCTTGCCAAGATCACTGCCTTCAATCTTTTTACCCGTTTCTCTAAAAGGCTCGCGGGATTTTCCTGATACTTGGAGGAACTCCAACGGCGGGGCTTCCCACGAGGTCCTGAGATTTCAAGGTTCCAGAGGGCTCCTTGATTCCCGACATGGATTTAGGAATGAGGAGGCAATAGAGGAACGGACCCTAATCTATTGCTCAGGGTTGGGAAGGGACCAGAAGATTTTCCGGAGTCAGGGGGAAAAAGCGACTTCCTCTCCTCGCACCAAATTTTCATCAGACTCAACTCATCAGATCAAAGGGCCAGCCGGATTTAGACTCGTTGCTCACCCTTTTCAATTTTTTCCAATAATTCAAGACGGGACTGACACCCAACACAATACCGGGCGAACGGGAGGGCCACCAATCGTTTTTCGCTGATGTCGGCCTCGCATTCCGCACACCTGCCATAGGTGCCCTCCTCCAAACTCGCCAACGCATCATCAATCATTCGCCGTTCTCTATTCCGCATCTCTTGCAGAGAAATTCCCATTTCCCGTTCCAAATCCACCAGTGCCTGATCCCCACTATCCATCGCGGCCTCTAACCGTCGTTGCTGCTCATCGGTCAACGACTGACCGAGTTGCACCTGCATTTCCTGTAAGAGGGCCTCTCTCTTCGCTAACAGGATCTTTTGGAGCGACTTCTTGCGTGGGGCATGGTCCACCTTGCTGCCATTTCCCTGAGGAGTCGAACCTTTTTGTGATTGACGCGGGGGGGAGGAAACCTTAGGTTTCTGTGCTCGCACTTTCACTGATTTCTTTCCCTCCTTACCGGTTTTCTTGCTAGTCTTACCACGCATGCTGGAACTCCTTATTGGGACCTAATCGTAAAACCGAACACAATGAAGAAACACCTCCGCGGCCGATCCAGTCAAAGCAAGGGAAAGTCTGGCCATTTTCAAAAGGGAGAACTATACCAGCATCAGGTATAGGTCATCAAGGAATGAATGGCACACCCCTCCAATTTTTTTTGTCCCCCTAGGGACACTAACTCAACCAGGAAGGCACACCCGACAATTTTTCCTCCAAGCTGTTTAACCAAATGGACCGTGGCGGCCGCCGTGCCTCCGGTTGCCAACAGATCATCGACAACCAAAACCCGCTCACCCATTTCTATGGCATCTCGATGAATGGCCAGGCAATTTGAGCCGTATTCCAAGTTGTACTTGACTTCAAAGACATCCGCCGGGAGCTTCCCCGGCCTCCTCACGGGCACAAACCCCGCATGCAGGTGGTAGGCCAAGGGACACCCCAGAATAAACCCTCGAGATTCAATGCCCACAACCTTGGAAATGTTTTCATCCCGGTACCGACTGGCCAGATCGTTGATAATAGACTGAAGACCTTCCGCATTTTTGAGCAGCGTGGTGATATCGTAAAAAAGAATTCCCGGTTTGGGAAAATCAGGAATTTCCCGAATCAAGGTTTTGTAGTCCATAGAGAGGAATCCCTTCAGATGAGAATGGACAAATTGATGAACCAACAATCATGGCCTACAGATCACATCACAATGCGGAAGAAAGAATCCTGACCAGTGGATTCAACCCACTGCAAATCAACATGCTCAACTCGTGATAAATAAGGACCAGCCTTCAAGGCTTCAATGAAGCCCTCTACAGCTCTACGGTTCCCTTCAGCCTCCGATTCCACCCCACCATCGGCCAGGTTCCGCACCCACCCTGTTAAATCCCTTTTCACGGCCTGGGCTTGGACGAAAGCCCGGTAGCCCACACCCTGGACTCGACCCCGTATGAAAAGATGGGCCCGTACTGAACTGTTCTCCAATACCCTTTCCCAGCCTCGCGTTAAAACGGATGGGCTAACATGACGACGGAGGACTTTTCCATAAATAGTGGGCTAACTTCTTGACGGTTCGACTCGCATCGCGAATACAATCCGGAATTCCAACCCCCTCATAAGCCGAACCGGTTAGGAAAAGCCCAGGGTATTCTGCCAAGGAGGACCGGAGATCCTCCAGGCGATCAAGGTGCCCCAATGTGTACTGTGGCATCCCCCGTTTCCAGCGATAGACCTCCGTATAGACGGGGGCGGCCAGGATCCTGACCATAAACTTCAGTTCCTTCCGGACCACATGAACCAATTCTTCGTCATCGAGGGTTATCACCGCCTCTCTGCCTCTTCCACCTAAATAACACCGAACCAAGGCCAACTCGGGTGTCGCCCGCCCAGACCATTTGCATGAAGTCCAAGTCGCAGCAATCAAATTTCTACCCTCTACGCGGGGAACCACAAACCCAAAACCCTGCAACAAGGACTCTACCTCAGACCGACGAAACGCCATTGACACTGTGGCGGTGGAGGCATAGGGAATCCTTTCCAACAAATCAGCCGCAGATCCTTTCAGAGGACGAACCAGTTCTGCCGCCGAATAAGCCGGGTTCGCGAGCACAACTCCATCAGCCTGCAAGACACAGCCGTCGTCCAGAGTAATGTCATAGACCTCCATTCCCTTTTGTAATGCCGAAACCTTGATTTCCACGGCTTTTCGTCCAGCCTGAAGGGTCACGCCGTGAGTGCTCAATGCCTCCACCAAGGCCATGACCAAGTCCCCCATCCCGCCCCGTAAGGTTGTAAACATTGTCCGCTGTGGACTGGGAGCAGCCGAGGAATTCCGTGTCGCCTTTCGTTGGGCCAGCATGCCCCTGATGAGCCCCCCATAGCGTTCTTCCAGTTCAACGAATCGAGGGAACGTCGCTACCACGCTGAGCTCTTCGGCATCACCAGCGTAAATTCCTGCCACGAGGGGTTCAATAAGCCGATCAAACGCCTCTCTTCCCACTCGCCGACGAAAGAATGCGGCCAAGGATTCGTCTTGGTCGACATCACGCCGGGCGGGGATAACCCAATCTCCAGCCATTCGAAGGATACCTGGCCAGGAAAGGAGTCCGTTCCAAAAGAGGGGACCCAACCGAGTCGGCACCAAAGCCACCAGACCCTGAGGAAATTGCCGCAACTTTCCTTGGGAATACGTATAGGTCCGACTTTGGGCTTCATTGGTGTTGATCAGTTGAGAAGTCAATCCCAACTTTTCGCACAACTCCAGTCCCCATGGCTTTGAGGTCAAAAAGGAATCAGGCCCTCCTTCAATCACCAACCCTTCAACCCGGTTGGTGACAATTTTCCCACCCCAGGTCTGTTGCGCCTCGACCAGCGTGCAATCCACCTTTTCACTGATTGTCCTTACGTGCTCATCCAGAGCAAAAGCCGTTGAGAGGCCAGCAATCCCCCCGCCAATAATGACCACACGCTTGGGAGAAGGGGGCAAGGAACTCATAGGCAAACAGGGAGGAAGGTAAGGCGCATCACCACCGGCCCATCCGACGCAACCTTACCGGGCCAGTACCACGAATCCCTTTTGAACAAGGAGACTCTGGTTGTAGCTAAGAACTACATCTCCATTCCGATTTTCTAAACCGTTCGGCGGCCGTGCTTCTGGGCGAACTCCACGGCGGCCTCTACATGTTCAACGGGGGTCTGGGGAAGAACCCCATGTCCGAGGTTAAAGATATGCCCAGGGCGATTGCCGGCTCGGTCCAGAATATCCACCACTCGCCGCTCGATTTCAGGCAGCGGACCATACAAGACCACCGGATCAAGGTTCCCCTGCACCGCCACCTCATAGCCCAGGGTGGTCCAAGCCTCATCCAATCGCACACGCCAATCCAGACCGATCACGTCACTTCCAGCTTTCCGCATAAGAGCGAGCAATGTTGCAGTCCCGGTTCCAAAATAGATGACCGGAACCCCTTCAACTTTTAACTCGCTCACGATTCGTTGTACGTAAGGAAGCGCATATTCCTCATAATCCCCTGGGGAGAGACAGCCCACCCAACTATCAAAGAGTTGAACGGCTTGAGCCCCTGCACGAATCTGAACCTGGAGGTACCCAATAACCACCTGGGTCAGCTTTTCCAAAAGACGACGCCAAAGGTTGGGTTGGGTATACATGAACGTCTTGGTCGTGATGTAGGAACGGGAACTTCCTCCCTCAATGACATAGCTGGCCAGCGTAAAGGGAGCGCCGGCAAATCCGATCAGGGGGACGCGATCAGCCAAAGTTCGCCTGGCAAGGGATATGGCGTCTCGGGCAAACCCAAAAGCCTCTCCATCGACCGCCCGTAATCGCTCAACGCCATCCTTGTCTCGCACCGGATTCCGGATGACGGGGCCTTCCTTTTCAAGAAAGGCCAAATCCAACCCCATCGGTTCAAGGGGGAGCAAAATATCGGCGAAAATAATCGCCGCATCCAGGGGGAATCGCTCGATGGGTTGAAGGGTCACTTGCGCAGCAAGCTCGGGGGTTTTACAGACTTCCAGAATGCTGTACTTGGCCCGAACCTTCTGATATTCCTTCATATACCGCCCGGCTTGCCGCATAAACCAGACGGGCGTCCGATCAACGGGTTGGCGCCAGCAGGCGCGAAGGAACCGATCATTCATAAGGGCAGGCATTCTACGAAGGGGGCCAGGAGGTGTCAATGAACGCAAAACCGTGAGAGCGGAAGAGGCTGGGAAAGACTACACGCTACGCCAGGACTCATCAAAACCATTCGTCCTCAGACAGGTGAGTCCGGGGGGATTCCAGCCTGGGAGCCAAGGCCGTGCGAAGCGAGTCGCTTTCGCCATCGAATTGACGAGCCTTCTCATCCTCAAGGATCCACGCATCCTCGGGTGCCAGTTCGATTCGGTAATGAACATCATCTTCAGAAAACCATTCGATGTAGGGATGGGGCGGCAAGAGGGGATGAGGGTCAAAAGAGATCAAACTCACCGTGCCAAGTTGGGGGACGGCCAAGTCAGCCAACCTGTCGCCGGCAAGCTCATCATCGAGGTACTGGGAATTTCGAAAGGAAAAAGCCTTCCCAGCAATATCATTCTTGAAATCACCCCTAAGACAAAAACTCACCGTGCCAATCCCCGCAAAGGTCATCTGCCCCACGACCAGACCGGCGGATCGATTATCCAAATACCCGTCCTTCACCCACCGAAAATTGCCGAATTTTTCAGCCATAGACCGGAAAAAATCCAGGCTCTGTCAAACCCTATGGTTGGGAAAGCCCTCAACCACGGACGCTGGACATCATAAGGGAAAGGAACAAAGGGAAGGATCACCAGGCCGTCAGGGCTTACAGAGGGGGCACTTGAACTGCCTGGTGGCACCGGACTGCTCAAGTGCTTCCTGGGCGGCCTCTTTATTGGAATATTCAAACCACCCGCCTCCCCAATAGTCCGGGGTAGTGGGATTAAAGGGAACTTCAAGGCACCGATCCCGGTGAAGCGTAGCCTGATCTATCGAATGCTTGATGTGGACCCAATGAGACATCGTGGACGGTTCACAACCTAACGGCAAGGCACCTGCATCTAGGGGCAGGAAAGTTAGTCTTCAATGAGCTGCCACTCATCCTTTTCAATAAACACCTTCTGGCCAGTTTGAATTTTTTTCACATCTTCCCGATCAAAAATCCTCATATACCGTTCAATGCGTTCAGGGTCATCAATCCGTTCTTCTTGGACCAATCCGGTGGTTAGTTTGTACTTACGAATTAACACGGACATACTTTTCCTCCCACTTTGAAATTCTCCCCGTTCCAATCCGGTAAGGGAAAAATTCTACAAAACGAACCGATTGAGGGTCAAGAGACACCCTTCAATCAGCGACTCTAACCCATTGCAGGGCTAGCAGGTTATTGAAAAACCCTTGTGGCACAGTGGCAACCCAGCACTCTATGAGATCAGGAACGGCATCAGAACAGCCCGCAGGATGGTCAAAAAGGCTGCCCAGCGCGGCCGCAGCAAGCAAGGAGGCGCGCGGTTGGCTACTCTATTCAGTACGTCGAGCCTGGAGGGGCCGCGAGAACAAAGCTGGCGGACTTTTTCAACATCCTGCCAGGGTTTTTCCATGGATGGTAAGGGACACATCCAATCGGGTATAATGAGCCAGGGGAGGATATTGTATCGAAACGAGCCATCAGGAGATTCCACTATGCCACTCTATGAATATCAGTGCCAATCCTGTGACCATAAATTTGAGCTCACGCAATCACTGAGCGCAAAACCCGAGGAAACCACCTGCCCGCACTGCCATGGGGCAAAGACCCAGCGACTCATGTCGTCATTTGCCTCTCAGGTCAAAGGCCCACGTAAACCCGGATTCGCGGAGATAAAAGCCTACGATATGTGTAATGAGCGAATGAGCAACTTCGCCAAACTCCCCCCCATCGCCGGCCAGCGTGCCATGCCAGGCCCCGCAAACCTTACCCAACCGACTGACTCAGGTTCGGGAGACAACTAAGAGCTATTCTTACCTCGGCTTCCAAGTACGGAAAACCCTTTTCATCCGGCAAGCGTGCATGGCACTCTGTCTCTTGACTTTGGACTTGAATAAAGGAATGATGCGGCGCGCTCCAATACACTTCCCCCCACAGATGGGAGATGGGAGGACTCTTCTCCCGTGTCAGAGGCACGACACACCAGGAAGACTAACACCACGTGTGCTTGCACGAAACACGGGAAATCCCATAGGGATGCCCCCATGCCTGGTTGAATTTTCGAGCTCCTGGAGATTTGGTGCAAGAATTCCCCAATGAAGAGGTCGTCCATTGCCATACTGTTCATGTATTCCACACTCATTTGGGTCACCGCTGCACACGGAGCGAAGGCCCCACTCAGCGGGTCGTGCTTAATTATTGGAAATGGACCCGAGCGATATGCCATTGAAGCCCTCGCCCAGGAATTCGAAGAGCAAAATCCTGCAACCTCCCTTGATTTTTTCTGGCACCCCAATGCCAAACCAGTGCAGGCCATCCGGTCCTCCCAGGCCGACATTGCTGTCACTGGAACAGTGGAAAGCGATTTACCATCCACTATCGTGGCGTGGGACGGCATTGCAGTCATCACCAACTTCGCGAATCCCGTCGAAGGGGTGACTCTAGACCAACTGGCCAAGATTTTTTCAGGCAAACTGAAATTTTGGTCCCAGGTCTTTGAAGATGGCCCCGAGAACCGCATTAAGTTCATTCATCGTGCTTGGAACCAAAACATTCGGCAAGAGTTTGAGAAACTACTCAACATTAACGGGAAAACCCCGGCTCGTACCAAGACTGTGGGGACCGAAGTCCGCGCGTTCAAAGCGGTCAATGGCGACCTCGACTCCATTTCCTATGTTTCCATGGGCCCCGCACTCCAAGCACGAAAAGATGGGTATGGCGTGACCCTGTTGTTTATTAACGGGAACGAACCTGAATACCAAACGGTTCTTGAGGGCAGCTATCCCCTTCGGAGGCCGGTGGTATTTATCATGCATGAGAACCCCTCCCCCATCGCTCTGGCTTTCCGGGATTTCGTGTTGTCCCCTTCCGGCCAGCGCTTCATTAAATTGGGTGCCACTGGTCTCTTTTATGACAAAAAAAGTTCGGTCGTAAAATATTACCCACTCAAAGAGGAGTGAATGTTGTCACTTTGGGGAAATGAGTTGACTCCATCACCGGCATGTTCGTCCACACTTGGGAGAGGTGCTTTTCCCTTGGCACTCCTCAACCCCAACCCTGGGCCTGCCTTTCAACGTACTGCTCCTCGAAACCTCGACTAAACTGAAAGGCCGACACTCTCCCTGCATAGGTCGCACGGGCCATGTTAAAAAAAATTCTCGTTGCGAATCGAAGC
>JACZVJ010000088.1 GCA_022572725.1 Nitrospinota bacterium | reverse complement strand
TCGTGCTGATGTTAGAGCCGCTGTTTCGTTGCAACCTGGCCTGTGCCGGGTGTGGGAAAATTCAATACCCTGATCATATCTTGGATCGGCGGTTGGCACCGGAGCAATGCTGGGCTGTTGCCGACGAGTGTGGGGCACCTATTGTAAGTATTCCAGGGGGAGAGCCCCTGATCCACCCGGAAATGCCCAAAATTGTGTGGGGTCTTATCCAGCGGAAAAAGTACGTCTACCTGTGCACAAATGCCATCTTGCTCGAACGAAAACTCGATGACTATACGCCTTCCAAGTACCTCACCTTCAGTGTGCACATGGATGGGCTTCAGGAAGAACATGATTTGGCGGTTTGCCGTGACGGAGTCTACGATGTTGCGGTCAGGGCTATTCAGGCGGCCCTTCAGCGGGGATTTCGCGTCACCACCAACACCACATTGTTCAATGGCGCTGATCCTGAGCGTGTGCGGGCCTTCTTTGATGAGATGATGGCGCTCGGGGTGGAAGGGATGATGATCTCCCCAGGCTATAGCTATGAAAAAGCGCCGGACCAAAAAAGTTTCCTGAAGCGGGATCGGACTCGCGAGCTCTTTTCGCGCCTGCTTACCAATCGGAAGCCAAATTGGCGATTTAATCAGTCCCCACTCTTTTTGGAATTCCTGATGGGGAAGCGGGATTACCAATGTACCCCATGGGGAAATCCGACCTATAACATATTCGGGTGGCAGAAGCCCTGCTACCTGCTTCAGGACGGCTATGTCTCCACGTTCCAAGCATTGCTTAATGATACTGAATGGGAGAACTATGGCACAGGGCGAAATGAAAAGTGTGCGGAATGTATGGTGCATTGTGGGTACGAAGCCTCTGCCGTTGATGAGACCTTTAGCTCCTGGTCTGGGTTTGCGGGGACTGTCAGAGCAACACTGTTCCCAAACGCCATATAGCTTTCCCCCCTTTCCTTCCACTGTTTTCTTTTCACTGGAAAAATCCATTTTTTCTTGGGACCATGTCGAACGATCCGCAGCACTCTGAAAGGCGTGGGGAAAACTTTGAGGGAGCGATCCTCTGTCCGGGAACTCAAGAGGAATTAGCAAAAGCGGTGGATCTGGCGTTCGATTACCGCGGGGATGTCACGATCGAACTCATATCGGGTGAGCGAGTTGAGGGGTATGTCTTTAATCGAGTGGCAAGTCAGCCCAAAGCCTATTTGGAGCTCTTTCCCAAGGGGAGACCCGGAATCCGGATGGTAGGGTATGACGAGGTGGCCTCGATCACCTTTTCAGGTGAAGATACAGCGTTTGGGAAGTCCTGGGATATCTGGATTACGAAGAAGCAAGGGGAAGAGAAGAAAGCGAGTTCAAAGTGAGATTCTTTTGGCCTTCTAGATGAATCCCTTCTTTTTCGGGGTAGATGGTTGAATGGTTGAAATGAGAAGGCCTATCCAGCCTGAGGCGTCGCAGGGTGAGGGCATGGTTCACCTTGAAAGACATTAAAAAAATTGAACCAGGTCCCTCCCGGAGCGAAGGGAAAGGATGAACGAGGGAGGGTCTAGGGAGCCAGTCGGCCATGAGAGAGCCAACGCGTGGAATTATTGACAGATGAAAGCCCTCTGTGCTAGAAGTTTCGGGCCTTTCGCCTAGAATTGCCTTCCTGCCAAAGGGGTTGTTTAAGGGTTGAGGTGGTCCCGCTGGGCTCTCCAAAGACGAGGGTGGATATTTTGGGGTACTGGGGAGAACGGCAGCCATTGGCTAAATGCCCGAACAACCAGTCTCTTCATCGCTTTCGCCTTTACAGCCTTAGGAATTTGGCCAACCAACAGTGCGGTTGCTCTGCATGAAATAGACCACCGATTTACTGTTGAAGGTCGTGTGTGTGGGGCTGATGGTCAAGGGCTTGAAGGGGTCAAGGTTATCGTTAAGGATACCCGAGTTTCGGTTGGAACCAGTGGCATTACAGATGAGGAAGGATTCTATAAGGCCATTTTGCATTTACATAATGACAATCAAGGCGACCCTTTACTGATCAAAGCCTTGGATTGGGAGAAAAAAGCTAAAGTCGATATTGATGCACAGGATATTGAGACGGAGCGGGTCATTACTGTTAATCTTGGCGGTGATTGCCTCCCAATAACTCGTGTCGATACATGGGTGTATTACGGGCTTGGCATAGGCCTCTCAGTCGGAGCCGGGGCTATTGGGGTCAAGTATTTTCGTCGGAAAGTTCGGAGTCGGGAAAGAAAGCAGATGGGCGGAAAAAAGCGGGGTAGGGCTCGGTAGGAAAAAGTGAAGCCGGATCCCTCGGCTCTAAGGGGGAAAAGAAGGGATCGTTCGCTTTTCCCCTTGGGCACAGAGGCCTCCCTAGTGTAATACGCGATAGGCAATATCGAATTGATAAGCAGTCAATTCGAGTGGCGCTTTTGATCCTGACTGAGGAAGCAGGAAAAAGCGTCTTTTTGTGAGATCAGAAGAATCCACTGCATTGGACCATTGCTACTGGAAACACCCCCTGAAGTATTGATGATTGGAAATAAGGACAGAAGTAGAAAGGAGAGTGAGGCGCGTATGAAAAGGAAAAATAGGGCATGGGTAAGGGTACTTCTTGCAGTTGGTGTGGCAGGGGCAGGATTAATTGTATCGGCATGTGGAGAGGAGCCTATCGTGCCGCCTCCACCTGCACCACCGGAATATGCGGACCAGCACATGCCGGCTGGGTACTGGAGCGATCCGGACATTATTGAGCAAGGCCGGCAAATTTTCATTGGGGCAGAAAATATCGATGTGAATTGTGCAAGTTGCCATGGCAAGGATGGAAAGCCTAAAAAGGCTGGGGCCCGTGACTTCCGGCGGACTGACCAGATGAAACTCTATTCAGATTCAGTATGGTTCTGGCGGGTCTCAGAGGGAGTCAAGGGGACCAAAATGAAGCCCTGGAAGTCCAAGCTTTCTGAAGACGACCGGTGGAAAGTCATCGCGTACGAGCGTACCTTTGGACTCAAGGGGATGGAGTATGACGTGGTGAAGGCGGCTTGGGTCCCCGTTGGAACGGCAGGGTCGGGTTCTGAGGATGGGGCAGCTGAGGGTGGCCCGGCGGACAAGGCGCCCGTTGATGGAGCAGGTTCTGAGAAAGGTTCACCAGAAGAAACTCCTCAATAAACCTGGGTAAACGGAATTGGGCCGAAGGAGGGCCAGAATCCTTGATTACATTACGGCGTAGCCTCCTGGTAGTCGTTGGTATGCTGGTAACAGGGGTCACTGTGGCGTATGCCCAGGTTCCGGACGCTCCACCCGCCGAAATCCCTTATCTCGGCAATCGGACCGGTGTGTGGATCGTGGCCCAGCTCCATATTTTATTTGCGGCGTTTATTCTGGGTGCCCCGATTTTTGCTGTGGTGTCGGAATGGCTGGGGTACAAGAATCAAGATCCGAGGTACGATCGACTGGCCAAAGAGATCACGCAAATCACGGTCATTTTATATAGCATGACCGCCTTGACTGGTGGCCTCTTTATATTTGTTCTCTTGGCAACCTATCCGGACTTTACCACCTGGTTCATCAGGCACTTCTTCCTGATCTTTGCCGTCATTTATCCCCTCCTGTTTATCGCAGAGACGATTATCCTCTATACCTACTTTTACACCTGGGACGTCCTGAAGGGGGAGAAAAAGGGGCGTCATATTGCGCTGGGTGTCCTCTTGAATATCGTGGGGACCACCACGTTGTTTGTGATAGATGGGCCAACCTCCTTTATGAATAGCCCCGCCAAAGCCGCTGAAATGCCCCTTATTGAGTATATTCAGACTGCAGGATTGTGGGACAAGGTCGCGAATTACAGTTGGATGCCCATGAATCTGCATCGGCTTGTGGGGAATGTCACCTTTGGGGGGTTTATCGCTGGGCTCATCGCGGCGTACATGTATATGGGTTCGAAGTCTGATGAGGAGAGAGCCTATTACGATTGGATGGGATTTGTTGGGAATCTCATTGGGGTGGGGGCTCTGTTGCTCCTGCCGTTTATGGGCTACTTGTTTGCCTATGAGCTGTGTGATTATGACGCGTCAATTTGCCCCTATATGATGGCCGATCAATTGTCAATGTTCTTTGAGATGCAAGGGGCTATGGTGGGTCTGATCTTTTTGGGCAGTAACTATTACATCTGGTTGAGCATGAAGCGAATTCAGGGAGTGGAGCAGGTCCGAATCTCGGGATTGGTCATGCTGACAGTGATTCTCATGCCAGCCGTCATGGGTTTTGCCTGGTGGCGATTTCCGGTACCAGACCCGATTTCGCTCATCTTTTTAGGGTTGCTGATTGTTCTCCCGCCCCTCCTCAGCAAGCTTCCTGGCCTGAGGTTTACCGTTTCATCGTTTACCATGATCAAGGTGGGATTCCTGATGATTGTGGTAGCTGATGCGATTTGGTTGACGCCACATGCTTTCATTGCCACGGGGGCCATGGAAGGGGAGGAATTACCTTCATGGGCCAGTGAGTTAGCGCTGATGCCGGCCAAAAATGCTGCGGCCTTTACCTTGGTGTATCTCACGATCGTCAATTACATCCTGTACAATCGGGCCATCAAACGCGGCACCATTATCTGGGGAAAGATCGACTTTGCCTCACAATTTGTCCTCATCTTCCTGGCTTTCAGCGTTATTTGGACCATGGGGCTGATGGGTGCTGTCCGTTCCCTGACCCGGAAGTATTTCCATGTTTATAATCTTGTCTACGACTTCACCCCCGAATCATTCACACCGACCTTACGGGAGTCCGGGGTGTGGATCACGGTGATCACCCTGATATTTTACGCCGTGGTCAGTTTCGCCATTATCGTGACGTTGCGGGCCGGGGATTCCAAAGAACCGGTGGCCGAGGCCTCACCTGTTCCAGCGGGTGCGAAGTAAGAAAGTAGTGCGAGAAGCGAAAGGCTCAGCCTACATGCTTAAAAGCATTGTGAAGAAAGGAATGATCGGTGTGCTGGTGGGGATTATTCTGGTGATTGTGGCCAGGTTGACACACTTTCCTCCGATGTTTCAGGCGATGTTCTTCATTTACGCCATCCTCGGCGCGGTGGTGTTTATTCTTCTGGATGCCCCTTCGATGAATCGAATTGAAGGTGGCAAAGCCGTGGTGGCACTTGTATTGTTTTACGTTGTTCTTTCCGGTGTGTATATCGCTGGTGCATCTCTTTGGCCCCAGTATGATCCTGAAGTGGAGAAGGGCAAAATTAAAAAAATTCTCAAGGCGAAGCGAGCAAAGACCAACCTGGGGAAACAGGAGGAGCTAATTGCCAGGGCGAAGGCGCTGGCTGAAAGGGCGAAGTCCATTACCAAGCAATTGAATGCGCTTGGCGCTGGCGCCCAAGTGGCCTCGCAGGGGGCGTCAGAGGTGGCCTTCACGATGGGGGCCGCTTCTGGGGACCTGGTGGCCTTAGGCAAAGAGCAGTGGGACCTTCAGGAATGTTACAACTGCCATAAGCTTTTCGGGATAGGTGGGAAAAAGCGTGGGCCAAAGCTGGACAACATAGGAAATCTCATGACCCCCGAGCAGCTGTACGAGAAAATCCTCTACCCAAAACGTTGGATGACTGAAGGGTTTGAGAAGCAGTACAAAAAAGGAAAGATGCCTGATAAATACAGAGACCTGATGGAAGACAGCGAAGTTCAGGCCCTGGTGGCGTTCCTGTCTACTCTTAGAGATACCTCGGTGACTACACCAAAGCCGATCAAAATGAAATTGAAATAGGAATTTGGGGGGGTCCTTTGGCCTTATGCAACCAAAACTAGCAGCCAAAGTGCGGTGCTCGGACAAGGAAATCGGTGAGATCACCAAGGTGATCGTTGACCCTTTGTCACTTCAGGTCAGTTATGTGGTCATCCGCCAGCTCGGAACGGACCAAATTGAACGCCAGGTCCCGATTTCCGAAGTGCAAGAGATCAGTGAAAAAGAGGTCAGGCTTCGCGGGTCATCGGAGGAATTTGGCCGTTTCCCCACGCTGGACCGCGGCCAATATGTGACGACCAAGGAAATCGAAATCGCCCATTTGGAGGACCATCTTCATGTCGAACCAGGTGAGGTCCTCGTTCCCCTTCCTGGTTTGGAGCAAGATGTTCCAAGACGAACGTTTTTCACCAACATGACCCATGCCATTGGGATGCTCATTGCCCTGCCCCTCGTGTTTCCTGTCCTCAAGTATGTGATGAAGCCCATGTATGCTCCCTTTGATAACCAGTGGTTCCCCGTGGGGAATGTCCGAAAGATTAAAAAAGAGGATACAGGGGTCCAATTCAAATTCAAGCGGAAATTCAAAGAAGCCTTTATGCCGGTACAGAATATTGAAAAAAATGTGTGGGTGGTCAAGGCTTCGCCTGAATTGTCCAAGTCGGTCTACGATGGCAAAGAGAAAAAATTTTATGACCATAAGGGGGACCTTGTCTGGGTCAATAAGCCTAATTTCCCGTATATCGCGTATTCGGGGAAGTGTCCGCATCTTGGGTGTGGCTATAAATGGCGGAAGATCAGAAAATTGCCCGAGCCGATTTTTTTGTGCCCGTGTCATCTGAGCTTCTATGATGCGGCTGGAAAAGTCCTTGATGGTCCAGCTCCGAGGCCTCTGGATGTCCTGCCTATCCAGGTCAATTCAGCCGGTGAAATCAAAGTGATCGATGTTGAATATAAGGCCGGCGTGAAGCAACAAGTTCGGGTGCTGTAGTTGTAGGAAAAATTTTCTTGGCATGAACGGGCAGCCTAATACTGTGGATCAACCGAACCCCTTCGAGAAGGTTGTCGCTTTCGTTGAGGAACGCGTCGGTCTGAAAACCATCCAGGCCAAGATGTTGAACGAGCCTGTCCCTGGAGGCTCTCGCTGGGCCTATGCCTTTGGATCATGCCTGCTGTTCATCTTTATCATACAAGTCGTGACGGGGATTTTGTTGATGTTTTACTATGTCCCCAGCACAGACCATGCCTATGCCAGCACGCAATACATCATTCATGAGGTCGATTACGGCTGGTTTATCCTGAGTTACCATTTTTGGGGATCCTCGGTCATGGTGGTCATGGTCTTTGCCCATATGTCACAAGTGTTTCTTTGGGGGGCTTATAAGAGCCCGAGGGAGCTGGTCTGGTTAGTGGGATTGGCATTGTTTGGAATTGTCATGGCGTTTGGATTTACTGGCTATCTCCTCCCATGGGACCAACGGGCTTATTGGGCCACAGTGGTGGGCGTTGAGATCATGGACAAAACACCGATTATCGGGGATTTCATGGCCCGGTTCCTCAAAGGTGGTCCTACACCCGGACAAATGACCATTAGCCGATTTTTCGTGATTCATGTCATGATTCTCCCTGCTGCCCTTATGGGGTTGGCAGGATTGCATATATTCTTGTTTAGAAAAGCAGGTCCAGCTGGACCTTTCCGGGGAACACCGGAGGAACTGAAAGCCAAAACCGATTATTTCTTTCCTCGTCAGGTCTGGAAAGATATTGTCGTAATGGCCAGTGTCTTTCTCATCACTGCTAGCTTGGCCTTCATTGAACCAGTAGTCCTGTTGGAAGAAGCGACCCCTGACCCCGGTGATTATCATCCGGAACCGGAATGGTACTTTTTATTCCTTTTTCAATTGCTGCGTCTCAAGATCTTTGGTGGGGAATTCGGTCAGCTTTTAGGGTCCATAGTCCTTCCGGGAGCCTTTATGGCGTTGTTGGCCGCGCTTCCCTTTATCGATAGGAACCCAGAGCGGAATATTTTTAAACGGCCCTTTGCACTGGTAGGGTGGATTATGGTGATGGCGTTCATATTCATATTCACCTATTCCTCGGTCATCAACAGAGAATTTCTCGACTAAATACGTATGTCAAATACGAAGTTAGGCCTTCTTGTTTTTTGGCCGGCATTTTGGACGGGGTTCCCGTTCAAGTTGGCGATCGGCCTTCTTGTATTGGCGGCAGGGCTTCACCCCTGGGAAGGAACCGGCCTGGCTTTTCTCCTTGGATTATCGATCCCCATTGATATTTGGGCTTTGGGGCTTTGTGCTCGAACCGTTTTCCTCGAACGCCTTCGGGTGGAGCCCCAGCCTGGGCTGGGTCTGAATCTTTGGTGGCAGTGGACAATCTTAAATGTGATGTACCTGCCGGTCCTCTATTTCATTATGGGAGCTGTAGTTTCAACGGCAAAATCTGCCACGGCCAGTACGATAGAGTTTTTGAAAGAGCATCTCATTCCAGGCCTTCCCATTGCTGAACAGATCACCATTGAATTGGTCATGTGGGGAAGTGTGGCGACCGTGGCGTTGATTATCCTCACCTTGGGCTGGCTTTATGGGTTAGGGGCGATCACTCAACGGCATGTTCGGGCATCTCCCCAAGTGACGGCCAGCTACCAGGAAGTGGTCCACCGGTGGGACCTCATGCGGGTGCCTGCTGATCAACCTCTTTTCCTGATGGCCTTTACCGGGGCAGGGGTGGTCTTGGTGTTTATGTTCTGGGGGTTCTTGCCGGTCACCACTCCGCATCCCCATGAGGACTATGAGTATTTGGATTCAGGGGAAGAAAAACCTGTCAAACCGGCTAAAGCCATAACAAGGATGGAAAACGTGCTAACCCGGGCCACGTCGGCGCTTGAGGATTTGGAAAAGACGGAAGGAAAGGGTAGGAAGGCTGTCAAGGCAAAACAGGAAGCCGGAAGTGGAAAGGGCGGCGATGAGCCAACTGGCGGCAAGGCAAAAGGCAAAAAAGTCACCATGGGTGCGGATGGCCATTCCCAGGAACAAGAGCATTCCCAAGGGGATCGCCAGCATTAACCTGGAAGGGCAGGGAAGGAGGGAGTTATGACACTCCAAAGCGCAATAAGGACAGTGGGAAGCTCGATCCGCAATATCCGCGCGTCTTCTCTCCTAGGGTGGGGGGTATTGGTGGCCTTTCTCGTGTTGCCGTGCTTGGTGTTGGCACAGGGTGCCGCCACGCAGGCCATGTCGGTGGAATATCGTGACATTCCAGGAATCGGAAGCCGGAATGTTATTTGGTTCATCGCTCAGCAACACTTGCTTTTGGCCGGGTTTGTGTTGGGCGTTCCCTTGTTTGCATGGGTCTGTGAGATCGTGGGGTGGAAAACCAAGGAACCGCGGTATGACAAATTAGCCAAAGAGTTCACCAAACTCCTCACTTCCGCCTATGCCACCACAGCCCTTTTTGGTGGGATCCTGCTGTTCCTGCTGATCGGTCTGTATCCCAAGCTGATGGCGTATCTCACAGATATTTTCTACCCCACGTTCGTCGCGTATTCCATCCTCTTTCTTCTGGAGACAGCGGTCCTCTATCTCTACTGGTACGGGTGGGATTCAATGCAGGGAAACAAAAAGGGGTTTCACCTCTTTCTAGGCTTCCTGCTGAATCTGTTTGCCTTTTTCATTATGATTATCCCAAATTCATGGGCGACGTTCCAGGCCAGCCCAGTTGTGGTGGCTGATGGCACTGCCCTTGAACGGGCATGGGCGGCGATGTGGAATCCCACATGGTGGCCAGTCAATATCCACAGGTTTATTGCCAATGTGGTCCTGGGTGGGTTTATTTGTGGGGCCTATGCGGGAGTCCGATACCTCTTAGCTGTGTCACGCGAAGAGAGAGAGCACTACGATTGGATGGGGTATGTCGGGAATTTTATTGGTGTGTTCGGCATGCTCCCGCTTCCATTTGCCGGGTATTGGCTCATGCGTGAGATTTACCAATATAACCAACAAATGGGCATCACACTCATGGGTGGGTTTTTAGCCTGGCTCTTTATTCTCCAGGCGATGCTTATTGGGGTCTTATTCCTGGGGGCGAACTATTATTTCTGGATGGGAATCTCCTATCGTATTCCTGGGGTTGCACAGAGTTATAAGAAACCCATCTTGGCGATGCTCATCGTCTTGATGGTATCCCTGGCGGTGTGGATGACCCCCCATACCCTTGTGGCGAGCCTGCAAGAGGCTCAGCAAATGGGGGGAGCGCACCATCCCTTGTTGGGTGTGTTTGGGGTCATGTCAGCCAAGATGACCGTGGCGAATCTCATGATTCTGGTGACGTTCATGAGTTTTATCATGTATTGGCGAGCTGGGAAACAGGAGACAGCCCCATGGGCGAAGATTGCCAAAGCTATAATGGGTGGAGTCCTCGCGGTGGCGGCGATCACCATCGTGGTGTTAGGGGTTTGGGGCTATTTTGTTCCGGCTCTCTTCCGGATCAACACTCTTTCGGTTGCACAGGTCTTGATCGTGCTGTTCATCCTGGTGACATTTACCCCGCTCACAGCCGTTCTCCTGAAGAGTGCGAAAACCACCACTGAAATGGTCTGGGGTCAAATGCCCGTAAGGTCTGGGTATACCCTGGTTTCAAATGCGGTGATGGTCATCTTGCTCATGTCCCTTATGGGATATGCCCGATCTTCGTCCAGGGTACATTGGCACGTCTATGGGGTGTTACGTGACACCTCGGAATATGCGTATTCCCCTGCCCTAGGTTATGCCGCAGCCTTAATGTCCTTAAACACTTTTTTCTTCTGCCTTCTTGTCGCGTTTATTTTCTGGGTGGCGACGATGGGGGATAAGAGTCAGGCCCCATCTAAAGAAAGTCCGCAGAAGGTGGAACCAGGTCTAACCCCGGTTATGGCCGGTGGCTCCCCAAGCTCAGGAGGAAAAGGGGGAGTGCAGGATAACAGGTGATTCATTGTTAGTGAGAATTCATTGTCCTACAGATTCTAAGCTCAAAGAAATGTGGGTAAAGAGTCGTTGAACTTGTAGCTATAAGCGAGGATGCATGAGCGAGTTTGAATTACTTTTACCTTTGCTATCGTTGATTGTCATGGGGAGCGGGATTGTCATCCTGCTCTTCATCAAGGCCATGTTTGTCAGGGTCGTCGGGTTTGTGGTCATTATGTTAGGGCTCTTTAGTCTTATTGGCGCCAGTATCCCCCAAGCACCCTCTCTCCCACCAGCCGTTGAAACGTTTGACATGGCCAGGATCCAGACTCCCGACGATCTGGCCTTCATTGGGCAAAAGATCTTTTTCAGTAAAGGGCAGTGCGCCCTGTGTCATTCCATTGGACCGCGAGAGGCGGCCCGGTGTCCGGACTTAAAGGGAATTGGGGCCAAATTAACGAGAGAGTTCATCTATGAGAGTCTGACCCAGCCCCAAGCCTATATCTATAAGGATTTTCGACATGAGGGGCTTCCACAGGAATATCCGGCCCGAATGCCCCATATCAACAAAAATCCCATTGCGTTAACGAACCAAGAAATTTTGTCTGTTATTGCGTTTTTACAAAAAATGAGCGGAGAACCCATTAGCATCAAGGTGGAAGATGTGATGAAACCGGAAGCTATCGAGGTGGCATCTATAAGGGGGGCAGCCGAGAATTGACACGTAGTGTCTCACCAAGCAGTGGCGTGGTTTTTCAGGCTTAAGCCGAAGGATGAACCATGAGAAATCTCCTTGCAATTTTGAAACATTCCCTCTCTATTTCAGCAATAGTCCTGGTTGGGATTTTTGTCTTTCTCAAGTGGGTTCTCCCCTTGTTCACTGCCCCGCTTCCCATGAGTCTCATTGGGTTGTACGTGGCTCTGACCTTCAGTGCCCTGATGATCTTTTACACCATGAGTGGGGCCTCACTTGAGGAATTTATGGGGCCGATCCACCGTTTTTTGGTTGGGGAAGGGCAGGAAGGTGTGGCCAAAATCGCCAGACTCTTATTGCTGATTCTCTTTCCGTTGTTAGTCGGTTGGCAAACCTATACCAGCTTAGCCCCTAGTGACTTTCCACCGGCAGAAAGCCGGACCATCCATCCGGCGCCTCCAGGGGAGTTTGTGGGGTTGGCGAATCCGTTGCAGCCAACTGAGGCCAACATTCAGATTGGGAAGGGCATTTATGCGTCCAGATGTTCACCCTGTCATGGCAGCAACTTTGACGGAAAAGGCACGGCAGCTCCTGGCTTTAATCCCCCGCCTGCGAATTTCCGAGATTCTGGAACCATTGCGCAATTACAGGAATCGTTTCTCTTCTGGCGAATCAAAAAGGGCGGAGTGGGGTTACCTATTGAGGGGAAGCCCTGGAAATCGGCCATGCCCCGGTGGGAAGTTGAACTGACGGATAAGCAGGTCTGGCAGGTTATCATGGGCGAGTACGACGGAGCGGGGCAGTCGCCTCGGACGTGGGAAGAGGAAGAATGACATCTTTACGGATGCGCGCAAAGGAATCGGGGAGGGGAAGAGTTACCCACATGATCGGTTGGGGAGTTCTCCTAGCGGGACTCTTCCTCCTTGGCAACGAGGCCTGGCTCAGCACCCCGCGGGCAAATTCCGCTGAAACACAAGAGGGGAGTGTCGCCGTACGTCTCTATCTCACTGACGGTGCCCTCCCGAAAGATGATCCCATGTCCTCGGCATGGAATTCGGTCCAGCCCTCCGAGTTTAAGCTCTCCCCGCAGGTTCACTGGCAAGATCGGATTCAGGAAGTCACGGTCAAATCGGT
>JACZVJ010000087.1 GCA_022572725.1 Nitrospinota bacterium | reverse complement strand
CCATTGCCGATCTTCTTTTTGCTCGCCTTTCGAGAGGGACCGGTAATAGGCCTCGGTTTGCCGCTCCAGCTCGAGGTGGGCTCGTTCCTGGAGCCAATGCCGAAGGGCAGTTTCAACGACTTGGCTGCGGGAGCCATTTCCTTCTGTCCTCAGCAGGGCATCAACTTGGCGGAGAAGCTCTGGACTGAGGGTCAACGTGATTTTGGCTTTGGGCGAGGATGGTGACATTATGGGCATAAAAGCTCTCCAAAATTCTTACTTTTAGTAGGATGAGACGGTGGCGTTTTGGTTGTGTTCAACCCCGGTGAGAGATCAGGGCTTCCACCCCTGGCCCCTATCCCAGTTCTCAAAAATCAGGAATGGGGTGGTTCCCTTGCAGGGCATTGAAAAAGCCCAACATCCTGCTTGAGGAAGGTTTATTCAAACAATTTGCGGAGGGCAAGTTCCCAACCGGGGAGCAAGGATGTGTTGAGCGTATCAGACGATTCAGTGCCTACTCCTGGGAGAGCGCTCAAGCCATGGACGAGTTGACCAAGGCTCCACAGTTGCTGCTTGAATTCGGGATTCCCTAGGATGGATCGCACCTAGACGGTTTATAATGTGTCAAACTTATTTTTCTTCTTTCAGACCGTGCCAGGTAAAATTGTGAAGGTGATCGGTAACTGTCAGGGCAAAATCTCCGTCTGTCATCTCCGTAGTTTGGAGCGGGGAACCATCTTGCTGTTCTTGCTAGGGGGCAGAAAAGATGGATACCCGCTAAGGACCGCGGGCATGACGGGACGAGGAGGCACGGGCCTCAACCAAGTCCACTGACTTTGAACTTCACCGGACAGTGTCTGAGAGATAGAATTTGATTTTTTACATATAATGTTTGCGGAGGCGCCTCATGCCACCAGGCTGTTGCGCGTTCGTTTGCTCTCCGACTGCGCGCGCGTCGGTTCCTTGACTTCCTCATGTCAGAGTGAATAGGATTGGGAAACCTTTAAAGCCCATCCTGTGAGGTGGGGAAGGAGTTTCTCCAAATGAATGAGTCGGCCCTCTACGCGGCTCCACCCATACGCGAACCTTCTCACCTGAATTAAGGGGGGAAGGTTTTTTTTTGGCCTGACACCGAATGATGGACCCTGTGACCAATAAAGCTGATACGCTCCTTATGGACGCGCACGAGATGGGGCGGGCGCTGACGCGGATTGCTCATGAGATTCTGGAGCGGAATAAAGGCACGGCGGACTTGGCCTTGGTCGGGATTCGCACTGGGGGGGTGTACCTTGCCCAGCGCTTGGTGCAACTCATTCAGCAGATCGATCACGCCCACGTCCCCCTCGGTGAATTGGACATTACCCTCTATCGTGATGATCTCGCGCTTCGAAAAAATCAGCCCGTCCTGCGGAAAACGACCATTTCGTTCAATATCTCAGACCTGAGAATTGTCTTGGTGGATGATGTGCTCTTCACAGGACGGACCATCCGGGCCGCCATGGATGGCCTGATGGATTTGGGTCGACCCGCCGAGATCCAGTTAGCCGTTCTGATTGATCGGGGCCACCGCCAACTGCCCATTCGTGCCAACTACGTGGGTAAAAATATTCCGACGTCCCGGGATGAGGTTGTCCGGGTTTTCCTCGAAGAAACGGGCGAGCATGACCGGGTCTCCACACTGAAGGAATAGGGGAGGGCGACATGGGTTTCAAGCGCAAGGACTTGCTCAGTATCGCATCCCTGGCTCCTGAGGAAATCACTCTGATTCTCGACGCCGCCGAGCCTTTTAAAGAGGTCAGTGGCCGGGAGATCAAGAAAGTTCCGGCCCTCAGGGGGAAAACGGTTGCGAACCTCTTTTTTGAACCTAGTACTCGCACACGCGCATCTTTTGAATTAGCAGCCAAACGCTTGAGCGCGGACGTGATCAACTTTTCACCCTCTGCCAGTAGCGTGATGAAGGGTGAGACCCTGCTGGACACGGCGCGAAATATCGAGTACATGCAAGCCGATATCATCATCCTTCGCCACTCTTCAGCGGGCGCTGCGGAGACCTTGGCCAGAGCCGTCCGCTCATCCGTGATCAATGCCGGGGATGGATGGCACGAGCATCCCACTCAAGCGCTCTTGGATCTGTTTACCATCAAGGAGAAAAAGTCAGGCTTCAAAGGCCTGCGGGTTGCCATTGTCGGGGATCTGGCCCATAGCCGGGTGGCGCGGTCGGATATTCGCGCCCTGACCAAGATGGGGGCCGAGGTCCTTGTCATCGGGCCCCCGACCATGATCCCTCCCTATCTGGATCGCCTGGGGGTCAAAATTTCTTTCGACCTCGATTCGGCCTTACCCGGCATGGATGTGATCATCATGCTTCGGCTCCAGCTCGAACGCCAAGGCCGTTCCTTGTTTCCCACGGTTCGGGAGTATTCCAGGCTTTATGGTCTGACCCCAGAGCGTGTGCGATTGGCCGCAAGCGATGTGCTCATCATGCACCCAGGCCCAATCAACCGGGGAATTGAAATTGCCCCCGAGGTCGCGGATAGCCCTTCTGCCAGTATTTTGGATCAGGTGACCAATGGTGTCGCAGTCCGGATGGGGTTGATGTATCTGCTCTCCCAGTTAAATTGACAAGAGACTTGGGGGAGTTCACCCATTGGGTTGAGTTGATAGCGCATGTTTTGTACCTAGACATTATTAGGTTCATTTTTAGCAAGACATAATTGTAAAAACCTCCGTCATGCCCGTGGAAACGGGCATCCAGAAATCCCAGGAAAAGCCTGGGTTCCCGCTTCCGCGGGAATGACAAAACGGAAGGATACTAGCGGCGACTCTGTTGTCTGATTTTTTAAGTTATTAATAGGTTGAATATGAAGACGCTGATTCGAAATGGTCATGTCATCGATCCCGGCCGATTCAATGGCAAAGCTGATGTCCTTATTGAGGGTGGGAAAATTGCTGCGGTTGGGGCGAAACTCCTGGTGAAGGGTGACAACTCCTCCCATGTCACCGTTATTGAGGCGAAGGGGCTGTGGGTCTGCCCGGGGTTTGTTGATCTGCATGTCCACCTCCGAGAACCCGGCTTTGAGTACAAGGAGACCATTGCCACGGGTGCCAGGGCTGCCGTGGCTGGGGGGTTCACCTCGGTGTGCTGTATGCCCAATACCCGGCCTGTCAATGATTCCCGGTCGGTCACGGAGTTCATCCTGCGGCAGGCCGCTTCAGCAAAACAAGCCCATGTCTTTCCAATTGGGGCGATCACGAAAGGGTCCGATGGCAATGAATTGGCGGAAATTGGTGAACTGTACGACGCTGGATGCGTGGCGCTCTCCGATGACGGGCGTCCCGTGATGCAAAGTTTGATTATGCGGCGGGCCATGGAGTACGCCCTCGCCTTTAATTTACCGATTATCGATCATTGCGAAGACCTCAGTCTCGCCGAAGGTGGAAGCATGAACGAAGGTTTGGTCTCAACTGAACTTGGCCTTGCCGGTATTCCCAGTGCCGCGGAAGAGGTGATGGTTGCCCGGAACGTGGCCCTGGCTGAACTGACGGGAGCCAGACTTCACCTCGCGCATGTCAGCACCGTGGGGTCGGTTCGCTTAGTCCGGGAAGCCAAATCCCGAGGATTGGCGGTTACGGCGGAAGCCTGCCCCCATCATTTTTCTCTCACCGAAGAGGCGGTCCGCAATTTTAACACTCATGCCAAGATGAACCCTCCCCTTCGCACCGGTGCCGACGTCCAGGCGGTGAAAGAGGGTTTGCGGGATGGCACGATCGATGGCATCGCCACTGATCATGCCCCTCATGCAGTGCAGGAGAAGCAGCTTCAGTTCGATGAAGCGCCCTTCGGCATCGTTGGGCTGGAAACTGCGCTCCCATTGGTCTTGAATCTCGTGGAGGAAGGGGTGTTATCCTCCGAGCAGGCGATTTCGAAGCTGACGTGTGCCCCTGCCCAAGTGTTTGCCCTGCCCAAAGGTACCCTTGCCCTTGGCGCCGATGCCGATGTTGTTCTCATTGATCCCGACCACACGTGGGTCGTGGACCCTTCACGGTTTCAGTCCAAAGCCCGCAATACCCCCTTTACCGGGTGGACCATGAAGGGGAGAGTCATGAAAACGATCGTGGGCGGAGAGGTGGTGTACGACAGCCCTTAGGCGAGGAATTTCTGGGGTTGGTGTTGTGGGGTGAGGCAATATGGCCCGAGTGACCTCAGGGTGGCAATTATCCTGTTCCCTGCTTGAGTTGCTGGGGCTCACAATGTGGATTGGCGGTTTGGCCGTCATTCTCACTTCCGTGATTCCTGCCACCTTCAATTCCTTTGGGATAGAGGCCGGCGGCCGGTTTCTACGCCGGGTATTTGACAATTATAATGCGCTCACGAGCGGGATCGTGATTCTTCTGATTGGGTCCACTTGGTTTCGGCTATGGAAAAGTCGTAATTCATTATCTGGGAATTTGCCACCCACCCGTACGGAAGTGGCACTCCTGGTAGCCTTGAGTCTGGTGACCACTCTTATCGTTCTTGTCCTAGGACCCAATGCCGTTCAATTACAGGAGGCGGCCTTCTTGGCGGAGGGGGAGGTGGCCAAAAAGACTGCGTATGAGGCTTTTTTTCGCACCCACATGATCGTCCGCGCGCTTCATCTCATCAATGGGGGATTGGCCGTCGGTTTACTGGTTGTGAAATTCAGACAGTGGGTCGGGAGGAGGGGAGCCTTTGGGTTTGAATAGCCCATTGAGGATTCACCTCAGGAGGGGAGAGTGGTGGCCAATGGGTCTCCCCCACAATAGGAAGTAAGAGCTCAGGGAAGTTTCCATGAAGAAAGCGATTTTGGCACTGGCTGACGGGACCATTTTTGAAGGGCGCGCCTTGGGATTCGAAGGAGAGACCTCTGGGGAAGTGGTGTTTAACACAGCCATGACAGGGTATCAGGAAATTCTGACGGACCCATCATACAAGGGACAAATGGTTGTGATGACCTGTTCCCACCTGGGTAATTACGGGATCGCCCATGAGGATTTTGAATCACGCAGGATCTGGGCGGAGGGCTTCATTGTCAGGGAGGCTACCCGCTACCCAAGCAACTGGCGGGCCTTTCAATCCTTGCACGACTACCTCGTGCACTATCGGGTGGTCGGAATTGAGGGAATTGACACCCGCTTTCTGACCAGACACCTCCGCGAGGTAGGGTCACAGGCCGGGGTCATCTCCCAACTCGACTTGAACTCTTCGAGGTTGGTCGAGAAAGCGCAAGCTGTTCCTGCCATGGCTGGGCGGGACTTAGTCTCACAAGTCACCTGCGCCGTTCCCTATACCTGGAAAGAAGGAACCGGCGATTGGCCCCCGCCCACCCCAAATGGCCCGGGCTCAACCGAGGCGGGGAGGGACCGGTCATTTCGCGTGATCGTGTATGATTTTGGAGTGAAACAGAATATTCTTCGCCGTCTCATCGATGTGGGTTGTGATCTTACAGTAGTCCCGGCTTCCACGTCAGCCGAGACCATTCGGTCGATGAACCCAGACGGCCTTGTCCTGTCCAATGGGCCAGGGGATCCGCAAGGAGCTTCGTATGCGATTCCCCACGTGCAGGATTTAATTGGATGGCGGCCCATCCTGGGAATTTGCCTTGGCCATCAAATCCTCGGGCTGTCCATCGGCCTCAGTACCTATAAGCTTAAATTCGGCCATCACGGGGCCAATCATCCAGTGATGGATCTTCGGTCCCAGAAAGTGGAAATTACCTCCCAAAATCATAATTTCGCTGTGGGGAGCCCGGATGTTCCTCAGATCAGAAAGCGGGAGGCGGCTCTTTTTCAGACCCAATGGGGGCCGTTTCGCCAAACCCATGTGAGCTTGAATGATGAATGCCTTGAAGGGATGGAGGCGCTTGAGGTCCCCGTGCTTGCTGTCCAATACCACCCTGAGGCCTCACCGGGGCCTCATGATTCGGCTTATGTGTTTGATCAATTCGTCCGGATGATGGAGAAACACGATGCATAGAGCTGCGCTCATCATGAGCCTTGTGCTTGGGCTTTCGGGCTGTGTCTCCCAGTCTTTGTTTCCCACAAGTGGTCCATTGGAAGAAACGCAACTTTCCGGTAAGGGGGAAGCCAAAGTTCTGATTGTCGATATTTCCGGGTTGCTGCTCTCCTCCAGGCCCACGGGGGTCATAGACCGACTGTTGGACCGCCCAAGTCTCCCCACCCGGTTCAAAGAGGAGTTGACCAAGGCGGCTGATGATCCGGATGTGAAGGCTGTGGTTCTTCGGATTAACAGCCCGGGCGGCACGGTCACGGCCTCGGATATCTTGCATCACGAAGTTCTGGTCTTTAAGAAAAAGCGGCCCATTCCCATTATTGCTTCCATCATGGACCTCGGGACCTCCGGGGGATACTATGTTGCGGTAGCCGGGGATCGAATTGTGGCCCATCCCTCTTCGATCACGGGGAGCATAGGGGTGATTATGGTCTCGTTGAACGCGGCAGGGCTTTTAGAAAAGGTCGGGATCGAAGCCATCGCCGTGACCTCAGGGCCCAATAAGGACATGGGCTCTCCCTTCCGTGCCATGACGGAGGAAGAGCGTGCCATTTTCCAAAGCGTCATTGATTCCCTGTACGACCGCTTTCTTCAGGCCGTCCAGGAAGGACGACCTCGCTTGTCAAAAGAAGAGGTGAAGCGTCTTGCGGATGGTCGGATCTATTCCGCTGCTCAGGCAAAACAGCTTGGGTTGGTGGATGAAATCGGTTACCTTGATGATGCCATTGAACTGGCCAAACGGGAAGCCGGCTTGGCGGATGCCAGAGTGGTGATGTATCACCGGTCCAGCGGGTATCATCCTAATATATATTCTCAATGGCCACGGGGAGAGACAGGTTGGCCAGTCCTCAAACTCGACCCGGTCTCACTCACCACTCTTCTGGGAGGGGGTTCACCGGCCTTTATGTATCTTTGGTTACCCTAATGAAATGGTTGGACGGTTCCCCTAGGCTCGGTTCGGCGACGGACCTACGGATTTCTCCTTCCCCGAATTCCTGGGGATTGGCCATGACTATGTGGCCAATTCTAGTGTGTTTGTTGCTTGGCCTTTTGGGATGCGTTAAAGCTCCGGGAACCGCACGGGATCAATTAATATTCTCCTATTATTCTGAGGAGAAAGAAAGGGAAATGGGAGTCACCGCCTTTCGTGAGGTCTTGAAACACGCACGGCTGAGTACCGACCCGGAACTGAACGACATGGTGAATCGAGTGGGACGACGGATTGCCAAAGCCGCCAACAAACCTGAATATCACTGGGAGTTTGCCGTCATTCAAGAAGACGAGACCGTTAATGCGTTCGCCCTGCCTGGTGGGAAGGTTGCGATTTTTACCGGTATTTTAAAGCACACCAAAACTGAAGCGGGCTTGGCCACGGTCATGGCTCATGAGGTGGCCCATGTGCTCCAGCGGCATGGGGCCGAACGGATGAGCCGAGGCATCCTGGAAATGGGAGCCCAAGTGATCGCCCTTGCCGGCGCCGCTACTGGAGGAGTGGACCCGCAAGTGGCCCTTGGTGCGATGAGCGCCTATGGGGTCGGCGTTGCCTTACCCCATAACCGAGTGCAGGAGTCTGAAGCGGACTTTGTTGGACTTCGTCTCATGGCCAAGGCGGGCTACGACCCAGGTGAGGCAGTCGGCTTCTGGGAACGAATGAGTGGATGCCCTAGACAAATGATTGGAAAATTTTGTTTCCGGTCGAATGCGGCTATTCCGGAATTCCTCTCCACGCACCCCTCTGATGCCACCCGAATCAAACAAATCGAGGACTGGGTTCCTGGCGTGAGGCGGCGGTTTTATCATCCGCCCAAGGCTTCTTCCACGGCGGATCCGGTCAGAAAACAATCTCTACTCTCCACCCCCTAATTCCCCTCTATGCCCAAGCGTGAAGATCTTCGTCGAATCTTGCTGATTGGGTCCGGGCCTATTGTAATCGGCCAGGCCTGTGAATTTGATTACTCCGGCACCCAAGCGTGCAAAGCCCTGAGGGAGGAAGGGTATCAGGTCATCCTCCTCAACAGTAACCCGGCCACCATTATGACCGACCCCGAGTTGGCAAATCGGACGTACATCGAGCCCATTACCCTGGAGGTGGTTGAGCTGATTATTGAATGCGAACGCCCCGATGCGTTGCTCCCGACCATGGGCGGGCAAACGGCGTTGAACATCACCGTGGAGTTGTTTCAAAAGGGTATTCTCCAAAAGTATGGCGTTGAGTTGATTGGTGCGCCGTACGAGGCCATTCATAAAGCAGAGGATCGTGAGGCCTTTAAGCAGGCCATGCAACGAATCGGCCTCACGACTCCCGAGAGTCGGTGCGTGCGAACAAGAGACAAGGCGATGGAGGTCCTGGAGCTGGTGGGGTTCCCTGCCATTGTGCGTCCCTCATTTACCCTTGGGGGGTCAGGAGGGAACATTGCATACAACCGCGAAGAATTTGAGCGGTGTGTGGATTGGGCGCTGACGACCAGCCCCGTCGGCGAGGTCCTGATTGAACGATCATTAATTGGTTGGAAGGAGTTTGAGTTAGAGGTCATGCGCGACCTGAAAGATAACGTGGTCATCGTGTGCCCCATTGAAAACTTGGATGCCATGGGGATTCACACCGGAGACAGCATCACGGTGGCCCCCGCGATGACCCTCACCGACAAAGAATACCAACGCATGCGGGATGCGGCGATCCGGATCATTCGGGAAATCGGTGTGGAGACCGGCGGGTCCAACATCCAGTTTGCAGTGAAACCGGAATCGGGCGAGCTGATGGTGATTGAGATGAACCCCCGTGTTTCCCGGAGTTCGGCTCTAGCCTCCAAAGCCACGGGCTTTCCGATTGCTAAAATCGCCGCCAAGCTCGCTGTGGGCTATACCCTGGACGAAATCACCAACGATATCACTCAAGTGACCAAAGCGTCATTCGAGCCGACCATCGATTACGTGGTCGTCAAAATTCCAAGGTTCACTTTCGAAAAATTTGAGGGCGCCGATCCCACCTTGACCACCCAAATGAAGTCAGTGGGGGAAGCCATGGCGCTAGGCCGAACTTTTAAGGAGGCCTTACAGAAGGCTATTCGGTCACTGGAAATTGATCGGTTCGGATTGGGTTCGCTCTGCGGCTTGGATGGGAAACTGCCTTCGGACGAGGGCGACCCTGAACTCCTCGAACGAGTCCGTAATGCTCTTCGGATTCCCCATCCCGACCGACTATGGCATGTCGCGGATGGATTGCGTTTAGGGATCCCCCAAGAAGAATTGTATGCGATGACTCACATCGATCCCTGGTTTTTATCGCAGGTTCAGGAAATCGTCGAGTTTGAAGGCCAGTTGGTCCAAAAAGCCCGGCACGGGGGATGGCCTGGTAAAGAGGACGGTGATCGCGCCGCAGCCGGCTTTTCGGGCTGGCCGGATCTTCTGTGGGAGTCCAAGCAAATGGGTTTTGCTGATGAACGGCTGGCGCAACTTCTTCACTGCACCGCTGGCCAGGTCCGTGAATGGCGCGCCAACAACCTCGATGGGAAAGGGGTCACCTATGCTCGGGTGGATACCTGTGCGGCAGAATTCGAAGCCCATACCCCCTATCTGTATTCCACCTACGGGAGAAATTGCGAGGCGCGCCCCACTGATCGGAAAAAGGTGGTCATCCTCGGAGGAGGCCCCAACCGGATCGGGCAGGGGATTGAATTCGATTACTGCTGCGTGCATGCCGCCTTGGCCTTGCGGGAGATCGGTATCGAAACCATCATGGTCAATTGCAATCCCGAAACCGTCAGCACGGACTATGATATTTCCGACCGCCTGTATTTCGAGCCGCTCACTGAGGAAGACGTCCTCAATATTGTGGAGCGAGAAAATCCTCTGGGGGTCGTCGTGCAGTTTGGTGGGCAAACCCCGTTAAAATTGGCTCTGCCGCTCGCGAGAGCCGGGGTCCCTATATTAGGGACCACCCCGGATGCCATTGATCGGGCCGAAGACCGGAAACGGTTCAGCGACTTAATCAGGACCCTCGGCCTGAAACAGCCCCAAAATGGCACGGTTCGAGCAGGTGAAGAGGCCCTGGGGGTAGCTGAGGAGATCGGGTTTCCCATCATGGTGCGCCCCTCCTATGTCCTGGGGGGCCGGGGCATGCAGGTGATCTACGATCAAACCTCCTTACATCACTACGTGAAGACCCGCGTGCTGACTTCCTCTCAGTACCCGCTCTTAATCGACCAGTACTTATCCGATGCGATTGAGGTGGATGTGGATGCGATTGCCGATGGCACTGAAGTCGTGGTGGCTGGCGTCATGGAGCACGTCGAAGAAGCCGGCATTCATTCGGGAGATTCGGCCTGCTCTCTTCCGCCTTATACCCTGAAGAACGATGTGATCGATCGAATCCGTGAACAAACCATTGCTCTCGCCAAAGAGTTGAACGTCGTCGGGTTGATGAATGTCCAGTTTGCAGTTCAGCACGGTGACGTGTACATTTTGGAGGTGAACCCCCGGGGGTCTCGCACCATTCCCTTTGTCAGCAAAGCCATTGGGGTTCCTCTCGCAAAATTGGCCATGAAAGTCATGGCAGGGCATACGCTCACTCAATTGGGGTTTACATGTGCTCCAGACATTGCCCATGTCGCGGTGAAAGAGTCGGTGTTTCCGTTTACCAAGTTCGGCAACGTCGACGTGTTGTTGGGACCCGAAATGCGATCGACCGGTGAGGTCATGGGCATCGATCGCGATTTCGGGTGGGCCTTCGCTAAGTCTCAGGCAGCAGCAGGCATGATCCTCCCTCGTGGAGGGATAGCCCTCATGAGCGTGAAGGATGGAGACAAAACCGCTACAGTTGATATCGCCCGCCGGCTTCGCAAACTTGGTTTCCGCCTTCACGCAACGAGAGGAACGGCGGCCTTTCTCAGGCAGCAAGGGGTGGAGGTGGAAACGGTCAATAAAGTTGCCGAGGGAAGACCGCATATTGTGGATCACATCAAAAATCGGGAGGCGCACCTCGTTCTCAACACCGTGGGAACCGCCTCATCTCAAGCCGATTCCGCTCCAATCCGACGAGAAGCCTTGCAACAAGGCATTCCCTACTTTACGACCATCCAGGGCGTCCGGGCTGCGGTCACGGGCATAGAGGCAACCGCCAAGGTTTCTCTGACTGTTCAACCCCTTCAGGAATACCACCCAACCCAAGCATAACGAATGGGCCCCTCACGCTTCGAGAGCGAAGGGGCACGTGATGAGTAACGTCCGAGTTTTCCAGAAAGTGTAACCACCAGTGAGGTGTTATGCCCGTTCCCATGACGAAAAAAGGCTATGAGGCGCTCAAGGCGGAATTAGCGCGAATTCGAAAAGACGATCGGTCGAAGAACATCCAGGCCATTGCCGAAGCGCGGGAGCATGGCGACCTTTCAGAAAATGCCGAGTATTATTATGCGAAGGAGCAGCAGCAACATATCGCGACCCGCATCAGCCAAATTGAGGGCACGCTGGCTGACGCTCAGGTTATTGAGGCCAAGGAGGGCCCTTGCGAGAAGGTGGTGTTCAGCGCCACGGTCCGGCTGGTTGATCTAGAATCCCAAGAAGAAAAAACCTATACCCTCGTCGGCCAGGAGGAAACTGACATCGATAAAGGGTTGATTTCCGTGCAATCTCCTATCGGTCGGGCATTGATTGGGCACCGGGTTGGTGACATTGTGCAAGTCAATAGGCCGGCAGGCACGGTGGAGTACGAAATTCAAGAAATTTTCATTCAGGAGCTCTAGCATGCTATCCGTAATTTCTGTGGTGACTCTGTTAACTGACTTTGGTGACCGGGATTATTTTGTCGCCAGCATGAAAGGGGTCATCTTGGGCATCAATTCACAAGCCCGGATTGTTGACCTCTCACACCAGGTGACGCCTCATTCCATCGAAGAAGCGGCATTCCTTTTGAAATCCTGCTATCACTACTTCCCCGATGGAACCGTTCATGTGGTCGTAGTGGATCCTGGGGTGGGTTCCTCACGACGCCCTCTTTTGGTGTCCACTTCGCGGTACTTCTTTGTTGCCCCGGACAACGGGGTCTTGAGTTATATTTATGAGAATGAACTCTCGGTAGAGGTCCGGCATATTGAAAATCGGCAATTCCGGCTTGATTCAGAGGGGGCCACCTTTGACGGCCGGGATTTGTTTGCGCCGGCTGGCGCCTGGCTCACCCGAGGGCAAGTACCTGGATCCTATGGGCGCCTTATTCGTGACCACGTTCGGCTTTCCATTAAACAGCCTGAGGTTCACCACGGAGTGTTGGAAGGCCGGGTGGCCTATATCGATTCTTTTGGAAATGTGATTTCGGATATCACCCCTACAGATCTGAAAACCCTCCAAGAAGCCACGAAACGCACCGACATCGCCATTCAGGTCGGCGCGACCACCATCAAGGGGCTCAAAACCCATTATGGCCAGGGATCAAGCGAGTCGCCTGAGGCGCTGATCAACAGCAATGGTCATCTAGAAGTGTTTCTCAAAGAAGGCCGAGCG
>JACZVJ010000013.1 GCA_022572725.1 Nitrospinota bacterium | reverse complement strand
GATTGGGGAATTCCCTAAAGCGGTGGAGTACCAAGGGGACCCCCAAGTCCTGGGCATGGTCCGCCCGGATGACGTTCAGATAAGGTCGACAGGCAAGGGGACAGCCCGTATTGAATCAAGGCAGTTTCGAGGGTCAGAAAACCTTTACACCATTCGCCTCGCCTCCGGCCATACTGTCCACTGCAGTGAACACTCAACCACGGTCTACCCCATCGATGCCGCGGTGGAGTTGAACCTCACTGCCACCCATACGGTGTTATTCGAAAAATCCAGGTCTTGACCGCCTGAGAAGATTCACTCACCTTGGCCTCACTCGCTCGGATTAGCTTCTCGGGCATGATGGCTTTATAATAAGTCATGATTCAACTCCGTTCGGATTCATCAAGAATCCTGTCCGGGAACATTCCCATCGATCCTGAAAGGAGGATTTGGCATGAGGCTTCACACCCCCCCATCCTTTTCGTGGCTTTCCGCATTCTTATTCGGAAGTGCAATCCTGTTGATCATGACGATACCAGGATGGGCTGATTCCAAAGACTACAAACCGGGAAAGTCAGATGGAGAATTTGGGCAGCACGGAAAGAGACTTATGGGGCATGGCTCTCCCCATCAGGGCTCTTCCTCCCATGGCGGCCACCCTAGTAAAGGATATTCCGGGCATTCCGGGGTAGGCTCTCGAAGCCATGGAACCGGCCATTCCGGACCTCATCAAAGCGCCAGCAAATTCATTCAGCACATTCTAAAATTCAAAGAGGGGATGAGTATTACCGAGGAGCAGGAAAACCAACTTCGGGCCCTTCAAACCTCTTTCAAAAAAACCCAAATCAAATTGAACGCCGAAGTGGAGTTAGCCAGTCTTGACCTCCATGAATTACTGCGAGACGATAAGGCAAGCCTCACTGACATTGAATCCAAACTGAAAACTGTCCACGCACTCCGGGCGGATCTTTATATGGCCTCCATCAAAACACGCCGGGATGCCCAAGGGGTTCTCACAGACGAACAACGGAAACGAATGAAGGCTGTCCATGAGCGCATGAAGGCCCACGGGGGAGAGAGAATGAAAGGACACTCCGGAGGGTCTTCCCCACACGGAAAGGGAAAAGACCAAGATTAGGTAAAGATTTTCAGCCTTGTATCAATTCAGCTCAAATTCCAAACGGCCTTGGAGGCCTGAAGAGACGAAGATTTCCCCATCCCTCCCGATGATAAGACCCTCCACACCGGGAAGCCGCTCAATCAAAGCCAGGCCCTTCTCAGCACCCATAACAAAAATCCCAGTATCCAAGCCATCCGCCATCGTACCTTCAGGGGCCACAATCGTGACACTCTGAGACAAGCGTGCCGGCTGAAGAGTCGTGGGATCCAGAATATGGTGGTAACGAATCCCATCCTTTATAAAAAACCGCTGGTAATCACCTGCCGTTGAAACGGCCTCGTTTTCCAACGCTAAACTGGCAATCAGTTCCCCTTGCTCCTTTCGGGGGTGCTGGATTCCAAACCGAAACCGTTGGCCATCCGGCAGTCGTCCGAAAGTTTTGATGTCCCCCGAGATGGCCACCACCCCGGCAGAGGCACCCGCTGCCTGCATCACTGCCGCCGCTAAATCCGCTGCATAGCCCTTTCCGATTCCCCCGACATCGATTTGCATCCCAGGAAGGGCCAAAAAGACCGTACCCTTGTCCTTGTCCAAATGAACCTTGGAAAGATCGATTAAGGATCGGAGGCTATTCAATTCCTCATCTGAGGGTATGCGACCTTTCTCGCTCGCATTCCAGGCCGCCACAGCCGGACCAATGGCAATATTAAATCCCCCCGCGGTCAGTCGCGCCATCTCCAGCGAGCGCTCCAGAACCTCCATCGTTTCTGGACTAACCTTCACCGGTGAACTGCCAGCAGCGGCATTCACCTGAGATAGCTCGCTAGTGGGAATCCAGGTGCTCAGCAATTCCTCCACACGCCGAATCTCGGCAAAACCCGCCGCCGTCGCTGTTTGAGCACGCTCCTCATCCGGTGCGACTGCCGTAACCCACACCAGCGTGCCCATAAGCATCTGACTTCGCCTTACCGTATGAGTGCTTAAGGTGCACCCCAGCATCAACTCCAGACAACAAAAAACCATTAAGATTGTGACTACAAGGTTTCTATTCATTGTCCACCTAGAACAGGTGTAGGCCTAACAAGGGGTACGCGTCTCAACAATAGCCCTAAAGAAAACAGGAACTTCCTCATTGCCGATAAAAATAGCAGGCATTCGGGACGAGTGCCAAGCCTATGAAACTAGAGGATTTCAAAGTTGCATCTCCTCTGGTGCGCTTCCATTGCCTGTGAGCCAAAGGAGTCACCGGCACCAAACGTCTCACAATCATCACAAGGTAGCAAAAAAGTGGGGTTAAATTCCTCATGACCCCAATTGATCCTTTCAACCCCGATTTACACGGGCCACTCCTTGTTCAACCGTGAGGTACTCCCTCACTGGAATTCTAGAAGGTCGCCACACCATTCCTGTTATAAACAAGAGGGTGTTGAGCATTTCCAAACTCTACTTCTTCGAGCCTAACCATGGTTTTTGCGAAGGGCCTTTGGGTGCAAGTTCAGGAAAAATTCATTCCTAGGGGGTTGACAAAAATGGGGTTTTTAAGATAATAAGAATGGTTCTCAAAATCATATTATTTTAAACGAAAATAATACTCATTTTCCATGATGAAAATATGCCACCCCAACCTCAATACAATGAGGCCCGGTGCCACTGCGGCCAACTAGTGACAAAACTCCGCCGCGAAGGGGGTAGAACTGAAATGCAATCGTTGCAAGCGGATCATCTCTATTCCCTCTACAAGTATCGAGCATGCTGCAGGGACTATACAGCCCTGCCCTGCCAATTAGGAGGTCAAAGGGGACAAAGAATTTTTGGAAAACCGAGGAGCTAATCCAATTTACAGTAGGAGGCAACCTACAATTGGTTGAGGCTCCAATAATCGAGGACCATCTGAATCCTAGTAGTACTCCAGAGGACCCCCGAGTCTCCAATCAACTTGTTGGAGGAGGTCCGAGGAGAAAATGGTTTTTTCTGGGGGCTCTTGTGGTCCTGACAGCCCTTCTGCAAACCGGGGCTTGGGCAGACGGGAATGACGAATTTACTCCGGAGCAGCGAGAAGCCATTCAAAAAATGATTAAAGAAATGAGAATGGAAGAAATGAGGAAGAGTGGAGGCCTGACTCCATTTCCTCCGTCATCGGATAAACCTGGTCCTGAGGCCTTCACAGGAGGCGGAACCCTGCTAGGCGGTAGGACGATTTACGCCAAACCGTTCGTCAAATCTCCCAAGGCCGTCTTAGGCGGCTACATGGACTTTGAGGTGACGGATTGTAACGGCTCGGCCAAGGATTGCTCCGAGGGGCTCGAGTTCGATCAGGTGCGATTTATCCCCTTTATCTACTCGAATGTCACGGACCGCATTCAGGTCGCCGCGGAAATTGAATTCGAACACGGGGGGACGGACAACAACCAGGGCGATGGAGAGGTCAAGGTCGAGTTCGCTACATTCGACTACTTGATCGAGGACTGGGTGAACTTTCGCGCCGGAATCCTTTTGAGTCCGCTCGGCCGCTTTAACCTGCTCCATGACTCTCCCCTCAATGACCTCACGCACCGGCCCCTGGTTAGCAGGTTCATCATTCCGTCCACCTTGTCCGAATCCGGGCTTGGATTGTACGGAACCTTTTACCCTACCCGTCTGTCGAAAGTGGATTACGAGGTTTATGTTGTCAATGGGTTTGACGGAGAAACAAAAGAATTGTTCTCAGAGGCGGACGGGGTGAGTAAATCCAAGGGAAGCCAGAAGACGGATAACAACCAAAGCAAGTCGATCCTGGCCCGTGTTGCAGTGAGCCCGTTCCTCGGAGTGGAAATAGGGGGTTCTATTCACCACGGGAAATGGGACGACGCCGGCGACAAGGACTTGACCATCACGGCCGTGGATTGGTCCCTCCAGCGCGGACCGTTTGAAATTATCGGTGAATCAGCATGGGCGCACATTGAAGGTGGAGATGGGGCCCCCTCAGCAGCTGGAATTACTGGAACATTCGACCCAGATGGAGATGGTCCGTCTGGACCAACTACCGCTGGCACCCCACCGCGCAATATGGCCGGCTTTTACGTGCAGGGGAATTATCATTTCATGCCCGCGTTTCTGAAACGGATGGCCCCAACGCACTTTACGGACGCCTCGACCTTCACGGCCGTCATTCGTTATGGAGAGGCGGACACCAATACCGATAGCTCCATCAACCGTTCAGATTTCAAGCGGCTGACTCTAGGAGGCAACTTCAGACCAATCGAGGACACCGTGTTCAAGATCGGCTACACCTTCAATGACGAGGAGGCCGGATCGACGGATACCGAGGCT
The DNA here is from genome assembly GCA_022572725.1 of Nitrospinota bacterium. Taxonomy (GTDB): domain Bacteria; phylum Nitrospirota; class Nitrospiria; order Nitrospirales; family UBA8639; genus JACZVJ01. Next base: position 35,594 of record JACZVJ010000013.1, on the reverse strand, counting down.
CCATCCGATAATCCGGGCCGGAACAATGGGTGGCAGTTCTCTGTGGCTACCTATTTCTAAAATTCCAATGCCCTGCTTTTCCCCCTCCTCCTTCTTCTTCCAAGTGGGAAGGGTGAAGGGAGGCGGATTTTCCAGGAAGTGCTTGGACAAGCTGTTCCATGGTCATTGAATCATACGGCTTTTGGGTAGCCTTTCAGGCTGACCGGAAAAAATTGATTTTGTATGACCCCTCATCTGTGGCGAATGAGTCTTTTGATCTTGACCGCCGGTGTTTACGCAGGGTGCATCGGGTTTTTGGGTTCCCCTAAGGTGACTACCCACTGCCCGTTTGACCAGGCCTGGAGTGTGGCCTTGGCTTCGCTTGAGGAGTTCGACTTAGACCACGTTGACGATGCCAAGGGCGTCATCGAAACATCCTGGCTCACGGTGCAAGCAACAACAAAAGCCGGTGCGTTCCAACGAGATGTCAACAAAGAACGAGTCCGGTTCATCGTCGATGTGGAACCACAGGCCCAGGGAGCTTCGGTGGCGGTCCAACAGTTCCGGGAAACATGGTCCCCCATGGGGGTGCGATACCGAGAATGGCGTCGGGTCCCCCCCCACCAAGATGAGGAAGCTCGATTAGCCGAACGGATTGAGAAGAGGTTGAAAAACAGAGGATGTTAACCAGAAGGCTTTTGACGGAGGCCTTGAGTCTGACCATTGGGATCTTATTCCTGCTGGTCTTTCTTCCCGTTCCCTCTCTACTGGCCTCCGAAGACCGTGAAGAAACTGAGGAAAGAGAAGAAAGGGAGGAAAGAGAGGAGGAGCCCGAACTCATCTGGGATGATGAAGTGAAGCGATGGCTCACTCAGGAAGACATCGGACACATCGAAGTGTATCTCACGGAGGAGCAAGCTGCCAAGCTCATGTTTCCGGACTCGGAGCGGATTCGGATGGAGGTCATCCGACTCACCCCTGAGCAGAAAGCCTTGGTGATCTCGTACATCGGATGGGAGTTTCCAGAAGACTCTTTTGAAGTCTTCCTTGGCGAGACCAATGGCAAGACCGATGGGTACGCCATTATCCAAAATACCATTGGCAAATACCGGCCGATCACCTATATGGTGGGGATTGACAGGACGGGCCAGGTCACAAATTTTGAAGTGCTCGTCTACCGTGAGTCGCGCGGTAATGAAATCGTCAGAAAGCGTTTCAATTACCAATACGAGGGAAAAACCGTTCAGGATCCGATCCGGATCAACAGGGACATCATTAATATCACCGGTGCGACTATGTCAGTCCGTTCCGCAAGCGCCGGCGTCAAACGCGCCCTCGTGCTGGTCAATGAGTTTTACCTCAAGCCCCTGGGTCTGGGCAGTCATATCATGGCAAATGGGAGCAGTGAAAAGGGGTTTTTTGAATCCCTTTTAGGGCTTTAAGCCTGCACGGAAATCGGATGCGGAATTTCAACACCCGGTTTCGCCTGCGAGACACTGACCGCCACATCCGGTTGGTATACACCTGGTTCCTTCTCCTCATGTTAGCTGGATTTGTCTTTTCGTTTTTTTGGGCTCACAGCATGACGGATCTTACACCCAAAGGAATTGCCGCTCATTACCGCGGCTCTGATGCCAATTTTGGGGAGCCCATGTCGTTTGGCCAGTTAGCTGAAGTAACCCATTTTCATTTGTTTACGATGCCGGTGGTGTTTCTTATCATGGTGCATGTGCTCTATCTCACCATGGCCAGCCCCACGGTAAAAGTCCTCATCGCCTGGGCCTCGTTTCTCGGGGTAACGCTGGACGTGGCCTCCCCCTGGCTCATTACCTATGTTTCACCCTTATTTGTGGTGACGTTGTTGACGGGAGACCTCCTCATGGTCATGAGCTTTCTGGTGATGTTCGTCATTCCCTTGTACGAGATGTGGTTTTTGAACCATCCTCTCATGATGAGAGGGGGCACTGAATAGGAACGTCTTGGAGGTTTCCTTCTATTCCTTTTCCGAGAAAACACGGCAAAAGGCCTAAGCGGCCCCCTAAATTTGACTTTCAGCCTCTTTCCCTTCCATCACATACCACTGCCGGGAAGCTTGTTTGTCAAGGTTCCACGAAGAAATCAAAAGTTGAATTTGGAACTGTTGCCCCTCCGTCTGGTTGTTGGATTTTTTATCTCCGGCTGTTCCCAACCCAACCGCTGGGCCAAGCCCGGAGCCCAACTCGGAGAGTTCGAGAGAGACAAAACCGATTATCAGCGAGCTTTTGGTCAGGTGGGAAAAGACCGATCCCGGTTTACGGGCCCCACCCCGCCAATGCTGGGGACCGGTTCGATCAAGTTGGAGCAATGCTTGGCGGCCAAAGGTCGGGGTTCGTCAAAAAACCTGCCAATCACCCTTCAAAAGAGCCCTGAATTTTTCCGAGGCCAGGCCGGGAGGGACAGACGGAAAGGGTGGTTGGCTCATGCTTGGGGTGTGGCCTTACCTACTACCGGTCGTTAAAAAACCATCGACATCCACCTGTAAGGTTCTCCGAATTTCCTCACAGGCTGAGGAATCTTCAATCTTCGATCCATTTGATCCGGTCACATAAAACACGTCAACGACTTGATCCAACCGCGTGGCGATCCGAGCTGCATGAACCGACACCCCGAGGTTAAACAAAGACCGGGCCATGACGTATAGAAGCCCTTGGCGATCATGAGCAAAAACATCGATAATAGTGAAGTTGTCAGAGGTTTCATTGTCGATTTGGACCTCGGTTGGATCCTGGTTAAGAGGCAACTGACGACCAAACGTGACACGCCGACTCCCCTGCATGAGGTCAGAAACTGAGGTTTCGCCTCTTAACACACTCCGGATCGTACGGCCGACGCTGTCTAATCGTTCCGCTGGGGGAGGACCTGTAAAATCAGGGTCACACACATAAAAAGTATCGACGACGATCCCGTCCTCCCGCGTGGTGATTTGCGCATCAAGCACTTGCAAACCCTTCGCAGCCAACACCCCCGTGACATTCATAAAAAGTCCTGGTCTGATATCATCCAACGTCACAAGGGTGTATTCGCAGACATTCCATTCCTGGTTAAACGTCGACTCGACAATGGGGCTCCCGGACTCTAATCGGCTAACTGCCTGCAGATGTGCGGCAATACGTTCCGGAGTCGTTCCGGAAAGATAGCGAAGTGAGAATTGCTTGAGTTGCCGTTCAATCCAGTCTAGATTCCACTCCCCTTGGTTCCGGTCGGCTTCTCTCCCATCTGAGGAAAACCCAGGCAGAAGGTTTGCCACCTCGGTGGCTATTCGTTTCACATCTGCAGATGTTCCAACCGATTCCCGGCCACCCGACACTTCCGGTAATGTTCGGCAATACAGTTCAGTCAACAGGGCCTCCTTCCATTTGGTCAGAGTATCAGGACCCACGGCTGCAATATCCGCCGCAGTTAAAAGAAACAGCTTCCGTAAGATCTCCGGCGTGCCGACAGCCCGGGCAAAGGTTAAAATGACCTTTTCATCAAAGGGGTCCCGTCGAAAGGCGACATGGGACATAAGGAGATGGTAGTGGACCAAAAATTCCAGGGCGTGTCCCTCTTGCATATCCAAATCCAATCGTTCTGCCATCCCCTGGGCAATAACCTTCCCCACCTCACTATGATCTTCAGGAAGACCCTTGCCCACATCATGCAAAAGCAACGCGAGGTGTAAGAGATCTTTATGACGAATTTCCCGATAAACCTGTCCGAAGAGACCGGGCCCTTTCCCCAATCGTTCCACCTCCCTCACCGCCAGGAGGCTGTGTTCATCCACGGTATACTTATGGTACTGGTTGAACTGCATCAGGCCACGAACTCGAGCAAAGGCCGGAACAAGCTTTTCCAAAATACGAACCTGATGCATAAGCTCCAACGTTTCGGCAACTGAGTCAGGTCCGGACAGGATCTGCCGAAACATTCGATTCACTTCTGGGGTTCGAAATACCTCATCGGACACACTTTCCATGTGCCGATGGATTTCCTCTAATGCCAGGCCCTCAATGATAAGGTGTTGCTCTTGGGCGAGTCTAAACAGGCGAAGGAGCACCTCCGGATCATCCAGCACCTGAACAAGCTTATCTGCAGGAATGGTCAGCCGGCCTCCCGAAACCCGAAAATACCCATCATGGAGTTGAGAAGGCCACCATGTTGCCAGCCCGTTCCACCAGGAGACCCTCCGCGATCGATCCACGAACCTGACGCATCGGTCGTAAATCCCAGTTGTATGTTGATAGTACTGTTGCATGAACTGTTCAACGGCCAGGAGATGTGGTTGATTTTGAAACCCGTATAGCTCAGCCAACCGAACCTGTTCTTCGAAGGTAAGGATCTCTTGGGCTCGGCCAGCCTCCAAATGGAGCAACGCTCGCACACGCCAGAGAAACTCCCGAGCCTCCACCAACGCCAGATAATCCTGGTGCGCCAGAAGGCCCCGGTTGGCCAACTCTTGCACCGTCGCGGCTTGGTATCTGGCCATCCCAACCCATTGAAGTAAATGAATGTCGCGAAGGCCCCCTTTAGTTTTTTTAATATTGGGTTCAAGTAAATAAATCGTTTCCCCAAACTTGGCATACTCCCGGTTGCGCTCCCCCACCTTGTCCTTAACAAAACTCTCCGTTCGCCGCCCCAGCATCCGTCGGAAAAACCGCCGTTGAAACTCCTGAAAAACCGCCGCACTGCCAGCCAAAAAACGGGATTCCATCAAAGCGGTTCTGGATGAAAGATCGCCCTCGGCAACCGTGAAGCAGTCTTGGATTGACCGTACACTGTGCCCGACCTGAAACCCCAAATCCCACAAGTGATGAAACACCTGGGCAGACAGGGAGGAAACAACCTTTTCCCCTCGGGCATGGTATAACACCATGATGTCGATGTCAGAATACGGCGCCAGTTCCCGACGACCATATCCACCAACCGCCACCAGGCAGCAGTGTTGCATACCCACTGCAGCCTCCGTGCCCTGTCGGCGAACGACGTTTCGATACCGCCCGATCAGGACTGCATCCACCAGATCCGTAAAGCTTGAGACAACCTCCGACCCTGATGCCCCATTCAATAGGCGGCGATGGAGGCCTTCACGACGTTCCCGAATCACCGCCTGGGCTGTCGCCGTTTCAGGATCAGCCGGCTTAGAGACCGCCCCCTCCGGTGTCACAGCGTATTCCATTGACCCCACTCCCTACTACTTAAACAAATCTTCCTTCTCTTCCTTATCGGTCATCCATAAACAGCACCAAAACCCCTCTCACCAGGACTTCAAGGACCAATTAAACTTTCAAATAACGGTTGGTAATGGGCATTCGGCGATCCTTCCCCAAGGCCCGCGGCGTAATTTTGATCCCGATCGGAGCTTGTCGGCGTTTATACTCGCTTCGGTCAACCATGGCCACGACCCGTTTCACGGTTCCATAGGTGAACCCCATTTGGAGAATTTCCTCCAGCGACCGATCCTCTTCGACATAGGCCTCCAAAATCGGATCCAATACTCCATACGGAGGTAAGGTATCCTGATCGGTTTGGCTTGGTTTAAGTTCGGCAGTGGGTGCACGGTCAATGATTCGCTTGGGAATGACTTCCCTCCCCTCCCCGGACTCGGATTGACGGTTTCGAAGCCGGGCCAGATCATACACGAGAGTTTTCGAGACATCTTTAATCACGGCGAATCCCCCGGCCATATCTCCATAGAGGGTGGCGTATCCGACGCTCATTTCGCTTTTGTTCCCAGTCGTGAGAACCAGGTGCCCAAACTTATTGGACAACGCCATCAGGATGTTCCCACGGATCCTGGCCTGGAGGTTCTCCTCAGTCGTATCTGGGTCAGTTTCTTTAAAGATCTGAGAGAGGACCCTTAAATAACCTTTCCACAGACCTGTAATCGGAATCTTGAGTAACTGAACTCCCAATCCATTCATCAGGGCCACCGCATCCTCCCGACTTTCCCGTGAGGTAAATGGCGATGGCATGAAGACCCCCAACACATTCGAAGGACCAAGGGCATCTGTGGCAACCACCACGGTGAGCGCGGAGTCAATTCCGCCACTCAGACCCACGAGGACTTTGTGGAATCGGTTTTTCCTGACATAGTCTCGAACACCCACCACAAGGGCGCGATAGACTTCTTCTAAGGAATCCAAAGGGGAAGATCCTCCGGACATCATAGGACGTCGGACCTTGGCACGATGGGATTTGGAAATCACCACTTGTTTTACCTTTGCAAACATTCCCATCCGGCCTTGCAAATACTTTGGCTGTCGGGACCGACCACGCACCACCGCATCCAGGTTGAGATCAGCCACCAGCAAGTCCTCTTCAAAGGCTTTGGCCCGAAGGATAATTTCCCCCCTCTGATCCAACAGGAGACTATTGCCATCGAACACCAACTCATCCTGACCACCCACCATGTTGGTATAGCTCAAAATCACTTCGTTCTCTCGCGCTCGCGTGGCCAGCATTTGTTCACGAAAACGGCTTTTACCCATGTGGAAGGGGGAAGCATTGATATTTACAATCAGCTCCGCACCTCCAAACAGAGTTTGATGACGGGTGGGACCCTCTGGATACCAAACGTCTTCACAAATGTTGACACCCATCACAATCCCATTGACCACAAAAACTGGAATGATTGTGCCAGGGCGAAAGTATCGGCTCTCATCAAACACCCCATAATTGGGGAGGATCATTTTTGAGTAAGTGGAAACCAACCGGGCGTCGTGCACAATGGCCGCGGCATTAAAGATCTCGTGAGGCCCGGACGGGACAATGAAGGGAGTCGAGGGTCCCCGTCCTGTTGGGATTCCTTCTTCAATAAACCCTATCACCGCAGTGATCCCTCGACATGCCTTGATCAAGCGGTTCAACGCCTGTCGTGTATCCTTAAGAAAACTGGCCCTCAGGACCAAATCCTCCGGTGGGTATCCCGTGATGGCCATTTCCGGGAACACGACCACATCGGCCCGCGCCCGACGAGCTTCTTTGACCCACCCCTTCATCGCCCGGACGTTTCCATCCAAATCTCCCACGGTTGGATTCATTTGCACCATGGCAATACGACAGAACCGCATCTCAAAAAAAAACGCCCTTCCCCCCATGGGATCAAGGACGCCCTTGTCCAACTCCGCGCTACAGGTTCACAAGAGTGGAGACTTCGTCGTCTCCCCTACCTCAGTAAAATAGCTTGTAACAGCGATGTCGGCGACCTGTCAAGGTTAACGCTTTCCAATCCACCCCACGACCCTTTCCCTCTGCAAACAGGCTTCGAAGGAGCCCCCTTCTCTCTCGCCAAGGATCCCGTGGGCCTAAACTCAACCACCGTCGGGAAGAGAGAATATGTTAAGGAAACGATGGCCCTCGGTCCTCACCATTTCCACGTAGTACCCACCACTCTTGCCAGACAACACAGCCAGGTCATCCGCCTCTGAGGCACCCATCCGCTTCTCAACACTGACTTTTGGCAACCAAGGCTGATGTGAGGGTATGGTGACCATTCCGGCCTTTTACCAATTCATGAGGAAAGAGAATCGATCGGGTGTGGAAGGGAAAGAGCCTTGAGCCTTTGCCAGAACTACCCCTTTAATTCTTCTGCGAGAATGATAGCTTCTGCAATTTCTCGCATGGATTTCCGCCTATTCATGCTTTGCCGCTGCATCACCCGAAAGGCCTCGGCTTCGGAAAGGTTCCGGGATTGCATGATATAGCCTTTGGCCCGCTCGACTAATTTCCGAACAGTCAGAGCCTCTTGCATTTCAAACGATTTCTCCATCAACCGGGTATGCTCAATGGCGACGGCGGCTTGATTCGCAATGGCCTGCATAATTTTTATTTCCTCGGGACCAAATACGTGCAGCGTGGAGGTGTAGGTATTGATCACCCCAATGGCCCTCTGTTTACTCATCATGGGCACGGATAAGAGGGAACACAACCCCTCCTTTTTGGCTAAATCCTGGTAACAGTATCCCCGCTCTTTCGTGACCTCTGGAACGAAAATCGGCCGCTGGCTCCTTACCGCTCGGCCACTCATGCTTTGGCCGATCTTCAGGGGAGGTTTTCGTCGATAGGCTTCGCTCAGGCTTTGCGTCGCCGCAATCCGTAGTTCCCCCGTCGCCTCATCCACCAACATAATGGAGCAAATTTTGGAGTTCATCATCTGGGCCGTCATGGTCACGATTAGCTGCAAGACTTCCTCGATTAACCGGTTGGAGGCCACTGTTTCCGAGACCTGCGACAGGGTGTCAAGTTGTAGGGCTTGGCGTCTCATCTCTTCATAGAGCCAGGCATTTTCAATGGCTCCCCCCACCTGATGGGCTATGGTGGACAAGAGAGCCAGTTCCGCTTCCCGGTAGCGCTTGGCCCGTTTATGTTGAACATTGATCACCCCAACGACGTCTCCCTTAGTCACAATCGGGACCGAGACAAAAGCTTGATATCGGTCTTCCGGCAGTTTGTGGAAGAATTTAAACCGTGGGTCATCGCTGGCATTCCTTGGAATGACCACCCGAACCCGCTCCTGCGCCACCCACCCTGTGATCCCTTCTCCCAGCCCAAGTAAAATCCTCCCGATCAGGTTTGGGTGAGGGTTCTTGGAGGCCCGGAGGACTAATTCATCTCGATTGGTCGAGACCAAGTACAGAAGACATGAATCCGCCCTGGTCACCTCAACCACCACTTCGACAATGTGTTTCAGCACGGCCTCAAGATCAAGGGTACTGCTGATTGATTCACTGATGCGATGCAAAACTCCCACCTCGCGCGTTCGTTCGCGCAAAACGGTCAGAATATCTTTAGGGGTCCGACCTCGCGGTTCCACGGTAGGAGTCATGGGTTCACCTTCAGTAGCGAAAAAGAAGCTTGGCGAGCCGCTGTCCCTTGAGCAGGCCCAGGAGTCTTCCGACCGTGGAACCATCGTTTGACGGAACTCTGCCTTAAGGCGACAACCTCGACTTTTCCCACGGTACGAGGGACGACACAATGAACTTGCCCTTTCACCACTTTCTTGTCATGAAGCATGGCTGACCAGAGATCTCCAAATCTCAGCGACGGCAACTCTACCGGAAGACCCGCCCGGCGTATCAACTCGCGTTGACGTCCGACCAACTCCTCCGAGCAATAGCCTAAGTCACGAGCCAGGTCCGCCTCGCACACCATTCCCACCCCCACCGCTTCCCCATGAATGAATTTCCGGTATTGCCCTAACGACTCCAAGGCATGCCCAATGGTATGCCCGTAGTTCAGGATCCTCCGCAACCCCACCTCCCGCTCATCCTTGGCTACGACGGAGGCCTTAATTTCACAACACCGCTTGATCACATGCTGAACGACAGGGCCATCCAATTTAAGCAACGCGCTCATGTGATTCTCCAAATAGGCAAAAAACTTCCCGTCGGCGATCATCCCATATTTAATGACCTCGGCGAGACCCGCCACCCACTCCCGTTCCGGCAAGGTCCGCAGTGTTTCAGTGTCTAACAGGACTAGGCAGGGCTGGTAAAATGCCCCAATCAGATTCTTCCCTAAGGGGTGGTTGATGCCGGTTTTTCCTCCCACGCTGGAATCCACTTGAGCCACTAAAGTCGTGGCGACTTGAACAAAAGGTATGCCACGAAGATATACGGCCGCTGCAAACCCGGTAATATCGCCGATCACCCCTCCCCCGAAGGCCACCAAAACCGACCCTCGTTCAAAGCGAGCCCTCACCAATTCATCAAGAATTCGTGACACCCACCGAAGGGTTTTCGCCCGTTCGCCATCGGGAATGAGGATCGAGTGGGATTGAAAGCCGGCTTCCCTGAGCGATTTGGCGACTCTCCTCCCGTATAGGCGATGAACGATCGGGTTCGTCACCACCCCGACCTTTCCCGTGAAACCCAGATCCCAGAGGTATTTCCCGAGGTGGCGAATACCCCCATCACGGATGAGAACGTCATAACTCCGCTTTCCTAATGAAACTCTCACCGTGCTTCCAGGCCTAGCCATGTTTCAAGGCTCTTTCCACACCCAACCTCCGTTGGATTGAACCCAAATTCCGTAGCGTCATGAAGAGAAACTCGCAGGGATTGAAGGCAGGAGAAACCGGTTCAAAAGGGGACGGGCCGGAAACAAGCTAAAATTCTTTCACATACGCTTGGTAAGCCTCGAAATTCCGTTTCATTTCATCAAGACTGTCCCCACCAAATTTTTCGATCATCGCATTGGCCATTTCAAATGCAATGACCGCCTCTCCCACGACACCAGCCGCTGGGACCGTGCAAATGTCCGACCGTTGCACCGTAGCCTCGAAGGGCTCCTTCGTTTCAATGTCCACGCTGTCCTTGGGACTATAAAGAGTCGCGATAGGCTTCATCGCCACCCGGACAACAATTGGCTGACCATTGGTGATGCCCCCCTCCAACCCCCCGGCATTGTTCGTTTTCCGAACAAATCGTTTTTCCTCCGCATCATGGTAAATGTCATCATGGACTTCCGAGCCAAACCTCCTGGCAGACTCAAACCCCAGCCCGATTTCAACTCCCTTCATGGCTTGAATACTCATCGCGGCCATGGCCAATCGAGCGCTAAGCCGACGATCCCATTGGGCATAGCTTCCCAGACCAATAGGGAGGTTCGTCACAACCACTTCGAAAATCCCACCCAACGTATCTCCTTTGTGTTTTGCGAAACGAATTTGCTCCACCATTTTCTCGCCGGCAACAGGATCGGGACATCGGACTTGAGAATCTTCAGCCCGTTCGTAGGCCAATAACGGATCCTCCACCTTGGGAGCCACGATCCCTCCGATTTCCATCGTATAACTCACGATGCGAATATCGAACTCCGCCAGCAAGGCTTTGGCCACAGCCCCTACCGCTACCCGAATCGCGGTCTCGCGCGCACTGGCCTTTTCCAGGACGTTGCGAATATCCCGGTGCCCATACTTAATGGCTCCAACCAGGTCTGCATGGCCAGGGCGAGGTCGCGTGATTACTTTTTCCGTCACAGCCGGCCCAGGCTCCACTGCCATGACGTGCTTCCAATTTTCCCAGTCTTTGTTCCGAATCACCAGCCCGATCGGATTTCCCATCGTCTTCCCTTTTCGGACCCCACAGCTAAACTCCACCCGATCCTTTTCAATGCGCATGCGTCCGCTCCGACCATATCCCCCCTGCCGCCGCGTGAGGTCCACATTAACCATCTCCGCGGTTAACGGAAGGCCAGCCGGCACCCCTTCCAGAACGGCAATCAAACATTGCCCATGAGATTCACCTGCATTCAGATATCGCAACATGGGCCTATCCCCTAATAAAGACGATACCGATTAAGGCTGCTCCTACCACCGTGGGGAAAAATCACTGCCCCATCTGGAAAAGACAAGCGTGGCGACTTATCACACCGACCCCTCTTTCCCTCACCCTGCATGAACGATGATGTCGCCTCAACCCTATTGGACCGCCACATTGGTCAAATGTTCTGAGCTCTCCTCCTCATTCACCAGAATGCAGGCGAAGCACCCTTTGAAAGGGAACATCTGTGCCTTCTCTCTCGGAGAAAATTTCGATGACCACAGCCTGGTCTGTAATTTTTTTGACCCTTCCCTGATCAGGGCCAATACGAGCGCCGATCCCCACGATGGCACCACGCCCATCACCCATCTGGATTAGAGCATGATATCCATGCTTTCCCGACATAATGCCAAGCAGTTGAAAATCGTATCCCAGTGTTTGGGATTGGACTGATTGGGATTTCGGAATCCCTCCTTGAGAGGAAGAAGGAAACATTGGCGTAAAGGGATCACGCCTGTTTCCAGCATCATACGGATACGGATCGAGGCCCAAAAGCGAGAATGTCCCTTCAAGTTGGCCTGCCGATGGAAGCCCTTCACTTCCCGCACGAGGAATTTCTTCGGCAGGAGCTGCTGCGACCACTCCCCATAGTGCCCCTAGAAGAACGAGCGTCCCCATGCGAATTGTTGGGGATGGGCGGGATTTCCGTGGGGTCATGATACCCCTTCTCTTTCTGTTCCAACCAACCCTATGGATCCGTTCATGGAGCCCCTATCAGCAGCTCGAACCTCACCAGAGCGCTCGTACCCAACCAACTCGAAGGCAGCTTGAATTTCGAGAGGACCCTGTACTCCCCTTGAAGCACGCATGGTCAACCGGGTGACGCTTAAGACTTTGGGGAGGTGTCGTATCGCCTCAAGAAACAATGCGATCCTGTGGTAACCACCCTTTACATGAAGGGTAATTGGCACCTGGAGAAATAGCTGGGTAGGATCTTGCAGCGGCTCCCCGGGTCTCCACAGCGTCAAGGTAATCCCCAGTCTTTGAGCCGTTTCCGACACCCCCTGGAGCAACTGGCTCGACTCCACATCAAGCCCCAGCATTCGTTCTTGACTTTGAATCAACGATCCTAGCCGTTCTGTTTGGACAATGAGCTCCTCCAATCGAGCCACTTTTGGGGCTTGCTCTTCAGAGTGTTGATCGATTTGTTGCATCTCCCCCCGAAGCGCTTGGATATCACGAATTTTGGGTTCCGCTACTGAGAAATAGAAACCGACCCCTATCAGGCCCACCATCACTCCAATAAGAGTGAATTTTTGAAAAGGTGGGGTAACCTCAAACCATTCAAGAATGCGTTCCGGCATAGGTCGGCTCCTCCATCACCATGGTCACTGTAAAACGGTAGAGCCCAGGTCGGTTGGCTTCTTCACGCGTTTCGACGATCTTGATAGCATGAAAAAAATCAGTTCCTCCCAGATTTTTGGTAAATTCAAGAATGTCCTGTCTTGTGGCAGCAACTCCATTAAGAGCCACTCGACTCCCCTCGGCTTGAAGGTCCACCAACCAGAGATTAAGCGGGTCCAAACTTCGACTGACATGATCCAAGAGACGGATCGGATTTTTCTGCTGCGCGAGCAGCTTCCTGATCTTTCTGTTTTTTTCAATGAGAACCCGGATTTCTTTCTCGAGTGCTTCAGCTTGGAGGACCCGCTTCGTCAAGGTTTCCAGCCGGGATTGGTGGGCTCGTTTTTCCACTTTCCAATGGTCAAGGTCGCGATCCAAGCTCACCCACATATAGGCACAGGCACCAAGAGCGCAGGCAACCACCGCCACACTTGCCAAAGCCTGAATTCTCAGACCTCGCTGCCGCCGACGCTCATTGACACGTTGGTTTCTCAACAAATTGATGGTAATCACCGGTCACCTGCCCGCCGGGACGCCAACCCCATACCGACAGCAGCTAGCGGAGCCAGGTTATACAAGGCGTCCCGGTCGACACCACTCTCATCCACTTCCACGCCATGAAATGGATCGATATGTTCCACCGGCAAGCCCAAAAAGCGGGAAAGGCTTTCTACCAAACCAGGCGCCCTGGCATACCCTCCGCAGAGAAGAACCTTGTCCATGGTTCCACCTGGTTCGGTTTCCGCCAAGTACTCTATTGTTCTTTTAATCTCTCCTCCTATTTCCTCATGCACCTCCGCTAAAAGAGGCAAAAAATCCCTTTCCTCCACCTGCGAAAAAAGAACCTGGTCGGCTCTCTTCTCGGAACAGTGAAGCGTTGAACGAATCCGATCGTTGTACCGATCACCTCCAGTGGAGGCATCCCGCATGAGAACCGGTTTCCCTCCTCTGACCACTGCCATATTCATCCCACTGGCGCCGATGTTGACCAACAAGACGGTTTGATGTGAATTTGGACAATCAGTCAGGATATACATATTCGTGAGGGCAAGACTGTCCACTTCACAGACCACGGGATCGAGGCCAGCATTCTCGACAAGCTTTCTCCTTTGCTCGACAAGGTCTTTCTTCGCGGCAACGAGGAAAAGATCCAATTGAGTGGATTTCCGTCCAGGGTTGACCTGGGGAACCACATGGAAATCCAGATATAGTTCATCACTATCATAAGGAATGTATTGTTGGCTATTCCATACAAGGTATTGCTCCACTTCCTCCATGGCCATCATTGGAATTCGAATCCGCTTAATAATCACGGAGGGACCAGAGATGGAAATAGCCACGCGGGTGACCCTCACCCCACACTCCTCAAACAACTCCTTGATGGCTGACACAAGGGCACTCTTGTTCGGAGACCGCTCCCCATCCAGCATTCCCGGATAAAGCCGTTTGAGCCCACACCGGTGTAACCGATAACCCTGATCCCGTTGTTCGAGCTGGACCAGCTTAATGGCCCGAGAACCAATATCCAGCCCCACGAGAGGATCAGTTTTCCCGATGAACCTGGCCGGGATTAGACCATACCAGCCTTTCCACCAACCACGCCACTTGCTTGTATCGGGAACCTTCATGGGAGCTACCGTTACAGTGATTCACAAAGCATGACGGAATAGCGCCACAGAATTATAGTGGATTTTACCAAATTATCCCAACCTCGCTCGGGTTCACATCTACCCGTAGGCTGCGGTCAGCAGGAAAAGGCCAGACTCTACCCCAGAGACTCGCCCTCTTCATTCCAACCAGTGGATTTCCCCCCTCTTCCGAGGGGGTATACGGGGTAGCTGAAGATATGAAACTTAAGGCAGGTCTATCCTTCAATCCAAAAGGATTATGGAACCTCTTAAAGATTGTGGTGATTCTGGCTTAGGACCGCTTTTTAGCCGTTGAAGAATCGTGGGGAATTGAGAAGCGAGGGGTCGGGGAAAATCGTGGCCAAGAAGCATGTTTCCTGCGCTTTTCTTAATGGGTTGGTTTATTCGGATAGCTGAGTAAATTCAAGGAAGCAGCGATCAGTTTCCAAGGATGGAAAGGGCTGTGTTGGAAATCAGGCCAGGAAACCGGTCATTCTTGGGCGTGGTGGATATCCCGATGCCGCCAGGTGACCTCATACCCCATTGCAGCACACATTTGGCGCAATCGCGACGAGATAGCCACCGAACGGTGGCGCCCACCGGTACAGCCAATGGCAATGGTCAGATAACTACGCCGCTCACTTTCGAACAAGGGAAAAATAAAAGAGAAGAGATCGTTCAAGTGCCGGAGAAACGTTTCACTCTCCTTGCTCTCCAGAACGTACCGTTGAACCTTCTCGTCCTCACCGTTTAGGGGTTGTAAATCTGGCACAAAATTCGGATTTCGCAAGAAGCGGACATCAAAGACCATATCCACGTCGTAGGGCACTCCATACTTATAGCCAAATGTCAGGAGGGAAATCCCCATGGGGCGCTTCTGATCCCAGTTGCCATACTGCCGGCTCACCCAGTCACGAAGATCGTGGACTGTCAATTCCGAGGTATCCAGGATACGGTCGGCACGGCAGCGCAGCTCCTGAAGTTGTTGTCGTTCAAGGCGAATACCTTCGGAAAGAGGCTGTTGAGGAAGAAGCGGATGGGGTCGTCGTGATTCCGAAAAACGACGGGTAAGAACCGAATCCGACGCTTCAAGAAAGAGCAAATCTACCGCGTAGCCGCTGGCTTTCAACCGTTCGAGGTTGGTGAAGAGATCTCCAAAAAATCCCCTCTCCCGAATGTCAATTCCAAGAGCGATATTTCGCACCTCGCGTCCACTTTGCCCACACAATTCAGTAAACTTGGGAAATAGCGCTGGAGGGAGATTATCAACACAGAAAAATCCCAGATCCTCAAGACACTTCAAGGCCTGCGTCTTACCAGACCCGGAGGCCCCGCTGATGATCACAAAATGAAGTGTCGAATCTACATCGAGCTTTTCCACATTCCACACACGGAGCAGGGGGCGATCGCTTCAATGGGGCTATGGTGAGGGAGAAACTTTGAAACAGAGGTCAGCCACATAGGCCAACATCCCGACCTTCATGAATATCCCCAAGAGGAAAGGAAAAGAAACAACTATGGGCAAGAAACACTCAGGGATTTCGCTTTCGCTGACTGGCAGGAGCAATTTTTAATTCTGCCCGATATTTGGCCACCGTTCGCCGAGCAATCACAATCCCCCGGTTTCTCAATCGTGCGACAATTTCTTGATCTTTGAGGGGCCGGTCGGCATTTTCTCGAGCGAGCATTTCCCGGATGTTTTCTCGTACGGTGAGTGAGGACATGTCTTCTGCCCCAGGCACGACGCGCTGGATCCCCGCATTGAAGAAAAACTTCAGTTCCAGCATGCCCTGGGGACAATACATATATTTATTCGTGGTCACGCGGCTGATGGTGGATTCATGCATGCCAACGTCCTCAGCGACCTGCCTCAAGACCAAGGGTCTCAAATATTGGATCCCCTTCTCCAGGAAGGGCTCTTGAAATTGCACCAAGCTTTTGACCACTTTCAGGATGGTCTTATTGCGCTGATCAATGCTCCGTATAATCCATTGGGCTCCTCGAAGCTTATCTTCAAGATAGGCCTTGGTGGTGCCTCCGTCCTGGTTCTCGTTTGCCATCATGCGTTTGTAATAGGGACTGATGCGTACTTTAGGCACACCATCTTCGTTGAGAAGCACCACCCATTCGCCTTCATTCTTGAAGACAGACACATCCGGCACAATATTATGATTCTCATTGGAAGAATAGGGTCGGCCAGGTTTGGGTTCAAGCCCCTCGATGATATGCACCGCCTCAGAGACCTCGTCCAGGGTCACGCTCAATTCCCTGGCAATATTTTGATACCGCTTTTTCTGAAGATCACGGAGATGGTTGGTGACAATGCATTCCAGCAAGGATCCTTGAACCTTTCCATGAGAAGGCCCCCCACCCCCAATGGGATCTTGCGCTAAGTGTCTGAGCTGAATCATCAGGCACTCCACAAGATCCCGAGCGCCAACTCCAGGTGGGTCGAAGGTCTGAACATGGTTTAAGACAGACTCCACTTTCTCCAAAGGGACTTGGGCATCCGCAGCAATTTCGTGTAATGGTGTTCTCAAGTAACCGTCCTCATCCAGGTTCCCGATCACCAGCATACCAAGGGACCTCTCTCGTCCATTGAGGGAAGACAGTCGCAACTGCCAAAGAAGATGATCCTCAAGCGAAGCCGGCTTGGTGAGAGTCTGCTCGTAGGAGGGAAAATCGTCTTCCTGGGAAGCAGGGTGTTCTGTAGCTCCGGAGCGCCAGTCACTTTCATAATAAGTATCCCACCCTTCCGGTGAGAGCGGTTCGGAAAATTCAGCCGGGCCGGCATCCCCAGTTGCTAAGGGAGGGTCTCCGTCGCTCTGTGAGACTCCCTCCTTCTCCTGAGTGCTGTCTTCACTCTTCTCCTGAGTGCCGTCTTCACTTGGTGAAACATCCCCTTCCTCCACTTCAGGAGAGAGCTCTTCCAAAAGCGGATTTTCCATGAGGTGTTGGGAGAGAACCTGTTGAAGCTCAAGCCGGGACAACTGGAGTAGCTTAATCGCCTGTTGAAGTTGGGGAGTCATGACCAACTTCTGACTGAGCCGAAGTTCAAGCCGTAATTCCATACGCTCGTCCCGCGTCCGCGGTATTCCTCTACAACCTAAACCGCTCGCCTAAATAGATCGCCCTGGCCTTCGGACTGTTCACGATGACCTCCGGGGATCCCGATTCCAAAATCGTGCCTTCATTAATGATGTAGGCTCTGTCCGTGATGGAAAGCGTTTCTTGCACGTTATGATCTGTAATCAAGATGCCAATATTTTTTTGCTTCAGCGACCTAATGATATGTTGGATATCCTCCAAGGCAATGGGATCAATGCCAGTGAACGGTTCATCCAGCAACAAAAACCGGGGCCCAGTTGCCAGAGCTCGGGTGATCTCCAACCTCCGCCGCTCACCCCCTGAAAGGGTAAAGGCTTTGCTCTTTCGAAGGGTAACAAGTCCAAGCTCTTTCAAGAGACTCGCCAACCGTTCTTCCCGCTCCGGTTTCGAAAGATTCAGCGTTTCAAGAACGGCCAAGATATTGTCCTCAACGGAAAGTCCTCGAAAAATTGAGGCTTCTTGAGGAAGATACCCAATTCCCATTCTGGCCCGTTGATACATGGGGAGATGGGTGATTGGCTCCCGGTCCAAAAAAATCTGCCCATGATCGGGCTTTTGCAATCCCACCACCATATCAAAAATGGTGGTTTTTCCAGCCCCGTTGGGCCCCAGGAGCCCGACCACCTCACCGGTTAGAACCTCAATGGTGACTCCCTGAACAACTTCACGTCCTTTAAAACTTTTCTTCAGCCCCTTGGCTAGAACCCGATGAGGGATCTTCGGAGGCAAAGGGGTTGTCATTGTTGGTAATGGGCCCGGGGGAGAAGACTAGCCACCACCCTCTTCTTCATGAAAAATTAGCACACGGGACCCTCCTTCAACGACACTGCGGTTGTCTTTTAAATACATGGTCATTCGTGGGCCACTCACACGCGTACCTCCTTGCCACGCCACGGGAGATTCAGTCAACACAATTTTCTCTTCATTCCAATAATACACGGCATGGCCACACGTGACTTTGCTGTCGCCTTTCTCAATGAAGACCTTCCCTTTAGCTTCTATCAGGTCAATCTTCTTGCCTAAAGCAGAACTGCTCGACGAATTAGACTCAGAGTGATTCGGCTTCTTAAAGAACACCACCATCCTATCCGCCCGAACTACCAAGTCTCCCTGTGTGAGAACCACATTCCCCTCAAAAATCGCTTTTCGAGCCTTGCCCTGAGCGATCATGGTCTTAGATGTAATGGTCGTTTGGCCCAGCTCAGTAGCCGATATTTCACCGCCAAAGACCACCCCTGCCATGACTGCCAAGGTCAGGACCAGTCGAAAAATCCTACGGGACTTAGGATGGCACCTCAACCCGTACATCGTCCAATATCGTGAATTCCTCTTTTTCAAGATTCCCAACCAGACCCGTTCCTGTGATTGTGAGACCATTTCCACGGATACGGACAGGGGCTGTGGTGCGAATTTCCTGCCGAGCATCAACCCAGCTCAATTGGGAGGTGAAAATGGTAAAACCGTTCGCTAACTGAACGGCGATGTCATCTTCCCGATTAGTCAATTTGAAATCGTTGGTGTCGGTATCGATCGTCCCCTTATCCGCTCTGAGTATCATCACCCTCTCCTGCTCACGGAATAATTGTACTTGAACCTCCTCTAGTATCGCTCGATGCTGAGATTCATACACTTGAGCCTTTTCAGCCTCCACGTGCCATTGGACCATACCCGATTGGGTTTTCCGGTAGGAAAATCCTTGAATTCCAACATCAACCTCCCCAAGATCGTAAGGAGCGGCAGATGGGGAGGGAGGACGGGCCGAGTGCTGTTGGAGAGCGACGTAACCCAGGAACGCAACTAGACCAAGAACGATCCCGGCAAACCCACCTCGGATCAAACGTATCCGCTTTTGCACCACACCACCTTTTCCAGGCCAACAGAGCACATGAAAAAAGAATAGCACACGACCTAGTTCAAGTAAACAAACCGTGGCCCAGTGGAGACATCCCAAAATGGCTGATCACGTTTTCAAGCGCCCTAACAAGAGCCAACACTTTGGACAGGCTGCCCGGGAGCTAGCCCCACGCCTTTGGCCTTGAGCAGCCGAGGTGGCACCAGGCTTCGCGCAGATACCAACTTCTCTCGCGGCCTATGAAGGGGCCAGCGACCTACACCCCGACGGGTTTTTCAGGCGCACCCACCCTTACTGTGCCGCCCGGCTCAGGAATGGAGGGAGGTAAGGGATTTTTCAAGAAATGAGAATGGGTAGGAAATCAGGAAGATCAGCTCTTTGACTCACGTTGTGGCAGATCGCTTCCCAATTACGAGAGGGGAAAAAGAAGGAACGCCAAACCTTACTCTTCCTGGGTCTTGGCAGGTTGGGACGTTGGTTTTTCCTGGGAAGTGGATTCCCTCCGCTCAACCAACTCTAGCGCCACCATTTCGGCTGCATCCCCTGGACGTCTCCGCGTGGGAATGATTCGGGTGTACCCACCTTGACGGGCATGAAACCGGCCCGCGACATCGTCGAATAATTTAGAGACAACCTCCTTTTTTCTGATGAAACTCAAAGCACGTCGCCGATCATTCAGGGTTCCCGCCTTCCCTAACGTAATCATCCTCTCGGCGAATCCTCGTACTTCCTTGGCTTTGGCTTCCGTCGTCTCGATTCGCTCATGCTCAAGCAAGGAGGTGACCAGATTCCGGAACAGGGCACGCCGGTGTTTGGTGTTGCGTCCTAAATATCGGCCTGTTTTTCGGTGTCGCACGGGTGTTTGCTCCCTCCTCGGTCAGGAATCCATTTGGGATTGACCCCCGGTTTGTGTTAAGGCGTCCCCCTTGAGTCCAAGGCCAAGACCCATTTCGGTCAAGACTTCCTTGATCTCATTGAGGGACTTTTTTCCGAAGTTTTTCGTTCTGAGCATTTCCATCTCGGTTTTCTGAACAAGATCCTCAATCGTCTTAATGTTGGCATTTTTCAGGCAATTGGCCGCCCTCACGGACAACTCCAGTTCATTCACGCTTCGGTACAGGTTTTTGTTCAGCTCCGCCTTGCCCTCCGCTGGGGTGGTTTCCTGCTTGGCCTCACGCAACTCTTCACTCGGGATACAAATAGCCAAATGGTCTCGTAGAATGGACGCAGCGACCATGACCGCATCTTGCGCAGAAGTACTACCATCTGTCCAAACTTCCAGAATGAGTTTGTCGTAATCGGTGACCCGACCAACCCGGGCATTCTCAACTTGAAAATTCACTCGTTTGATCGGGGAAAAAATCGAGTCCATCGGTATCACGCCGATCGGAAGGCCTTCCTCCTTATTCCGTTCCGACGGGACATATCCCCGTCCAGGTTTAACGATCAATTCCATATCAAGGAGACCATCTTTATCAAGGGTGGCAATATGCAAATCAGGGTTGAGAATGGTGATATCTGCGTCATGTTGAATGTCAGAAGCTCGGGCCTCACCTGGCCCCTTCTTTTTCAACCTGACCGCCTTGGCCTTATCAGTGTGCAATGTTAACCGAAGATTCTTGAGGTTCAGAATGAGAATGGTGACATCCTCCGTCACTCCAGGTAGCGTGGAAAACTCATGATACGCGCCCTCAATCTTGACAGATGTCACGGCTGCACCTGGGAGCGATGATAATAAAACTCGCCGCAGAGAATTTCCGATTGTCGTCCCAAATCCCCTTTCAAAGGGCTCAGCGGTAAACTTGCCATAGGTTGAGGAGGCTGTTTCTTTCTCCAACTCCAGCCGCATGGGCAGCTGAAAATCCTTCATTCCTTTAATCATAGCACCCCCTTCGCCTTATGCCTCATGTGTAGATCCAAACCCAGTGGGCATCCCAATAAGGCCGACCTTACCAAGAAGTCCTTAACGAGAATACAACTCAACCACGACTTGCTCATTCACCGGGGCTCCTATCTCTTCCTTCGATGGAAGCGCCCGTATAGTACCCCGAAGAGCTGCCTGATCAAATTCGATCCAACTGACCGTCCCCCTACCCTCCACGGCCTCCAGAGCGGATTTGACGGCCAACAGCTCACGACTCCGCTGTTTCATTTCAATGACATCCCCGACAGAAACAGTAAAAGATGGCACGTCAGTCTTTTTCCCATTGACCAAAACATGGCCATGATTGACTACCTGCCTCGCCTGTTTTCGCGAGAAGGCAAAGCCCAGCCGATAGACCACATTATCCAGACGCCGTTCAAGGAGACTTAACAGGTTTTCCCCCGTCACCCCTGTTTGGCGCTCAGCCCTTTCAAAGACCCCCCGAAATTGTCTTTCTTGCATCCCGTACATACGGCGTAATTTTTGCTTCTCACGAAGCTGAGCGCTGTAATCGGTAGCACGACGCTTTCGCGACTGACCATGCTGACCAGGAGGGTACCCTCGACGCTCCACCGCGCACTTCTCCGTCATACATCGAGTACCTTTGAGAAACAGTTTCACTCCCTCCCTTCGACATAGTCGACAGACGGGCCCATTATAGTTCGCCACTTCCTTTCTCCCTTATGTTTGGTCGGAACAGTAATCGCTAAAAATGCTGCTAGATTCTCCTCACCCTATTTCAACCGCAGGACTCACACCCGTCTGCGCTTTGGAGGACGGCATCCATTATGGGGAATGGGTGTCACATCCCGGATGAGGTTGACTCGAAGCCCTGCGGACTGAAGGGCGCGGACCGCTGATTCACGCCCGGATCCCGGTCCATTCACATACACATCGATGTACCGCATTCCTTGCTCCATGGCCTTTCGACCGGCAGCTTCACCGGCCCGCGTGGCAGCAAACGGGGTGCTCTTTCTGGACCCTTTGAATCCAAGGCTGCCAGCACTCGACCAAACCACTGTATTGCCACTCATATCCGTAATCGTGACCAGCGTGTTGTTAAAGGAAGCTTGGATATGCGCGATACCCGCTTGCACCATTCTGCGTTCCTTCTTTTTGCCTTTTTTGACACCCAAAGCCAGGCTCCTTTCTTAGGAAATCCTATTTCTCAGAGAATAGGCCTTACTTTTTTGCGCGGCCAATAGAAGCCCGCTTGCCTTTACGAGTACGGCTATTGGTTTTGGTCCGTTGGCCGCGCACCGGAAGGCCCCTCCGGTGCCGGGAGCCACGATAGGTTCCCGTATCAATGAGCCGCTTGATACTCAGGGACACTTCCCTCCGGACGTCCCCTTCTACTTTAAAATCACGGTCGATGGTTTCACGCAGCTTGACGATATCTTCCTCTAGAAGGTCCTTGACCCGAACGGAAGCATCGATACCGGTTTTTTGGAGAATGTTTCGTGCACTCCAATAGCCAATCCCATAAATATAGGTCAACCCAATATCAATGCGTTTAGAAACGGGAAGATCGACACCAGCAATACGGGCCATGAATTACCCCCTGTTACATCCCTGCTTTCCCTTCACCTTGCCCATGAAGGGAAAAAGACCACCTTGCGGCCTTTCCAAAAATTACCTTTCGTGAGGCTCTAGCCTTGCCTCTGCTTATGCCGAGGGTTCGTGCACCGAACCCGGACGACACCACGTCGGCGATAGACTTTGCATTTCGAACATATCGGCTTGACCGATGATTTCACCTTCACAACCGGTTTTCTCCTTCACTTAAAACGATACGTAATCCGCCCCCGGGTCAAATCATAGGGGGAAAGCTCCACGGTCACCTTATCCCCGGGAAGAATCCGAATGAAATGCATCCGCATCTTTCCGGAAATATGGGCAAGGATTTTCTGTCCACTGTCTAATTGAACCCGAAACATGGCATTAGGCAAGGTCTCCCTGACAATCCCTTGAACCTCTATGACATCTTCCTTTCCCATGATTCCCAACTAACCTCAATGGGAGGAGACTTCGCTCTCCTCAACACCAACTAGATTAGAGTGCCGTTAACACCCGCGGTGGCCCACTGGGCTGGATTGTAACGGTATGTTCAAAGTGCGCGGAGAGACTTCCATCTTGCGTCACTGCAGTCCATCGGTCCTCCAGGACTTTCACGTGAGGGCTTCCCATATTCACCATGGGTTCTATAGCCAATACCATTCCTACCTGGAGTCGTGGGCCTTGGCCTGGGCGCCCATAATTGGGAACCTGTGGTTCTTCATGTAACTGGCGACCAATGCCATGACCCACAAAATCTCTCACCACTGAAAACCCGAACGATTCAACACCGGTCTGAATCGCATGGGAAATATCCGAAAGCCGGTTCCCCACCACGGCCTGCTTGATTCCCCTTGTCATGGCTTCCTCGGTCACTCGCAGCAAGGTCGCCACCGGCTGGGGAATAGGCCCTATTGGGACGGTGATCGCCCCGTCGCCATAAAATCCATGAACAATCGCCCCCAAGTCAAGACCGATGATATCCCCTTCCTTTAAAATCCGTCCAGACGGTATGCCGTGAACGACCTCCTCATTCACCGACGTGCATAGGGTATTCGGATAATTCCGATACCCTTTAAAGGCCGGGGTTCCCCCCCGATCTCGAATGCACTCTTCCGCAACCGTATCAAGCCAAAGGGTTGTAATTCCAGGCTTCACTTCCTTCAGAAGAACCTGTTGAGCTTCGGCCACGATCTTTGACGCCAAGGCCATCAACTCAATTTCTTCTGCGGTTTTTAAAACGATCATGAACTCTCAAGGCCCGGACAACAACGCGACAAGGCGCTTCTGCACGGTATCGACCGGCCCCGAGCCATTCAATTCAGAGAGGAGGTTCTTCTCCCGGTAATATTCAATGAGTGGCGCCGTTTGCTCCTCATACACGGAAAGCCGAGACCTGACCGTTTCCTCCCGGTCATCATCTCTTTGAACTAATTCCTTCCCACATTCATCACAAACCCCATCGTTTTTCGGTGGAACAAACTCGACATGATACACAG
This sequence comes from Nitrospinota bacterium, assembly GCA_022572725.1. Classification (GTDB taxonomy): domain Bacteria; phylum Nitrospirota; class Nitrospiria; order Nitrospirales; family UBA8639; genus JACZVJ01. The sequence continues at coordinate 11,367 of JACZVJ010000013.1, read as the reverse complement.
CCGAACACCGAGAACAACCCCGTCTTCCACCCAGCCGCTGGACCACTTCCTCTCGGGGAATGAGAAAACAGACCACCTTATCCAACGATTGGCCCTTGGCCATCAACAACTCAGACAATCGGTCTGCCTGCGGCACCGTCCTGGGAAAACCATCTAAGATAAACCCCTTGGTGCACTCCGGTGCACCGACTTTCTCTTCAACTAAACCAATCACCACTTGATCAGGCACAAGATCGCCACGATCCATATACTCCTTGGCTTCCCGGCCAAGCGAGGTCCCCTGCACCACGGCTGCTCGAAGGAGGTCACCCGTGGAAATCTTCGGCACCCCGAATTTCAGGGCGGCTAATTCGGCCTGAGTACCCTTTCCTACCCCAGGTGCCCCAAGAAAGACCATCCTCATGGACGTTCAGCCGCTCCGGCCTTTGAGCCGGCCCTTGGCTAAGAACCCTTCGTAGTTGCGCATCAGCATGTGCGACTCTATCTGCTGTGCCGTATCCAGGCCTACGCCAATCACAATCAACAACGAGGTTCCTCCAAAGTAAAAGGGCACATTCAATCGGTAAATGAGCAGCTCAGGAATCACACAGACAATGGCTAAATAGAGCGCTCCCACGAAGGTAATCCTGGTCAACACTTTGTAAATATAATCCGCCGTACGTTGGCCAGGCCGAATCCCAGGAATAAACCCCCCGTATTTTTTCATATTGTCGGACATGTCTACTGGATTCAGCACGACCGCGGTATAAAAAAAGCAAAAGAAGATGATCATCCCCACATACAACAGTGTATAGCCTAGCGACCCAGGCGCCAACTGAGCGCCAATAGATTGGACCCAATCCACCTGGATAAACCCGGCAATCGTTGCTGGGAAAGCGATAATGGAAGAAGCAAAAATTGGTGGAATGACCCCTGCGGTGTTGATCTTCAGAGGAATATGAGTACTTTGGCCTCCATACACTTTTCGTCCAATCACCCGCTTCGCATACTGCACCGGGATTTTACGCCTCCCACTTTCCAAAAACACAATCGCAGTGACCACCGCCAGCATAACCACGGCGAGTAAAATTAAAAATATTAAGCTTAACTCCCCAATCCGATACATTTCAAACGTTTGGGCCACCGCACTGGGAAGCCTTGCCACAATCCCCGCAAAAATGATTAACGAGATTCCATTTCCCACTCCCCGTTCCGTGATTTGCTCCCCGAGCCACATTAAAAAGGCGGTCCCCGAAGTGAGGGTAATCACTGTCATCAATCGAAAGGGCCACCCTGGCTCTAAAACAAAAATCCCCCCTCTCATTCCCTCAAGGCCAAGTGATATTCCAAAGCCCTGGACCAAAGCAATGCCGATGGTTCCGTACCGTGTATATTGAATAATCTTCTTTCGGCCTTGCTCACCCTCCTTGGCTAATTTGGACAAATGCGGAATGACCACTGTAAGAAGCTGGAAGATAATCGACGCGCTAATGTAGGGCATGATGCCCAAGGCAAAAATCGTGAGCCTGGAAAGGGCGCCCCCGGAAAAAATATCCAAGAATCCCAGCAACGCACCGCCCTGTTCATGTAAGAACTTCGTCAATTCCTCATTGTTGATTCCAGGAGTCGGGATAAAGGCCCCAATCCGGTAAACCGCCAGCATGGCAATGGTAAAGAATACACGGCTACGTAACTCCGGGATTTTAAGAATGTTTTGGAAGGTCGTGATGAGCCGTTCAAGCACGGCTGATGACCTTGGCTTGTCCGCCTGCTTGCTGGATCTTTTGAAGAGCCGACTTGCTAAATTTATGTGCTTGGACCACCAGGGGACGTTCAAGATCCCCACTGCCCAGGATCTTGACCGGCTGGGATCGTTTTTTCACAAGTCCCTTTTCTCTCAATACTTGGGGCGTGACTTCATGCACCTCGTCAAGCAAAGAGAGTGATTTCAGATTGACAATGGCGTAATCGATGTGGAAAGGATTATGAAACCCCCGTTTGGGCAAACGGCGGGCCAATGGCATTTGACCACCCTCAAAACCCTGCATATTGGGTCTACCCGATCGGGCCAAAAGTCCCTTGTGGCCCTTGCCAGCCGTCTTTCCCAATCCAGACCCTGGCCCTCTCCCAACACGCTTGGCTTTCTTTTTGGCCCCGGCTTGGGGCTTCAAGTCGTGGAGCTTCATGCTGGGGTGACTTCGACCAGGTGTTTCACCTTATCAATGAGTCCCAAGACCTGAGGAGTTTGGGGGCGTTGCACCGTTTGATGTAGCCGGCGAAGACCCAGCCCCTTGAGGACCAATCTTTGCCGGTAGGGCCGCCCAACAGGACTATGCTTGAGGGTGATGGATATTAAAGAAGCCTCTTGAGTTTTTTGAAATGTCGACACGTGCCTACCCAGCTTTGCCTTTGCTATGAGGACACCTCACCTACAGCCATCTGGCGGATTTTCCTCACCTCTCCGGGGTCCTTCAATCGGGTAAGACCCTCAAGCGTGGCACGGACGACATTAAAGGGGTTTCCTCGCCCTAAAGTCTTGGCAACGATATTGCGGGCACCTAGGACTTCCAGCATCGCCCGAACAGCGCCCCCAGCGATGATCCCCGTCCCTTCCCTCGCCGGCTTCATGAGAACATGCTCCGCCCCGAAATATCCATGCACGTCGTGAGGAATACTTCCATTTTTGAGGGGAACATAGATAAGGTGCTTCTTCGCGTGCCCGACCGCCTTAGCAATCGCAGGAGGCACCTCGGTCGCTTTCCCTTTTCCCACCCCGACCCAACCCTGACCGTCTCCCACCACCACAAGCGCACAAAAGGAAAACCGTTTCCCTCCCTTGACCACTTTGGCTACCCGATTAATGGTTACCAGCTTATCTTTTAAGCTCAGCTCTTCTGGATTGGCCCGCACCTGCCCTTACTCCTCCTCGACTAAAATTGAAGACCTCCACCGCGTGAGGCTTCAGCTAAAGCCTTCACCCGTCCATGGTAGAGGCGACCACCCCGATCAAAGACAACGGTCGAGATGTGAACCACCTTTGCTCTCTCCGCCAACAACTGTCCCACAGCCTTGGCAGCCTCTCTGGTACTCCCAGACTTCAACTGGCTGCGAAGGCCTGGGTCCAGAGAGGAAGCAGAAGCGAGAGTCCGACCAAGCGTATCATCAATAATCTGGGCATAAATATGAGCATTACTTCGAGACACATTGAGTCGCGGACGGTTTAACGTCCCCTGAACCCTTTTCCTTACACGGACTTTTCGCCGTTCAAATCTTCGACGTTTGCTAAACTGGCCCACTCACCCCCTCTACTTCTTCCCAGCCTTGCCAGCTTTCTTAATCAAGGTTTCCCCTGAATACTTAATTCCCTTTAGCTTGTACACCTCCGGTGGACGAATGCCTCGAATAGTTGCCGCAACCTGGGTGACGAGCCGTTTATCGATTCCCCGAAGCGATATGACAGTTTGTTTCTCCACTGTGGCCTGAACGCCTGTGGGAACCGTCACTGAAACAGGATGCGAAAATCCTACATTCAACACCAAGGTTTGCCCTTGAACCTGAGCTCGATACCCAACCCCAGATAATTCGAGCGTCCGCTCAAATCCTTTCGTGACGCCTTCTACCAGATTACTCAGCTCAGCTCGGGTCAAACCATGGAGTGCGCGCAGGGTTGACGAATCCTCTGACCGTTCAACCTGGACGGACCCATTCTCGACAACAACGTGGACTCCTTCCTCCAGCTCCCACCCCAGTTGCCCCAGTGGACCCTTAATGGAAACATGCCGATCCACCACTTTCACTTCAACTCCAGAGGTAATGGGAATGGGCTTTCGTCCGATCCGTGACATGCTTCCCCGCTTTAGGCTCCCGGCTCACCAAGAACTCAGATGCAGCTACCAGATTAAACCCAACACCTCGCCCCCGACCCCACTTTTTCTTGCTTCTCGATCCGTCACCACTCCCTTGGAGGTCGAGAGCAGGGCAACCCCAAGCCCCCCCATCACACGGGGTATTTCCGTTTTCCCCACATAAACCCGGCGACCTGGCTTACTGACCCGTCGAATCCCTGTAATCAGGGACTTTTTCTCTCGCCCACCGAGATATCGCAATTTCACTTGGAACGCAGGGTGTGTATCAACCGTCACCTCCTCGTAGCCCCCGATAAACCCTTCCGCTTGAAACACCCCTAAGACATTGGCCTTAAACCTGGAGGCTGGAATCATGACCGTCTCATGCCCTCTTTTTGTCGAATTGAGGATGCGGGTGAAGAGATCGGCAATAGGATCCGTCGCGCTCATCCGTTACACCACAACATAAAATAGAAAATAAAGGACAGGGCGGTGGCCTCCACTCCTATCCAACAGTTTTACCAGCTTGATTTGGTGACCCCAGGAATATTGCCTCGAAGGCTATGAAAGCGAAAACAAATTCTACACATGTGAAAACGCCGCAAAAACCCCCTCACCCGTCCACAGAGAGGGCACCGATTGTACCGTCGGACAGCAAACTTGGGTGAGGCTGCTGCCTTAATTTTTAATGCTTTCCGCGCCATTCCCTACTCCAACAGGACAGCCGTGACAGTGCCCACTCAGGACCCAAAGGGCATTCCCAGGTGACCTAAAAGTGACTTCGCCTCATCATTTCTTTTCGCGCTGGTTACAATCGTAATATCCATTCCATGAATCGACGCCACATCATCATACTTTATTTCCGGAAAGGTGAGCTGCTCCTTGAGCCCCAAGGTATAATTTCCGCGACCATCAAACGCTTTCGGAGACACCCCGCGGAAATCGCGAATTCGAGGCAATGCCACGTTCACAAGCCGATCCAGGAATTCATACATTTGACTGCTTCTGAGAGTGACTTTGGCCCCGATGGGCATTCCCTGTCGAAGCTTAAAGCCAGCGATGGCTTTTTTCGCGCGGGTGACCACTGGTTTCTGCCCAGTAATCAATGCGAGCTCCGCCACCGCACCATCAAGCAGTTTCACATTCTGGACAGCCTCACCCATACCCACATTCAACACGATTCGTTCCAAGCGAGGGACCTGCATAGGATTGCGGAAGGAAAATTCCTTCATCATCCTGGGAAGGACTTCCTGGTGGTAGAGCACCTTCAAGCGGGCAGGGGAACCCTCTTTGGATGACGGTTCCACACCTTGTTCTTTTGGACCTGGCGTGACTTTCTTTTTCATCACACTTTATCCAACACTTCTTCGGGGCTTTTCTTGAGCACCCTCACCTTCCGGCCGCCTTCCAACACCTTGAGACTGACCCTCGACGCCCGCTGGAGGCTTTCGGAATACAGCATCACATTGGAAATGGCGAAAGGCGACTCGCGTTCCAAAATGCCACCCTGCCGATTTTTCGGGGTCGGTTTGGTATGTCGCTTAATAATGTTCAATTTTTCCACGGTAATTTTCTGTTCTACAGGCCGGACCACCAGTACCTTTCCAACCTTTCCCCGTTCCCGCCCGGCAATCACGATGACGGTATCCCCTTTTTTTATTTTGGTCTTCCTGTTCATGTTCGGGGGCGATTTCCCATTCTTTCCAGCTCCGACCTAAATGACTTCGGGGGCGAGAGAAATAATTTTCATGAATTTCTTTTTTCGTAATTCCCGAGCCACGGGACCAAAAATACGAGTCCCTATGGGATCACCCTGAGGATTCACCAAGACACAGGCATTCCGATCAAACTTGATATAAGACCCATCTTCCCGCCGGGAACCTTTTTTGGTACGAACAATCACCGCTTTGACGACATCTCCTTTTTTGACGGCAGCCTTAGGAATCGACTCCCGGACCGACACCACGATAATATCCCCCAAACCACCATACCGACGTCCGGTTCCCCCTAAAACATGAAAACACCGAACACTCTTCGCTCCCGAATTGTCAGCAACATCCAAATAGCTATAGATCTGAATCATCGTTCTCGGTCTCTGGGCTCATCATTTTCTCAGGGTTCCGTTTCCACAGTGATCCCCCAAGGGCCAGGGCAACACTGACGGCCTGTATGCGGGATGGCCAATTAAAGATTTACATTTTTTCCCGCGCTGTTTCTCCTCGTTCCATAATCTCCACAACACGCCAAAACTTTTCTTTACTCAAGGGCCGGGTATGGACGATCTTGACCCGGTCCCCGAGTCGCGACTCATTATTTTCATCATGAGCCTTTAACTTGGTTACGCGACGAAGCACCTTTCCATACAAGGGATGGGAAACCAACCTTGTGACCGCAACGACCACGGTCTTATGCATCTTGTCGCTAACGACTTTTCCGTAAAAGACTCGTCGTCCTTGTCGCATTCCTGCCATCATGCCTCTGGAAGGCCCTTATTCGGCCCCGCGCTTCATCAACTCTTTTTCCCTGAGAATGGTTTTGGTTCTAGCAACATCACGCCTCACTTGACGAACCCGCATAGAATTTTCAATGCGACCCATGGCAAGCTGACAGCGCAGATGAAAAAGCTCCTGCTTGAGTTGGCGAACCTTCTCTGCGAGTTCCACCGGTTCCATGACTCTCAGCTCCTTGGTGTCCACCAAACGACCCCTGTTACCCGGGAAGCTCCCCACGAACCACAAATCTCGTTGCGAGCGGCAACTTATGTCCGGCAAGCCGAAACGCCTCTTTAGCCACCGCTAGGGTCACATCGTCCATCTCATAAAGAATACGACCCGGTTTCACCACGGCTACCCACAATTCTGGACTGCCTTTCCCTTTTCCCATACGGACTTCCGCAGGCTTTTTGGTCAGAGGTTTATCTGGAAAAATGCGGGTCCAAATTCGCCCACCCCGTTTGACATGACGGGTCATCGCAATACGCGCAGCTTCGATCTGTCTGGCCGTGATTCGGCCGGGTTCCAGCACCTTGAGTCCAAACTCCCCGAAAGCCACTTCACCCCCGCGGTAAGCCTTTCCCCGCATTCGCCCTTTTTGGACTTTTCGATATTTCACTTTCTTGGGAGCTAGCACGGAACTTCTCCTCGGGAATCATCCACCCCCTTTAACGCACTCAACGTTAAAGAAGGTTCAACATCGGCTCGGTCTTTTTCGCTGAGGGTAATTCAGCTTCCCCTTTATAAATCCAGGTTTTCACACCAATCTGTCCCATCTGGGTATGGGCTTCCGCAAATCCATATTCTACATCCGCTCGGAGGGTATGGAGAGGAACGCGTCCCTCGCGATACCACTCTGTTCGAGCAATTTCATTTCCACCAAGCCGGCCGGCACAGGCCACCCGAATACCTTGGGCACCAAGACGGAGGGCCGCAGCCACGCTTCGTTTCATTGCCCGACGGAATGCCACCCGTTTTTCAAGCTGAAGGGCAATATTTTCAGCCACCAGCTGCGCATCAAGTTCAGGTTTTTTGATCTCTTGAACCGTGATATAGACTTCCCGGCCATATTGCTGCTCTAGCAAAGCCTTCAGCTTATCCACCTCCGCCCCTTTCCGCCCAATGATGATCCCCGGCCGGGCAGTGTGAATAATCACCTTTACTTGATTTCCAGACCGCTCGATTTCCACTCGGGAAATCCCGGCATGATAAAGCCTGGATTTCACAATCTTCCGAATTTGGATATCCTCATGAAGGAGCTTCACGAAATCTTTTTTGGCATACCATCGAGAATTCCATGTTCGGGTATACCCGAGACGAAAGCCAAAGGGGTGAGTTTTATGCCCCATACACTGAACCTACCTAAATTGTGATTTCAAGAAACGTAACCCTAACCCCTCCCATGACCGGACAAAACCCTAGGAAGGAGTTTCTGAAGGTGCCACCACAATTGTAATGTGGCTCGTTCTTTTTTTTATGGAATTGGCCTTCCCCATGGACCTGGCGCGGAACCGTTTGAGGGTGGGCCCCCCATCAACATACGCGCGCACGATCCTGAGGGATTCCGGACCTCCCAATTCCTTTTGGCCAGCATTGGCCACAGAAGAGCGAAGAAGCTGGTCAACTACTTTGGCTGCAGACCGGGGGAGATACTTCAGGATACTCAGAGCGTCAGGAACATCCCGCCCCCGAATAAGGTCGACCACCATTCTCACCTTTCGTGGAGCCATCCTCACAAACCGCAAAACCGCTTTGGCTTCAGACATCCCAGGCACTCTCCACCCCCTATCCCCGGTCCCAGCCTCCTACCCCACCTGGACAAGGGATCCTCTTGCCTATTTTAGAGCGACCGACTTTTCCGTTCTCGCATGACCGTGGCCTTTGAAAAAACGAGTCGGAGAGAATTCGCCAAGTTTATGGCCTACCATGTTTTCCGTAATATACACTGGAATGAACTTCTTGCCATTGTGGACCGCAAAGGTAAGGCCAATCATATCCGGCACCACAGTCGATCTCCTCGACCAGGTCTTGATCAGTTTGTGCTCCCGAGTTTCATTCATCCTTTCCACTTTCTTTGCCAAGTGGGTATCAACAAACGGACCTTTATGAACAGACCGCGGCATAGGACCCCCCTACCACCTTTATTTTTTACGACGAGAAATGATGTACCGAGACGAGGGCTTTTTCTTCTTCCGAGTTTTAAACCCTTTGGTGGGCTGGCCCCACGGAGATACCGGGTGGGGATTGCCTTGCCCAGCCTTTCCTTCACCACCCCCATGAGGGTGGTCAACCGGATTCATCGCAACTCCCCGCACGTGGGGACGGCGTCCCATCCATCGAGACCGACCAGCCTTCCCAATCGTCACATTCCCATGATCCAAATTTCCCACCTGCCCCACCGTTGCCATGCACGTTCCCAGGATGCGACGCATTTCCCCAGAGGTGAGACGAACTTGCACATACTTGCCATCACGCCCCATCACCTGGGCAAAGGCACCGGCACTTCTCGCTAATTGCCCTCCTTTGCCAGGCTTCATTTCGACATTATGAATAGTGGTTCCCAAGGGAATTCCGGATAAGGGAAGAGCATTCCCCGGAATGATTTCAGACCCAGGTCCGGATTGGAGGATGGCCCCAAGCTCCAACCCGACGGGTGCGAGAATATACCGTTTCTCCCCATCAAGGTAATGCAATAAAGCAATTCTTGCCGACCGGTTGGGATCGTATTCCAATCGAGCCACCTTCGCGGGCACTCCGGCTTTGTCCCGCTTAAAGTCAATCCGTCGGAAAAGCCGTTTATGGCCACCCCCTTTATACCGGCTGGTAATACGGCCATTATTATTTCGACCACCGGGCCGGGAATGAAATTCAGTGAGGCTCTTTGTTGGCCGTTCACGGGTTAATTCTTCTCCGGTCACGGCCGTCATGCCCCGCCGCCCAGGGGAAGTGGGCCGGTATTTCTTTATTCCCATACGTGGTCGTCCCTTCTTCGCCTACATTCCCACCCTATCCGTCGATTCCCGACCATTAATTTTACCGACTAGGCACTTTCATACAACTCGAGTTTTTCGCCTTCCTTGAGGGTCACGATAGCTTTCTTCCAACTTGGTCGGTTCCCAACAAATTTCCCCTGGCGTTTCCGTTTCCCCATCACATTCATGACATTCACGGACTTCACCTTCACTTTCAGCGCTGATTCAATAGCACGCCGGATATCAATTCGATTCGCATCACTCCGCACGACAAAGGCCACCCGATTGGCATGCTCCTGAAGAGAAGTAATTTTTTCGGTCAGGAGCGGTTTGATTAAAATATCAAACGGGTCGCGTTTCACAACCACAATTCCTGAATCTTGGGCATTTGGTCCCTGAGCACAAGCAACGCATCATGCCATAGGATGTCATAAACATTTAGCTCTTGGGGATGAACCACTTTGACACCCCGTAGGTTCCGGGCCGCACGCATCACATCGGGGAACTCTTCTCCAACAACAATCAGCGTCTTTCCTGTCAGTCCCAACTGAGTCAGGACTTTAACCAGGTGACGGGTTTTCGCTTCAGGGAGGGACAGGCCCGAGAGGACCAACAATTCTCCCGAAGATCTTTTGGAAGCCAACGCGCTCTGTAAGGCCACCCGATACATTTTTTGGGGAAGGGAAAACCCATATTTCCGCGGACGAGGACCAAACACGATGCCGCCATGCCGCCAAATGGGTGAGCGAATCGACCCCGCCCGGGCCCGCCCGGTATGCTTCTGCTTCCAAGGCTTTCGCCCGCTGCCGCGGACCTCGCCCCGACCCAGGGTAGAAGCGGTTCCCTGACGAGTCGATGCCCGTTGCATCACCACCGCGGAATGTACGACCTCTGGAGAGGGCTCCACATCAAAGACGCCCGTTCCGATCTCAATCGAGTCAACTCGACGCTTTTGCTCATCAAGGACTTCGAACGTGAGCATCCTCGGCTATCCCCCAGCAAGCTTGCGAATGAGAACTAAGCCACCTGTTGGCCCTGGAATGGCACCGGAAACCAACAGCAGGTTTTCTTCGACCCGGACGTCTACCACTCTGAGCTTCTTCACGGTGACCCGTCGGTTTCCCATATGGCCAGGCAATTTTTTATTTTTCAATACTCTTGAAGGAAAGGAGCTACTCCCTATGGACCCCGGCGCCCGGTGAAACATTGAACCATGGGAGGCAGGGCCCCCACCAAAGTTGTGCCGTTTCATGACCCCCTGAAAGCCCTTGCCTTTTGAGGTCCCTTGCACATGCACGAATTCACCTTTCTCAAACAGATCGACCTTCAGGATATCTTTTATCTGACACGTCCTCACACTCCGAAATTCCTGAAGGAATCTCCAAAGCCGGGATTGACCGGTTGCCCGTAGGTGCCCGATCTGAGATTTGGTGAGCTTCCGTTCCTGGACCTCTTCAAATCCCAACTGGACCGCATCGTAGCCATTACGTTCCCGTGTCCTAATGGCGGTCACTCCACAAGGACCTGCCTCAATCACGGTCACGGGAAGGAGCCGGCGATCTCCATCATACACTTGAGTCATGCCCAATTTCCGTCCGATCAATCCGCTCGCCATCGAAAATTCCACCATCTCCCTTCAACACACTGGTCCAGGGACCCACCGTTCTTAAAGCTTTATTTCCACATCCACCCCGGCTGCCAGGTTTAACTTCATTAAGGCATCCATCGTGTCGGGCGTCGGCTCCATAATGTCCAGTAATCGTTGATGCGTCCGAATCTCAAATTGCTCTCTCGATTTCTTGTCGGTATGGGTTGACCGCTGAATCGTAATTTTTTCAATTCGTGTCGGCAACGGTATAGGACCGGCGATTCTCGCTCCCGTGAGCTTGACCGTCTCAACGATCTCCCTTGCCGATTGGTCGAGCACCCGATAGTCAAACCCCTTTAACCGGATACGGATACGCTGTTCCACACTCACCTGCGTGCCCCCTTATTCCACAATCTCCGTCACCACCCCCGCTCCGACTGTCCGTCCCCCCTCCCGCACCGCAAACCGTAACCCCTGCTCCATCGCAATCG
>JACZVJ010000191.1 GCA_022572725.1 Nitrospinota bacterium | reverse complement strand
CCATCTGAAAGAGAGCGAATGCCCGCGCAGAAGAACGGGGTGGGACTCTGGTGGGCAAACCCCAGATGGGCGAGAATCTTGGCGATCACCCCAAGTCAATACTCAAGCCCGACCCCATCTTTACTTTTAAACGAATTTGGGCAAAGGCGTAAACCCGCGCCTCGAAGAGCCGGTAAAACTCCGCAAGGGCAGACTCGCTCCCTTGGGCGATTTGGTCGAGGAGCGACCGGCAAGAATCATCGTCGGCTTTGCGCGGTGGGGAGGCCGATCCTTTCGGAAAATCACGTTCCACCTGGGAAGTCAATCCGGAAGCAAAATTATTGGGGAGCGGGATGTGATCTTGGAATCACACATTCGGGGAAAATGCGCGCGGGAGTAAAGGCTTCAGGAACCTATTTGCGTGTAAGGAGATGCCCCTCGAAGCTTTCCCCTTTTTCAGGTCAAAGGAAAAGCAAATACGTCAACTGCTCGACGTAGTCGCCATAGCTCATGCCGTCGTCCCGAAGGACGTTACAATAGTTCCAGAGTTTTTGGACGATCGCGGATGGACTCACTCAATTACCCATATTTTGTTGTGACATAAATTCCGGTTCGCCCCGGACATGGATAGCCTTCTTTGTTCTTGTGTGCGTTCAAAGAGGCATTTTGCAAAGTTCTAGTAAACCGCTTGTTACATACAATACAGCTGAAAACATATTTAGGCCCATAGCTAGAAGCCCTCCCAGTTGATCCCCGCCGAGTTGTCCTCGGCCTTTTAGAAACCGGGAAACCAAAATCGCTTGATCTCCTTTCAACGGGAGGAGCTGCTATTGGCCCAGATGGCGTAAGCTCAACAAGATATCGGGGGGCAAAGGTCGTCCGCGTTACTTGAGCACCTTGAATGCGATCCACACGGTAAGAGCGGTCTTCCCCCGTTTGGTGTTTGACGGCATACAGCAACAAATTGTCATCTTTGGTTCGACGAAGTGAATAGGGTTCGATCAAACGATGGCTGCCTTGATAAGTGAGATCAACGCAGAGTCGATTGGCCGCAGCATAACGAATAAGTTCGAGTGGGGTCGAGAAGTTCCAGGCCGTAGCCATGGAAGGCGGACGCCATGCTTCATCAACCCGTTCTCTGCCAAAGGGGATCGGGAGCCGAACAACTTTTTCAATCCCTGCATGCAGCCAATCAAAAACAGATGGAAGTTCTTGCCAAAAGTGTTCAAAGGGAGGCAGAACCGGGAGCTGATGGGCCAACATGTTTTCCCATTCGGTTTCCAGTTCGTTACGTTCGGGTTGATTTTCAAGAATTTCCAGGGTAGGGACTGAAATCCCCTTAAATGCACATTTCTTTTCGAGCGTGCTCAAAACCAAAGCTCGGTCTGGATTGAGCCCATGGTGCCTGAATAGATGAACAACATCATACAAATCACGAGGGCGTTCTCTTTCAGCCAACGCTCGGATTTTTTCGGCAAAGACTTCTTCAAAGCGATAGCAGGCGATGTGAATGCCATCAGCGGGTCTATCAGAGTAAGGATGATGAACCGCCTGAATAGAAGGCTCCAGGACCAACACTTCGTCAGGAGTGAGGTCCAGTTTGATCCGAGGTAAGTCCCCTCCCGGTTGCAAGGGACCGCGATACCCTAATCGACCTTGTGCCGAGGTTCCTCCACGCGGGTTTTGAATAATGTCAAACCGTAAATTGTCTTTTGGAAACTCAATTCCTGCAGCTTCGTAAACCCAGTCGGAGACTTCTGCAAAAGCCTGAGTGAGAAAACCCTGCTCCATGTGCTCAGGGTTAGTAAGAGTGAAATCCAAATCTTCGGAAAAACGGTAGGTCTCAAAGTAGCATTTCTTCAAACACGTGCCTCCTTTAAAAACCCAACTAGAGGCAAGGGCAGGATGATTGGATATGCCGGCTAGGACCCATCCAAGCGCGTAGTCTTTCTCAATCACGTTGGCTGCAAGACCAAACTCCCTGGAGAAATCCCTGATCTCTTGCCGATCAATCAACGAGTGATTCCTTTCGCCAGTTCTTAGGCACCCAAAGTCTCCAGCGTGTCACAAGCTTATCGGCATTCAAGCTTGGATCCAATTGGGCATTGCCCGAGGTCAATTGCGTCCGACATGCATCGATGAGCTCCTGCTCATTTGGGGCATATCTTTCCAAGAGAAAACCGAGGCGTTTGAAAACCGCGCCGTTACCGAGGCGCTTGGCGTAGTCACCTAAGAGGGAGGGGTTCTTGTTCTCTGATTTGAGGTAGGCAGTAAACATATCCGTGACTGATCGAATCCCGCCACCCCATTGGGGATTGTGCAGCAGGTCAAGGATTGTGCGAGTCGAATCAGAAACTTGAACTTTGATTTGCCCCCTCCACACTGTTTTGAGACCGAACAGACTTTCATCCAGAACAGTCGACAACAAAAAACTGGTTCCTCTAATCGTGGGCCGGCGGTCACGAGGTTTCTGCGTGGTCATGACAAGAACGGTGCGAAAAATCTGCTCAGTAAGGTCCCAATGTTCAGCAGCACTCCATCCTCCGATGTAACAGGGGCTGAACAGCCGAACTGCAATCACCCACGGATCTTCCAGAGGGACATCCGGCGTTCTGGATTCCAAAGGTACCGGCACATACAGACCACGGCGCACTCGGGATAACCATCCTTTCTTCGCCCACCTGGCCAACATTTTAGCCGCATCTGATGGTGGGACATGTAGGATCGTAGAAGCCTCTCCTACGGAGATGGTGCCCTTAGTGCCTCGCATTAGAGCGGCAAGTCGTCCCCGATCGATTTTCCCAAGACCTTCAAGCTGTTCCATAGGACAATTGATGCGCGGTTTTTCAGCTATAAAATGAATTATTGCGCATATAATATACCTATTTCTTGTAAAATAGTATACTGAAAGTGCAATAGTTCATCTGTTCAATGAATTACTGCGCTAATGATAAACTAGCGAAAACTAGTGGTTCTTATGCGACCTTTTGGGGGGAATGAGCTGTTGGTTTGAGGAGTTGGCCAGAAAAGGCCTTTCTGAGGATGGACTGGCGGAAGCGGTCGGCCCGCTCCAAATTCTAGTCGACCTCGGCTGAGAGTTCCTCAAGCACCGAAAGGCGACGCTCGACTTCGGCTACGATTTCTTGTTTTTCATTGAGGTTACAACTGAAGCCGGAAACAGTTTGATCTCACAAACGTTGAGATGTGGTGACGCACTGCCACCCAACAGCGTCCGGCCCCTCGCCAGACCTCCCACATGACCTCATTGAGTAAGTCGGCGGTTTCGTGGAAATCGTTTAAACGAATTTGGGCAAAGGCGTAAACCCGCGCCTCGAAGAGCCGGTAAAACTCCGCAAGGGCGGACTCGCTCCCTTGG
>JACZVJ010000190.1 GCA_022572725.1 Nitrospinota bacterium | reverse complement strand
AAGCCGTGGAGATCCAGCCCCGGGGGTTCCCCGAGCGATACCAAAATTATTCCGTCCCTTTTCCCCCTGCCTTTTCCTGTCCGTAAAGAAAAGGCCACGGAAGCAGGTGAAGCGCGTAAAATTGCATGGAGCAACTCCGGGAATAGGAAAAATAAACGCCCTTTTGGGGTCAACCAGAAAAATACCGAAGAGGCAGCGGGGTGTCAATCACGCCAATCAACGGTCTGAAAATGGGGGTGTGGCCTGCGAGGAGGGCCACGGTACGAAGAACGGATTCTGACGTTTTTCTCCCGGCATCTCTGATGAGCCGCTCCTGACCAGGAGGGCCGGCCCTCAGCCTTTCCCTCGACCTAGCCCTACCCTGCCCCTTTCCGCTCCCCACGCCCCTATTTCCTCTCACCAAGCCAGACTAGGCGTCCCCATCCTGCAGGAGTATTATTTCCGCTCCAATTCCAAAGCAGCTTGCCGATGAACGGCCAAACGGACCAACCCCCAGACATTTTCATCAGTTACGCACACATCGACAATACACCTCTGAAAAAGGGTAATCCTGGCTGGGTGGATAAATTTCACTATTCCTTAGGAGTCCGCCTAAACCAGCTCCTTGGAGAAAAAGTCAATATTTGGAGGGACCCGAAAATCGGAGGCACGGATGTCTTCGGCGAGGAAATCTTACAAAAAGTGCAGCAAGCCAAAATCTTTCTTTCCATCCTCTCCCCCCGATACCTCAAATCAGACTGGTGCCCCAAAGAGTTAAACGAGTTTGTGCGGGCGGCCCCAGCCAAAGGAGGCTTGCGAATTCAAACCAAGTCCCGAATTGTCAAAACCGTCAAAACCTACATTCCCCGCCAGGAACACCCCCCAGAACTTCAAGGAACGACCGGATTTGAATTTTCGACAGATACTTACAAAGAATTTTCTGAAGAGACAGAGGAAAAGCTGTATTGGGGAAGATTGGAGGATGTAGCCCAAGGCATTTATAAACTCCTTCGACTAATCAAATCGGGTCAGACTCCAGAACCAACGGGGAAAAGAATCTTTCTCGCCGAAACAACCTCTGACGTCACGGAACAACGCAACATCATTAAACGGGAGTTAGAAGCCCGCGGCCATGACATCCGCCCTCAAGATCCCCTCCCCCTCCAAGCAAATGCGTTCCGCCAGGCGATCGAAAGCAACATGGAAAACGCCGCCCTGTCTATCCACATCATTGGCGGGCATGAAGGCATTATCCCGGAGGGAGAGAGCCAATCCATCATAGCGATTCAGCAAGATCTGGCCTTTGCGTCCCACAAAGCTCACAACCTCCCTTGCCTGATCTGGGTACCCCCTGAGGTGGTCCCAAAAGACAAAGACGAAGACAAAACCAGAAAGCATGAAGAATTCATCAAGACACTCTCCAACCTGGCGACCGGACCGGGTGGCATCGAATTTCTGAGAGAGACTTCGGAAACAGTCAAAACCATTCTCTTAGATCGTCTGACCGACAAGCCTGCCGAAGCACCGAAGCCCCAACCATTCCCCGACCAACTACACATCTACATCATTTGCGACAAGCAAGATCTGGACACAGTTCAACCGATCACGAACTATTTGTATGACGACCTCCACTTCAACGTCACTCTCCCAATGACAGAGGGAGATGAGAAACTGGTTCGAGAAGACCACAGGGAAAGCCTGGTAACTTGCGACGCCCCTCTGATTTTCTATGGTCAGGGTGACCAAGCGTGGCTTCGGGGCAAACTGCGGGATTTCATGAAAGTGCGAGGCTACGGCCGATCAGAAGCCTACCGGGCCAAGGCCATTTATCTAGCTGATGGACATACCGCGGCAGAAATTGAAAGCATAAAGATCCAGGAAACGGTCATCCTGAAAAACGGAAAAGAGTTCAACCCAGAGATTCTCGGACCGTTCCTGGACAAACTTCGAGAACACCAATGACGGACCATTCCAAAGACTCCACCCTCTTCAACCCCTTCCCAGGTCTACGCCCATTTGAAATGGACGAAGACTATCTGTTCTTCGGGAGAGAGGGCCAGACCGATGAGTTGCTGCGCCGGTTGAGACAGACGCGCTTTCTCGCGGTTGTCGGAACATCAGGAAGCGGAAAATCGTCGTTAGTGCGGGCAGGAATGCTCCCCGCGCTCCATGGCGGAATGATGACCAGCGCAGGGTCCTCCTGGCGAATAGCCGTCATGCGGCCAGGAGACGACCCCTTCGGGCATTTGGCGGAAGTCTTAGTGAAACCTGACGCCCTAGAAGGCGGTCAGACGGAAAATACCGAACAGACCGAAAAAGACAAAACAACAAGACTCAAAGCGCCCATGATCGAAGCCACCTTGCGGAGAAGTTCGCTGGGAATCGTCGAAGCGACCAGGCAAACTGGGTTGTCCCAGCAGGGCAATCTCCTCATTGTCGTCGATCAATTCGAAGAATTGTTCCGATTTCAAAAAGCCACCAAAGAAACCAAGGGACGGGATGAAGCCGCCGGCTTCGTCAAGCTGCTCTTGGAGGCCGCCAAGCAGGAAGAAGAGTCGATCTATGTGGTCCTCACCATGCGGTCGGACTTTTTAGGTGACTGCGCACAGTTCAGGGATCTGCCCGAGGCCTTGAACGATGGGCAATATCTGATTCCCCGAATGACCCAAGACCAACGCCGGGAGGCCATCACCGGACCGGTGGCGGTGGGAGGGGGAGCCATCGCGCCACGGCTCGTCCAGCGTTTGTTGAATGACGTGGGCGACGATCCCGACCAATTACCCATTCTCCAGCATGCGCTCATGCGTACGTGGAAGGAATGGGAAAAAGACGGAAAAAATGGGAACCCCATCGACATTCAGGAGTATGAAGCCGTCGGAGGACTCAGCGACGCGCTCTCCAACCATGCGCAGGACGCCTATGACACACTGCCGGATGTCCGAAGCCAAAGGATCGCGGAAAAGCTGTTTAAATGCCTGACGGAAAAAGGGCCCGATAACCGGGAAATCCGCCGCCCCACGACCGTGAAGCAAATCGCCGCGGTGGCTAATGCTGAGCCTGCAGAGGTAACTCAGGTCATCAACCAGTTCCGAAGCGAAGACCGGTCGTTTCTCATGCCTCCGGTCACAATCGACCTCAACGAAAACACCCTCATCGACATCTCGCACGAAAGCCTCATCCGGCAATGGAAAACGCTGCGTAAATGGGTGGAAGAGGAAGCCGATTCGAGAGCGACCTATTTAAGAATTGTGGATGCGGCTCTCCGACGCAAAGAGAAAAAAGGAGGCCTCTGGAGAAATCCCGATCTCAGCCACGCATGGACATGGAAGGAGGGTGCTCAACCTAACCAAGCCTGGGCCAATTTTTATAATCCCAATTT
>JACZVJ010000012.1 GCA_022572725.1 Nitrospinota bacterium | reverse complement strand
CCATCTTTGGTCAAAATATTTATGACCCCACCCAGAGCATTTTTTCCAAAAATTGCCGAGGAACCCGGATAGACCTCAATCCGTTTAATCGCTTCCAAGGGAATCAAGTCCCAATTAATTGTATTGAAGTCAGGATTATTGGCCCGTACCCCATCAACAAACACACTGATTGATGGTACGGGCTGGGCATTAAATCCCCTGAGGTCGATGGTTTGTTCAAAATTATTGCCTATTGCGTTGTACATGACGATACCAGTTGAGTATTGGATCGCCTCCTGAACCGTCTTTGCACCAATCCTTTCTATGTCCTCATCAGTGATAACGGTTATTTTGGCCGGGACAGCTTGAATATTCTTTTTTGTGGTGGGAAGCCGAGAATCGCTGACGACATACTCCTTCAATTCCTGCACATAGGACTCCTCGCCCTTAATAGGGGCTTCGTCAGCATCTACATTGGTAGGGGGGGGAAACAGAATTCCAAGGAAGAAGATTAAGACTTGGAAACGGCGGGAAATAACACACATGATACACCTCCCTTTGGTTCGAAGGGTGAGGTTGAAAGACACGGCAGTTGGGTCTCCTGACTTGCGGATCGTCGTTTCCCTGCGCCTTCCCAGATCTTGGGTGAGGGATAGCGAGTTCTTAGTTAGGTTGGAGGCTTCCCCTCCACTCCTAACTTTTTACTCCTTACTCCTCACTGGCTGAACCAGTGGCCTTTGTGCAGAGTCACTCCCCGCTTACAGTGGCGGCACCGTGATGGTTTCGCACCATCTTCCCCGTCACTACCGGGTTATTTCCTTTTCTCCCTCCTTGTTGTTGAAGATTTACCCAAAACCTGTGGCTATAGGCTAATTAAGAGAGAAGATAGCCACACTCTTTGCTTCCCTCCTGGTCTTTCACTTCTAGGCCCACTCCCCTTTTCTTACTCCTTACACAGGTAATGAAACCCGCGGATTCCCGGATTGGGGATGTTGGTCAACAATCACGGAACACCCATACACTTCCTTCAGCACTTCCTGACGAATGACCTCCTGTGGAGTCCCAGCCCGGATGATAGCGCCATTGTGCAAGAGCATGAGGTGATCGCAACATTGGCTCGCCAAGTTCAAGTCATGAGAGACGATCACGACGGTAAGCCCGTGCTCCTGGTTCAGCCGTCGAAGCTTCCTGGCGATGTCCAACTGATGGTTCAAATCTAAAAAGGCTGTCGGTTCGTCCAAAAGAAGCACGCGTGGCTCCTGGACAAGAGCGCGAGCTAAGAGCGCCCGCTGACGCTCCCCACCGGAGACCTCGGATATTTGTCGTTCGGCAAGGTGGTCCACGTCCATTTCCTTCATGGCCCGCCTGGCGAGTTTGACGTCACCTGGATTCTCCCATCCCAACCCATCAAAGGGCCTATGGTATGGAAACCGTCCCAT
Source organism: Nitrospinota bacterium (assembly GCA_022572725.1). Taxonomy (GTDB): domain Bacteria; phylum Nitrospirota; class Nitrospiria; order Nitrospirales; family UBA8639; genus JACZVJ01. Next base: position 38,636 of record JACZVJ010000012.1, on the reverse strand, counting down.
CAGCACCAATTCCCCAATGGTGAAGGGAAAGAGTTGCTGGCTTTCCTGTGGGACAAAGGCAACAAGTCGGGCAACCTCCATTTGTGAGACTTCCGTAAGATCCTTACCAAACAACCGGATCATTCCCGATTGCGGCTTCAAAATTTTAATGAACAATTTCAGTAACGTGGTTTTGCCCGATCCATTCGGTCCAATGATGCCTAAAATTTTTCCTTCCCCCACCTCACAATCCAAATGATGGAAACCCCATCCCCCTGATCCTCGACCACTCCGGCCATACGTAAAGGTCAGAGATTGGATGGTGTAAGCCGCGCCGGAACCCGATTGCCTACTCAAAAGGGAACCCCCGCCCGACGTTGCACAAGGAGGTAGATAAAAAATGGCCCTCCGATGAGCGCGGTCACCACCCCCACGGGAAGTTCGGTTGGCGCTAAGGCGGTTCTGGCAACCGTATCCGCCACGGTTAAGAACGCTCCACCGGCCAAAGCCGCAACCGGTAACAAAAGACGATGATCCGCCCCAACGATCATCCGAACCGCATGGGGAACGACCATTCCCACAAACCCAATCAGACCAGCAATAGAGACCACAGCCCCCGTCACAAGAGCCGAGGTCACAAATACAAGTTTTTTGATTCGGTCGACTTCCACACCCAAGGACCGGGCCGATTCATCCCCAAGGGTTAAAATATTCAGGGGCCGGGCTAACCAGAACAAAATCAGAAACCCACAGGCCAGGTAGACAAGAAGGGTCACCAACGTCCAGAATTCCGGGACGGACAAGGTCCCCATCAACCAGAGCATCATCTTAAAGGCCTGAGTAGGGTCAGCGATTGAAATAGCAAACATAATGAGGGCGGAGAACAGGGCATTGAGAATGACCCCGGCGAGCAGGAGGGTATGCACCGAGAGCATTCTGTACGCCACACTAATTCGGTACACCACCATAATGGCGAGCAGCCCCCCGGCAAATGCCCATAGGGGAAGGGTGGACACACCCAGAAACGTATTCCCCACCCCCAGGAGCATGGCCAGCGTGGCGCCGAAGGCCGCCCCACTGGAAATTCCCAATACAAAAGGTTCTGCCAACGGGTTCCGAAGGAGAGCTTGTAAAGCCACACCTACCCCAGCCAAGGAACCACCAACCAAAAAGGCCAACAAAATCCGCGGGAGTCGCACCTGCCACACAATAACCCCAGGAACCCCTGCGGACTCGATGCCCGCTTGACCATCCCGGACCCCCGCAACGAGGGTCTGCATCACAACGCCCATGCCAATCGGTTGTGCACCAAACGTCAGGCAGACTAGCACGATAAGAAGACTGAGAAGGATTATTCCTGAAATGACAGACAGCCACCGCTTCGCTGAAAGAAAGAGGGTCGGCATTTCCCGGATGTCCTCTTCCAAAAGACCGATGCTCTTAATTCCAGAATCCAGACTCCCGGCACTGAGGCTATTCTCTCTTACTGGACTGCTACTCATCAGATCCTGTTCATCCTGAAAAACGAATTTCCTAATGTTGCCCATCCTGTCCCTGAAACACCTCGGGATGAATGATCTTTGCCAGATGAACCAACCCTTGAACAATCCTCGGCCCAGGGCGACTCATCAAACCCCAAGGAATATGGTGAAGATTCCCCGTCTTCACTGCAGTCAGGGTCGGCCATCGCTTCCATGGGGCTAAGTCTGCATCCCGAAGACCTTCTTGAACCATCGCGGGAAACACAATTATTTCAGGATCCTTTTGAACCACCACCTCCATGCTCAACCTGGGATAGGCGGAACCCGCATCACTGGCAACATTTTCTCCACCAGCAAGCTCAATCAATTGATGAATAAAGCTCCCCGGCCCCACGGTAATGAAAGGTTTGCCGTACAACACATAAAGGACGCGAGGGCGGGGGAGCATTCGGATTTTATCCGCAACCACTTGGACATCTTGACGCATGGATGTGGCTAACGAATTGGCTTCATTCACCCGTTCAAGCATTCGCCCCAGGGTGCGAATATGGGAGTAAATGTCCTCCAGTGTTTTGGCTTCCATGATAAACAACGGAATTTTGAGTTGTTCCAGTGTCCCAAACACATCCGTACGAACCACTTGCATGGCAAGAACAAGGTCAGGCTTAAGGCCGATAATAGCCTCAAGGTTAGGGCGGGAATCCCCTACTCGGGGTTTGGAGCTGGTTTCAGGGGGATAGTCACAAAATTCCGTGACCCCAACAACAGAATCACCGGCTCCAAGCGCGTAAAGAATTTCCGTGATGCTGGGCGCGAGGGAAATAATTCGTTGAGGAGGGTTGGCCAAAAATACTTTACGCCCTGTGTCATCGATAAAAGTGCGCGGGGCCAGGTTGGCCATAAACGGCATCCCTGTGAGGATACCTTGTTGACGGCGTTTCATGAGATGAACCTTGGCATCAAAGGCCTGGACAAGGGTTGTCGAGAGGAGGGCGATACTCGCCGTCAGACAGCCTACGAGAAAAAGCGCCCGGTGAAAGAAAGTCAAAATAAAAAATCCCCAAGGCCTATCCGACCCTGAGGATTGCACCCGCTTCTTCATCCTCACCCGCTCCTCAGCCCACGAAGGAACGAAAGCCTCGATTCGGGTAGGTCTTCTGGCTCCTGAGTGCTAGCCTACTCCCCGCGCCTTCCCGTCTAGGACGTTATGCGTAATGAGTTACGGGTAATGAGTGAAAGCTCCAAGCACCCATTACTCATGACCTTTTACACGTCACGCGTTCAGACAGTGGCATTTGCGGGTTTCGTCCCCAGTCACAGCGGCGGGACCGCGAAGGATTTACACCTTCTTCCCTGAACCCGAACCGGTATTGTGGAGGGGACTGTAGGGAACGGGGAATCAGTTTGTCAAGTTGACTAAATTTGATGATGGCCCTAGATAAGTGAAATCACCTACCAGCCATTTGTCCGTGGAGAGTTGAGGAACAATCCTATTTCAAATTTAGGGCTGAAAAAATTGTTCCCATATGTACATGTTGCTCGACATGGTCTGCCCAACGGTCCAGCGCGGAGCAAAGCCGGGCCGTCACCGCCTCGGACACCGTAGGATCAATTTGGGGGAGCCCTTTCCGTTCGCGTACCCGATTAAGCCAGGCCCGTCGAAAGGCCGGTTGGTCAAAGACGCCATGGATATACGTACCCCAGACCAACTTGTCCTCACGCCACGCCCCATCTTCTCGGTCTTCCTCTGGCCTTTCCTGCCCAAATGTTTGCATTATTGTGAAACAGGCTTTCCCCTTCAATCGCCGTGTTTCCCCCATGTGAATCTCGTATCCTCTCACGCGCAATCCAACGGCACTTCCCAAGTGAGCCGGGGTGGCCACAACCTGAACCGTTTTTTTGTCCCGATGTAAAACGGTCTTCACCTCTAAGAGACCAAGACCCTTAACCAGTCCCCCCATTTCCACGCCGAGGGGGTCGGAAATTTCATGCCCCAACATTTGAAACCCACCGCAGATCCCCACCAGTTCTCCCCCTTGATCCACGTATTCCACCAACCTCTCACCGAACCCAGCATTCTTCAAATACGCCAAATCGGCAATCGTGGTCTTACTGCCTGGCAGGATAACCACATCCGCCCGACTGAGCTCGGCCGGAGTCGCCGCATACCGCAAGACCACATCCTCTTCAGCCGCTAAAGCATTAAAATCGGTAAAGTTGCTCATGTGTGGCAAAAGCACCACCGCCACATTCACCGTGGAATCACCAAACGGAGCCTGAGAAGACCGATCCACGCCAACGCTGTCCTCCTGATCCAATTGAAGGTCACGGAGAAACGGCAGTACCCCGAGCACCGGCAACCCAGTGCGTTCCTCCAAAAAAGCCACGCCATCAGTAAACAAATTCAGGTCGCCACGAAATTTGTTCACCACGATTCCCAGAACTCTTTGCCGTTCTTTCGGGTCGATAAGATCCAGCGTCCCGATCACCTGGGCAAACACCCCTCCCCGATCAATGTCCGCAACCAAGACCACCACCGCATTCGCCAGCTCGACCACAGGCCAGTTGACCAAGTCCCGGTCCCGCAAATTCACTTCCGCGGCACTCCCCGCACCCTCAATGACAATAACCTGGTAGTCTTTGGCTAACCGCTCGTAGCTGTCTCGAACAAAGCCAAACAACTCCGGCCTGCACCCAAAGTACCCATTGGCGTCTTGAGTCCCCCAAATTTTTCCCTGAACGATAATCTGAGAACGTTGGTCCGCCTCCGGCTTCAGGAGAATAGGGTTCATATCGACGTGCGGCAGAAGCCCGCAGGCCTGCGCCTGGAGCACTTGTGCCCGCCCCATTTCTCCGCCCTCTGGGGTCACGAAGGAATTCAACGACATGTTTTTGAGTCGGTTCCTTTTGCCCCTCCTTTGTAAGGAGGGGCAAGGGGAGGTAGAATCCGAAAAAATCTTGTTTTCTAAATCTTGAAGGACCCCATCAAGGTTGTTCAACACATCATCGTTTGGGTAACGAATGGCCTTCAAACCCAGAGTGGTCAAATAGGCCTCTCTTTGGCAATCCATTTTCTTTCGGTTCCCTTGTGCATGAATATCCCCATCGATTTCAATCACCAACAATCGGTCCGGGCAATAAAAATCCACGATATAGGATCCAATCCCATGTTGCCGACGAAATTTCAAAGAATGGAATTGGCAGCCCCGAAGCTTTGACCAAAGCAACAGTTCAGCCTTGGTCACCTCTGATCTCAGCCGTCTCTTTTGCTTCAGGTGCTGTGGAATTCCCCGGACGACCCTAGGCATGAAAATTCACCTGGACACTTCTACCCCACCTACCCTCCCCTTACCAAGGGGAGGAAAATTGGGAATTCAAGAAACAACAATTTGCACAGATAACTGAAGATCCGTTTTAGGGAAGGGGAAACTCCCCGCTGGTAAAATCGAGGGCAAGAACGAATTCCGGCAAAGCAGAACAGGCGAAGCTTATATCAAAAGGAACTCCAACCGCCAGGTGCGAGATTTTTAAGGAGGGGTTCAGACATCTTTCAAATGGTATTTCACATGAGTGAAGTCAGCCTTAGCAGGGCATTGAAAAACCCCAACACCCTGCTTACCCAGGGTCCCCCGCCATTAGGACGGACCTAAATACGGAGCCTATGACCCCTCGAAGGCGGAGCAAGCCGCTCCTCGCTCCCTTTTCGAGCATCCCCCCACGCAGCCTTTTTTCAACAGCCTGTTAGATCTCCTCCTTTGTAAGTTGGTATCCAACCAAAGCTCCTTTAGCGAGAGTGGGATTCCTACATGAAAAATCAAAAAACTTTCACTTGTGCTAACCCTGGTGAGTCATCCTAATTTCCCCTCCTTTGTAAGGAGGGGCAAGGGGAGGTAGAGCATTCACTTCTCAACATCTAGCGTCAATTGAATAGGAAAAAGCATCCGGGGATCTTGTCGCCGGCGAGCCTCCCGAAGCAAGGTTTCAAGATCAGGTTTGACAACACCCTGAAAGCTCATTACATCGTTCGTCACCACGGTCACCGGCTGAGAGAGATCAACCAAGTGATGGTTAAGGAAAATCGTGTACCGCCGCACCCGGGTAGTCCGTACTTCAATCCGGTTGGGGCCGACAATGGACACATCTAATTCAGCATAAATCCGATTCTTCACAAACTCATCCCGGTTATCCGTCAGCGCCTCAGAGAACATGGCGATTCGATCAGTTGCATCAATCCTGACCCAACCGAATTCGGTAAGATGGCTGGCATCCCGTACCAGGGTGACTGTGTGAGGAAAGGGATTCCGCTGCTGCTTCCCAAACCAGGACACCAGGGCGGGAAGTTCCGGGCGGGGGAAAAAATGTCCACCAGCATGGGGATGAGTATGGTCATGCTCACGATAAATGTAGTCCACTTGAAGCGTATCGAGTTCCTTCACAATTTGACGGCTCAAATCAACGGGCATGATCCGATCCCGTGCCCCATGGATAATATAAACAGAAGTTTGGCTCAGGTTTTTCAAAAATGGAAACAAGACATCATCCACCCCACTGGCCATCGGGGCAACCCCGGCAAAAAGCGGGGCACGGTGCATCCCAATGATCCAGGCTCCAATCCCCCCATTTGACATCCCCGTCAACAAAATCCGATCGGGATCAATGTGATAGCGCGCCCGAACCGCCCGGATCGTAGCCAGGACCAGGTCCTCCCCAAACCGGGTCCACCATGCCCCTTGGTAGTATGTCGGACAAGCCAAAATGTACGAATCCCCAAGACGCGGTTGCCAGCGTTCGAGATAGGTCGCACCCGTAAACCCTGCCCCGTGAAGACAGACAACCAGGGGATATGGCGTGGCCGGGTCGTAGGAAGAAGGAACATACAACCCGTACCCCTGGGTTTTTCCTCGAACCTGCACGGGGACATTGGGGTAAAGCCCGACCGGTTCATTTCCGTAGGAGCGACCAGCCCCAATGACCCGGCTCACCATTTCCAGATCGGCTTTTGGATGAGTCAGAATCCTGGCCAGAATGTCTTGTGCTTCCTGCCCATCCCCAGAATCCAAATATGCCCGGATAAGAGCAGAGAGAGACTGGATGGCAATTGGTTGAGCCTGGAGGCGAGGGGACCCCTCCAGTTCCCCCGCATAATTGATAGAGCCGCACAGAGTTAAAACCAGGAAAATAGAAACCCAAAAAATCGAGGCTCTCGACATGACAATCTTACATAAGCTGATCGAAGAAAAATAACTCCGACCCCAGATGAGGGGGAAAGGACCGTGTACCCTGTTGGTGATTGCCTAACTATATCAAATCGAGAGGGCTTCAGACCCCTTTGAGTCTAGCGTTGGGAATTTCTTGCTAAGTGTTGAAAAAGCTTATAGGATTTCCAAACGGCAAAGATGGGGTCACAAAGATGGGGTCATCACAAAGATAGGGTCAGGCATGAGTATTGACTTATGTGTCGAGCCGGACTAGGCTGTGTGCATGGCACGGAAACCGCGGGTGGAATTCGCTGGCGCCTGCTATCACGTGATCGCCCGAGGCAACCGCCGGGCGACCCTCTTTCATGACAAGGCCGATTATGCCGCCTATCTTGACCGGTTGCGCCACTACCAGGAGCAAGATCACCTCACTTGCTATGCCTTTGTCTTGCTGGCCAATCACCTCCATCTGCTGGTGGAAAGCGGCGACGTCCCGCTGTCGCGGACCATGCAGCGGCTCCAGTTCACCTATACCCAGTATTATAATCGGCGCTATCGGAAGACGGGCCATCTCTTCCAAGGGCGGTACCAGGCCATCGTGTGTGATCGGGACGCCTATCTCGTGGAACTGGTGCGGTACCTCCATTTGAACCCGGCCCGGCTCCGTCAGCCGCAGAACCCGTGGCGGTATCCCTGGAGTAGCCATCGAGCCTATCTCGGCGAGCAAACGCCGGTGCGTGTCGACACGGCAGTGGTACTCGAGCAGTTTCACCGCCAGGTGAGGGTCGCGCGACAGGCCTATCAACAGTTCTTACGAGAGGGGCTTTCCCTCGGGCACCAAGCCCAGTATTACGAGACCGTGGATCAGCGCTTTTTGGGAGACGACCGGTTTCTGGAGGAGATTCAGCGCAAGACAGACGCGAAACACGACGTCACGGTGAAGGGCCCGCGGGTGCCCTTCTCCCGCTTACTCCCCGCGGTCGCGCACGCCACGGGGGTCTCCGTGGATCAATTGGTGCGAATGGGGCGCCAGCGCGAGTGGGTGGAACCCCGAGCGCTGCTGGTGTATACCGCCCGAGAGTGGAGTGGGATGACCGTGAAGCTCCTCGGACGGCGCCTGCATCGTGATGCTTCGATGATCAGTCGCCTGTATGCCAGCTATGCCACAAGACGGAATGGGACCTTGGAGCGGCGGGTGCATTCGCTCTTAAGGAAGTAAGTCAATACTCATGCCTGATCACAGTTTTCCTGACCCCAATTTTCACAATTTTCATAAAAGGGAGAAACTCAATGAAACTTAAACTTTATTATGCAACAAATCGTGGGCACCAGGGAAACAACCAGTTTAACCCAGTTGGGTATGGTATTGACCCAAGTAAAAGTGGAATTGAAAATCTTCGTTTGGGGAAAGTGACTCTCGATGTGGGGGAGGATTTATTGAGCCAATGTTTTAAGGAGGAAACGGGTTCAGGCAATGGTGATGGGGTAAAGCTCAGTGAAAAATTGGCCAAATTAGCCAAGAAACATGCCAGCATTGTCGCCTTTCGCGAAAGTAATCCTGACAAGAAAAGTACCAAAAGCACTGAGGATAAAAAGAAACTTGGCTCCCATGAAATGCGGGATGAGGTGCTGGAAACCATGCGGAAGGGCCATGATGTCCTATTCTATGTGCATGGGTTCAATGTATCATGGTGGGATGCGGTTGGGGCAGCCTTTGCTCTCCAGGAAATGCTCAATCGACCATTACCCGTCGCCAAGGAAAATAAAAATGTTCTTGTAATTCTCTACACTTGGCCGTCTGATGGATCTGCTGTACCCTTTGTGGCGTATGGCTCCGACCGGACGGATGCCATTGGTTCAGGGTTTGCGCTAGGCCGAGCGTTCCTCAAACTTCGTGATTTTCTAACAGAAGCCACAAAAACATCGATTAAAAAGGGAGATGAGGAGAAGGAGCAACCAGAACAATGCAATCAGAATTTCAACCTTCTTTGTCATTCTATGGGGAATTATGTCCTACAGAATGCTCTCCAAAGAATCATTGAACGAACAGAAGGCAGACGTCTGCCGCGAATCTTCGATCACGTATTTCTATGTTCTCCTGATGTCGACGATGATGTTCTTGAAGCTGGGCAACCGCTGGGGAGGCTTCATGAACTGTGTCGAAATGTGAACGTCTATTTCAACCGTGGAGATTTGGCACTGCGAGGGTCTGATTATACTAAAGGCAACCCTGATCGATTGGGAACGAATGGAGTCGCGAATCCCAACCAGGTACATAAAAAGATTTACCAAATGGACTGTTCAGGTGATCTCGTTCAAGGGGTGTTAGAACATGGCTATTATCTGAAGGGTAGCATTAACGCCGATATTCGCATGAGTTTGGATAATATTCCGCAGGAAGAACCAAGTCGTTTTCGGGAGTCACTTGATCGATATCCCAATACCTTTCGCATGAAACCCATGTGATAAATTGGTAACTACCAGGAGCCTTAAATTTCTAAGGCATCTGGACGGTTTGTAGCGCAGGCCTGCAATAAAGCCTGAACATTCCCTGATTTTGTAGGTACCTTTTAGGATAATGAGAGTGAGAGGTGGAGGGGTGAGAAATGATAAAGAGAAAAATGGTTAGGCCTTGGATTCAACCAATGAGTGAGTTAGGTTGACCGGGTATCGGTTCTCGGGTAGGGGTTTAAAGTTCCCCCTGAAGTTTGTCATCCTTTGGCGCAAGCAAATGTGCCGTGGGATAGTGTCTGGAACGTCGAGGGCCCCACGATTTTTCCCTGGTCTCCGGTATACGGTCGACTGGATGGGATAAATAACTCGCCCATGCATACCGTTTGATGGGCAAATATTTGGTTTCTAAGAAAAATTTAATTGCATTGACAGGACTAATTGAAAGAGTAAGGTTGTGAGAACCCCTCTTCGGCTTCCACCATCCCTTGAAGAAAAAAAAGACCTCAGGTTTTTTCCTGGGGCCTTTTAAATTTTATAAAAAATCTTTATTTCGTTTTCTTCACGTAGGCCTTGTAAACTTTTTTGGGGTTCGTATCTTCTTCCTCTAGCCCCACCATTTCATGGCCGATGGTTTGGCACCAAGCCGGCATATCTTTTTTGATCCCCTCATCATCCGACGCCACTTCCAGGATCTGCCCAACGGCGAGTTCTTTGATTTTCTTAGAAGTCATGATAATTGGCATCGGGCAGAAATACCCGAGCGTATCGAGTTTCACATCGGCTTGTATCATATCTGGCTCCTTAACAACTTTTCTTTGTTGGGGATCACCCCTCACCTGGCCTCTCCCCTCAAGGGAGAGGAAGATGGGATATGGCCTTCTTGGGAAGGGAGTTCAGAGCATGCTTGTTTTCACTTTAGGGGGAAACCAGAAACTTTGTTGAACATCACCTCTCACCCTGCGCGCTCCCCTCAAAAGGGAGGGGGATATACGGTTCCCCTTCTCTCAAATGAATAGATTAACCGCTCCGTCTTTTGCTTCAGCCAGGTAGGTGGACACACCGGCAAGTTGGTCTATCCCGTCAAGAAGAGTATCCTTGGAAATCCCCATGAGGCCTAGGGTTGTCGTACAGGCAATCATATTTACCCCCAGGTCCTGCGCGGTTTCCAAGAGTTCAGGGACGCTGGGCATTCGATTGTCTCGCATGACCTTTTTCATCATGGTGGTGCCGAGCCCCCCAAAGTGAAACCGTGAAAGGGGAAGGTTGTCGGCCCCGCCTTTATTGAGGAACCCAAACATCTTACGAAGCCAGTCCTTGGCCGAACTCGTGGTTCCTTTCTTCCGAATGACGTTCAGGCCCCAAAAGGTGAAGAACATGGTGACCGGCATGCCCATCGCTGCGGCACCGGTGGCGATGATAAATGCTGCCATCACCCGGTCCATATCGCCACTCAGCACCACAATGGTCACTTTGGCAGGCTTGGTTTCTTGAAGTTCGGCTAAGGCAGTTACGGGTTCGACATTCGTCACGTTCATGATATCACCTGTGTATAAGTGGTTTGGCTAAGATCGTGTACTTCGTCGCCTTCAAGTTCTTCAACGGATTGAAACCCCGACTGATCAGGCCCCCACAGGGCAGCAATTTACGAATTGCGACATTCTCAAGGGAAGGGGTTTTCAGACCATTTGACTATAATATGGTGGTTTTTTCGTTGTCAAGGAAGGTGGGCCCATCGTGGTCTTGTGGCTCTGGTTTTAACAAACCGTTGCTGAAAAGGCCTCTTCATGCATGAAACCGATTGTTGAGTGCGTACCCAATTTTAGCGAGGGACGAAACCAAGCGGTCGTCAATGCGTTAACCGCTGCCGTCCGAGCGGTGAAAGGCGTGGCCCTGCTCGATCAGCATATGGATGCCGACCATCACCGATCCGTCCTCACCTTTGCGGGACCACCGGACTTAGTGGGGCAGGCGGCATTCGAGGCTGTTCGGACTGCCATAGGCTTGATTGATTTGAAATCCCATTCCGGACAGCACCCACGGGTAGGGGCGGCCGATGTGGTGCCTTTTATTCCCCTTCGGGAATCCACCATGGCTCAATGTATAGAATTGGCAAAGCACGTGGGGGCGCGAATTGGATCGGAGCTTAAGGTTCCGGTCTTCCTGTATGAACGGGCCTGTTCGGAACCAGACCGGGCCACCCTAGAAGCTATCCGCCGTGGAGGGTTGGAGGGGTTGGGAACCCGCATGAGAACTGATTCCCGGTGGGTTCCGGATTACGGGCCTTGTGCGCTTCATCCCACGGCCGGGGCCATTGCCGTCGGGGCCCGTCCGCCTCTGATTGCTTTTAATGTGATCCTGGAGACGACTGATCTGTCCATTGCTCATGCCATCGCCAAGAAGATCCGATCATCAGAAGGGGGGCTCCCATCCGTGAAGGCTCTTGGGTTCGAGCTGAGAAGCCGCGGCCAAGTTCAGGTGTCCATGAACCTCACGAATTTTCGGGAAACGCCGATCCACACCGCGTATGAGGCTGTCAAACAGGAGGCTGCGCAGCGAGGGGTCAGCATTTCCGGGAGTGAGTTAGTAGGACTGATCCCGCAGGAAGCGCTGACCGAAACGGCGGCCCATGATCTTCAGTTGGGAAGGTTGGCCTCGGACCAAGTGCTGGAAAAGCGGATGAATTTGGGGGAAGAGCTGTAAATCGTATTAGCCTAAAGGAATATGCTCCAAGCAAAAGATCCGCTTACCAAAGAGGGATTCAAGTGAGATCTCCTAGTAGGGTTTGGGGGTTTTCAAACAGCCTGCTGGAATCCATGCCCTGATCATGATATCGTGCTTCTTGAGGTACATAAGGGTTCCCGATCGGCCCCGCGGGGGGCGTTTGACACATTCATTTCACCACATTGTTGGAGGACATCAGGATGATAGACAAGGGAGGAGGGGCCAGCCTAAGGGACACAAAATTTGGCCATATGACGGTTGGGCAATTGATGGAGAAAGACGTCCAGTCCAGCAACAAAAACACCGTCGCGGAGTCGTTGGCTTCCTATATGATGGACGGGTTTGGGTCGGTCCCGATCGTTGATGATTCTCAGCGTCTTGTAGGGGTTGTTTCCGAGTTTGACCTTCTCAATGCCTTGAGGAAAGGCCGAAAATTATCCGAAGTCACCGCCGGGGAAATTATGACTCCCAATCCAGTTTCTGCTAGCCAGAACATGGACATCCCGACCTTGATTGATGTTCTTCAGAATAACCACCTCATTCGGGTACCGGTGGTTGATGCAGGAGGCAAATTAATTGGTATCGTAGCCAGGCGGGATATCCTTCGCGGGTACCTCCAATCGGAAACGTGATCGGGGGAGGTGTCCGACCAATTTCCCATACTCAAGGCCTGGTTTTAAACCTCACCGTCTCAGGTGAAGGTTCATCACTTCCTTCCCAGAAAGTCCCCGATTTTTTCCAAAACAAACCGAATGTCCTGTTCCTTAGTTGCTGGGGACCAGGAAAGCCGAATGGCCGGGGTTTCTCCTTCCGGGTAGTCCCAAAAGGGTTTCACCACGATATTCCATTGGGAAGAGAGGGTTGTGACCATCTCGTGGTGGTCAAGGGATGGCGGGCCTTGGAAGGTAAGGATTCCTGGGGCATGGGGGCCATCCCATTTCAAAATTCTTACGTCCCCCCGTTCATCCAAAGCGCCGTTGACTTCAGCCTTGAGGTGTTCGAGTCGCTCCGTCCCAAGTCCCTCCTCATGCTTTACTTCGCAAGCCTTGGCCAACCCGGCTATAAGGCCGATGTTGTGAGTGCCGATCTCAAATTGCGATGCACGGGGGTGCCCCTGTTCCGCCGCTTGAAGACCAAACATGGGATTCAATTGTAAAAAATGGTCATGCACGACCAAAGCCCCGGTACCCAGTGGACCTCGGCACCATTTGTGGCCTGTAAAGAAATAAATATCAAACTCCAGCCGGCTTACATCCACGGGTATGTGCCCAACTGCCTGGGCGCCATCGATGATGAAGAGGATCTCTTTCTCGCGCGCAATACGGGCCACCTCTTGAAGAGGAAATACCCTTCCGTCCACATGGGACACATGGCTCAGGACGATGGCCTTCACCTTCTGGGTTGCCGTGAGTCGGTCAATGGCCGTCACGAATTCGGAAGCCGAAGTGGGCTTGACCGTATGAGTCTGAACACCCCTCTGGGCCAGCGCCCGGAGTTCCCTGATAATGGAGGGGTTCTCATGAGTGGATGTAACGATGGCATCACCAGGATTCCAAACAAGCGAGGACAGCACCAGAGAGTTGGCGGTGGAGGCGTTGGGAACAAAGGCAATCGTGGAGGGATCCTGGACGTTCAGGAGTTTGGCCACTTTTTCCCGACAGTGCTGTGACTTTTGGAGATACCATTGGATCCCTGCATCTGAATAGAGATACTGCTTGAACTCTGCCAGGGTACCCTCGACTTCCCTCTCTGCTTCCGGATGAGTGGGGCAAAGGGCTGCGTAATTGAGGTAAATCATGTTCGAGCGTATAGCGTATTCTGGTAAATCAGTTCAGAAGGAAGGTGGCTAGAATTTTGTCATTTCCACAGAATTGATATTTCTGTAAAAGCAGAAATCAAGGAAGGCTTCTGATTTGCCAGATCCCTGTCTTTGCAAGCCTGACAGATGTTTGAACGACGGTTGATGGTAGGAGCATCTCCAGAGGGAAGGGTCAAGATTTTTTTGTCAGCGCCAGCCCGTGCAGTTCCTCAGGGTCGGTATACCATGCCACCATGTCAAACCCAGCCTTGGATAAGAGTGCTTCCGTCTGCTGGCGGTCGTACTTGGTGCTGATTTCGGTGAGAATTTCTTCTCCTTCGGCCAATGTGAGAGTCAGGTTGAGGTCTGGAAGATGGACGACTTGGTCACGCACGGAACGCAAATGCATTTCAATGCGATGCTGTTCGTGGTTGTACCGGGCGACATGTTCGAAGGCGTCGGGGTCAAAGTCAGCACCCACCATTGCCTGCATCACATGCAGAATGTTTTTGTTGAACTCAGCAGTTACCCCTGCTGCATCGTTGTACGCGGCTTCTAATCGATCAACGTCCGTAATCAATTGGACGCCCAATAAAAAGTAATCATCCAAGGCCATTCCTGCTTGGATTGAGGTGAGGAAGGCTAGGGCCGCCTCCGGCCCCATATTGCCGATCGTCCCGCCCAAAAACACCACCAGGCGCCGCCCTCCATCCGGGATATGTTCCAAATGGACCAGAAAGTCTCCGACGACCCCATGCACCTGAAGTCCTGCATACTCATTCACCAATTCATGGGCCACACGTCGCACGATCCCTTCGCTGAAATCGAAGGGGACATAAAACCGGAGCCGCTCGGCACGAGCCATGGCATTGAGCAGGACTCGGGTTTTGGTGGCCGCACCGGAACCTAGCTCGACAAGTTCGTTCGCTCGGCTAGTGGCGGCAACTTCGTCGGCAAACCTCGTGAGGATCTGGTGCTCGGTCCGCGCTTGGTAGTACTCAGGAAGTTCGCAGATTCGTTCATAGAGTTCGGATCCGCGATCATCATAGAAGTATTTGGTGGGAAGTCGACGCGGTGAAGAAAGGAGCCCATCGTGGATTTCCGCGCGAAGGGCCTTGGGGTCCTGCCCATCCAAGTGCACATCAATAATGATATTGGGGTTGTCGAGAGACTTTCCCATGGCAACGTGTCTGCCGTCGGTTTTTAATGATTAAGGTAAAGGGTGTTGGTGGGTTCAAATGACCTGACGTGCAGGGAAATTGCCTAAACCCGGCTTATGGGAAATCCAGGTGTCGTGAGGCCATGTCTGACGAGTGGTCACCCATGGGAGTGGTTGAGAAAAGAGGCAAAACTATAAAGGGTTTTCACGAACTCTGCAAGATGGACCAGGCGGGTTTCTTCTTCACGTCCGGATCTCTCTCGATCGTCACGCCTGGGATTTCGACATTCTACCGTGGAGAATGGGCCGGTCTTGAGAACGTAGCCGGAGGAAATTGATTATCCACGCTCTTCTATTCCCCGAGGGCGGACCCACCGTTCGATGAAGCCAAGACCTCCATCCACCATGACCGCGAGCGCGGCTGCCGGCAACGCTCCGGAAAGGATAATCGTTGTGTTGGCTAATTGAAGACCCGAAACGATAGGCACGCCCAACCCACCGGCTCCAATGAAGGCTGCCAGCGTTGCCGTTCCCACCGTGATCACCCCGGAAGTCCGCACCCCGGCCATGATCACCGGGGCGGCCAACGGGAGGCGGACCCAATGCAGAACTTGCCATTCCGTCATCCCTAGGGCGCGTGCCGCCTCGACGGCGTGGGGAGCGGCATCCCGCAAGCCGGAATACGTGTTCCTCAGGATTGGGAAAATAGAGTAGATCCAGAGGGCCGCCACTGCGGGGACTGCGCCGACACCGAACAGGGGGATCATAAAAGCCAACAGCGCAATGGATGGGATGGTTTGGGTCATGCCAATGACTCGTATCACCGGTTCCGCCAATGACCGTCTGCGTTCGAGCAACAATCCCAGTGGGATCGCAAGCAGAATGCCCAAGAACAAGGCCAAGCCAGCGAGTCCAATATGCTCACCCGTCTGAAAAACCAGAGTTTGTCGATTAGCCCACATATACCCAGCCAAACTCTGGGTTTGGGGTGAAGATGTGGGCTCCACCGACTGAACCTGCACCAACCCGAGGGAGTGAAGCGCATTGCGCGCGACGGTTTCGACAGACTCTCCACCTTCTTGAAGCCTGAAATTCAACTTGCGCATTGTCGTGGCGTCGAAGGCGTTGGCCAACAGTCCCAAGATGTTCCCGAGCTCGGGATGTCGTTCCAGTGTTTTTCCTCGCACTAACCCCGCGGCTTCGTAAGGTGGGAAAAACCCTTTGTCGTCTTCGAGCACGGTAAGGTCGTAGACGGCCAATCGCCCATCGGTGGTGTACACATCGAGAACATCGATTTCTCCCATTTCGACAGCTTGGTACTTTAAGGTCTGTTGCATGGCCCGGACCTTCCCAAATTTAAGGCCATAGCGGCGTTCAAGACCAGGCAGGCCATCGTCTCGTTGAATGAACTCGTACCCCAAACCGGCTGTGAGTGTCGAGGAAACCTTGGCGAGGTCGGAGATCGTGCGCAGGCTCAACTGGACCGCATGGGCTCGGGGGACCGCCAAAGCATACGAATTTTCGAACCCGAGTGGAGCAATCCACCACAAATTCCATCGTTCCAAAAATTCTGAACGGACGATCCTAAGTGCCTCCCGTGGATCTCCCGTTGGCTGATGCCCCAGGATACTCACGAGTCCGGTTCCGGTGTATTCAGGATAGAGATCAATACCCCCGCTTCTCAGGGCTTCAAAGCACACTTGAGTGCCGGCAAGTCCGAATCTTCGGTCAACGACAAGGGTCGTTCGATTTTCGATCAATTGGGAAAAGATCTCGGCCAGAAGCCGGCTCTCCATGAAATTCTTGGAACCGACAACGATCCGTCCCTCCGGTGGTGAGGCGGAAGTGACGGGAACGCAAATTGTTAGGGCTCCCAGAAAAGCCGCACCAATCAGGGTTACTCGGAGAAAACAGGCACGAATCATGTTTTGAAACCTGCGCGATGGTCGAGGAGGGATCGCACGTATCCCTCGGCTGGATGTTCCAGAAGCTGATCAGGCGTCCCAGTTTGAAGCACACGCCCTTGTCTTAGCACCGCGACCCGATCACCCAAGCGAAAGGCCTCGTTCAGGTCATGGGTCACTAAAACCATTGTCTTGTGGAGCTTTCCTTTTAATTGGAGGAATTGCTTCTGAAGGTCATCCCGCGTAATCGCATCGAGGGCTCCGAATGGCTCATCGAGCAACACAACTTCGGGATCGGCAGCCAAGGCTCTCGCAAAGGCCACGCGCTGGCGCTCCCCACCAGAGAGTTGAGAAGGATACCGGTCCCAATAGTGATGAGGGTCAAGGTTTACCAATTCCAGAAGCGTCTCCACGCGGTGTTGGGTTTGGTCGGCAGGCCAGCCAAGGAGAGTCGGAACCAACCCCACGTTCCGACCAACAGTCCAATGTGGCAGCAGGCCGCCATCTTGCTGGACATACCCGATCCGCCGACGCAGGAGAATGGGGTCCTCCTCACGGGCCGATCGGCCGTGAATCCAAATGTCTCCAGCGGTGGGATCATCAAGGCGATTGAAGAGTCGAAGAAGCGTAGTTTTCCCCGAGCCGCTTTCCCCGATGAGGACCATCGTTTCCCCTCGGGCAACTGTTAAATAGATGCCTTGGAGCGCGGTCACCCCGTTTGGAAATTGCTTGTCGACGGCCGAGGCTTCTAATACGGGAGTATTCATTATCTTGATCGTTCCATGGTCAGGCCGGAGGATAACAAGGTAGGGTTGGTCTCGCTAGGCTTTTATAAGGATTTCAGTAAAAAATAGGTCCTTCGCTGGTGAGTGCTGGCAGGCTTCGCCCCATTGGCTATGGCCAGATTTTCAGGAGTTCTGCAATCGATTTTTTCGGCCTTTTTCCCAATATTTCTACTTGACAAGGCCTTGGGTCCTTATATTACAAAGGATTCAGAATCGTCTATTTAATGGTTCTTGGGTGAGTCGGGGGAGAGGTCTCCTGGTCAGGGGATCCAGCGTATTGCATCTTTATCATTTCCCGAGTGAGCCTTAAGAAGATGTTTTGCCCAGTTGAGGAGGGTATGTATGCCGTCTGTACCCCAATTACGCCGGGCCTTGGGTGAGGCCCGTAGCCGCACCGACGCCATTTTTTCACTCATCAAACCAGAAGCCTTTTATGAACGGCCTATTCCCGAGCGTCATCGAATTATTTTTTATTTCGGACACCTTGAGGCGTTTGACTGGAATCAAATCTGCAGATGGACATTGGACAAACCATCGTTCCACCCTGAATTTGACCGTTTGTTCGAGGCAGGAATCGACCCCAAGGAAGGCGACTTGCCGCAGGATCAGCCTTCAGACTGGCCTTCGATCGCGCAAGTCCAACAATATAATTCGCAGGTGCGGCGGGTAGTCGATAAGGCTCTTGGCGAAGCCCCCGACCAGGCGTTGCATATTGCTCTCGAACATCGGTGGATGCATGCAGAAACGACAGCCTATATTCTGCACCAATTACCTCAGGAGCGAAAAATCACCCCTCTTCCTTCGCAGGAGCCCCAAGGCCCTCCCCCACAACACGAAATGATTGAAATTCTAGCCGGAAGAGTCACCCTTGGTCGTGATCCAGAGGAAGGGTTTGGCTGGGATAACGAGTTTGCCAAACACCTTCAAGATGTTCCCTTGTTTGTCATCAGTAAGTACAAAGTGACAAATGGGCAGTACCTCAAGTTCGTAGAAGATGGCGCAGCGCCCCCTCCCTTTTGGTCTTTACAGGGTACCCAATGGTTTCTACAGGCCATGTTTGGGGAAATACCGCTGCCCTACGATTGGCCGGTCTATGTGTCGCAATGGGAAGCGAAGGCGTATGCGGAGTGGACAGGCATGGACTTACCCTCCGAGGCCCAATTTCATCGAGCAGCCTATGGGACCCGAACAAGCGAAGAGCGAATGTACCCGTGGGGGGATGAACCCCCGAATGACGCCCGCGGGAATTTCAATTTTACATACTGGGATCCGATCCCAGTTACGGCGACACCTTTGGGCGATAGTGACTTTGGCGTGTCTCAGTTAGTCGGCAATGGCTGGGAATGGACCTCGACCCCGTTCCACCCATTTGAAGGCTTTACTCCTTATCCAACTTACACGGGATACTCGACCAGATTTTTCGATCAGGATCACTATGTGATCAAAGGAGCCTCCCCGACGACCGCCAACTGTTTGTTGCGCAGGTCGTTTCGCAACTGGTTCCGGCAAGGGTATCCCCACGCCCATGCCGGGTTCCGGTGCGTGCAAAACTCCTGAGGGGTTGTTTAACCCTCTGCTTGTCTGGTTGTGTCCTTTTGCCCGTTCCAGGCATCTGTGTAGTCCAGTTTGAAGAACGCTTCACTTCCCACCTGTCTCCCTCCCCCCGCTCCTGGAGGAAAAACCCAAAACAATGCTATCATCACATTCTCTTTAGCTATTCCGTACAATCCCTGGTGAAGTTAGACCTTGTGATCGCCCTCCCATTTTTTTTCTCCGTGGTGTATTCCTCTCCGCGACTTGCATTCAGGTCCTTTTTCGGGTTTTTCCTGCTGGCCCTAGCCCTTTTCCTCCTCTTGGTATGCACACCTTTGTGTGCGTTGGGGGCGGAGCATCTGACGATTCTTCACAGTAGTGAACATCATGGGGTTGCCCTTCCCCTGAGTGATCCTGGATTGAGGACGGTGGGAGGAATGGCCGGGCGGGCTACACTGATCCAGAAGGTCAAGGAAGAAACGGAAGCGGTTTTGATCGTTGATTCCGGGGATATTTTAATCGGGACGGCCCTGTCTTCATGGTTTCGCGGTGAGCCTGATGTCAAAGCCATGAACCTGATGGGATACCATGCAATGACCGCCGGGAACCATGATTTCGATTTTGGGTTGGAACACCTCCAGAAACTTCAAGGCCTGGCGACGTTTCCTATTCTTTGCACCAATTTAACGGGTCGGGATGTGGATTTACCGTGCAAGCACTCGGCGACGATCCAGATTGGCAAGCTTACCGTGGGTCTCATGGGGATCGTTGGAAATAGCAATTTCCCCGACACGTTCAACCGTGAAGTGGTGAAAACCCTGGAATTGCGCGATCCGGTTGAGACTGTGAGGCGCCAGGCCCGGCGGTGGAAAGAGGCCGGCACCGTTGATGTTGTGGTGGTCATCACCCACCAAGATACCGAAGAAGACCGAAAATTGCTGAAAGATGTGCCTTACCTGGATGTCATCATCGGCGGGCATACAGAGGGGTTCGATGGGCTTTTTACTCCCAATGCCACTCACCCCGTTGATGAGGTTCAGGAACCAGGCGCCGTGTATGTGAAGACCCATCGTCAAGGCCGAACGCTTGGGCGATTGGATCTACTCATTGACAAAGGTCGGGTGACGTGGGCCAAGGCGCAAAACCTTCCCGTCACCGCCTCGGTAACGCCCGATCAGACGGTACACCAGCTTCTCCAGCGCTACCTCCAGCGATTTGCCAAACAAGCGCATGAAGTTGTTGGTCGGTCGCTGGTGACCCTAATCGGTGAAAGTGAGAAAATCCGAACTCAAGAAACCAACCTGGGAAATCTGCTGGCTGATCTCTTACGAAAGGAGTTTGGTCAGGAGATCGCGCTGGTAAACAGTGGGCAAATCCGGGCAACCATTCCCGCAGGGTCCGTCAATTTAGGCAAAGTGCTGTCGGTTCTTCCGTTCGATTCTTCCGTGGTGACGTTAAGCCTCACCGGTCAGCAAATTTTCGAGGCGTTGGAAAATAGCGTCAGACTCTTGCCAAGACAATCCGGTCGATTCCTCCAGGTCTCTGGGTTGCAGGTCACCTACGATGTCAGCGCGCCGCCTGGGGCACGTGTCACAAAGGTGAGGGTGGGTGGTCAGCCTCTTGACCTGGAACGAACCTACTCTGTCGGGACTGATGGATTTCTGGCCGATGGAGGAGATGGCTATGCCATGTTCAAACAGGCCAGCAAACGTGTCGATCATCAGATTCCTATTCGAGATGTCTTACTCAAAGCCCTGGCTCATGCACCACTCATGGCCCAAAAAGACCACCGCATACGTTTTATTGAAACTCCCCGGTCTCCTTCCCATAAGTCCCGCTCCTAAATGAAGGTTCCCTCTTCATCTTGGCACCCGCTTCGGTGGGTCTACGACCTCAGCCAAGTCTGGCGGGATACACGCCAAATCGTTTTGGTGGCTCAAATCGCGGCTATTTATGCGGCCATCTTAATCCCCTTTAAAGTGGGCATTCCGCTGATTCCGGGGTTTGCGGAGCTTCGCCCCGCCAACGCTATCCCGATTGTCGCGTCGTTACTCTTTGGTCCGGCCGCTGCCTGGGGGGCTGGCATCGGAAATATGATCGCCGACTGTTTCGGCACCTTGGGACCAGCGAGTCTCTTTGGGTTTTTTGGGAATTTTCTCCTTGGCTATGTGCCGTATCTCTTATGGGGAAACATGGGGCCGCTTTCGTCTGGAGAGGAGCCCATAGTGAAATCCTGGCGGCAGGGGCTTGAGTTTGTGGTGGTGTGCCTGGTGGCTTCATGTATCTGCGCCGCAACGATCGGATGGGGTGTGGAGCTGCTGGGTCTGCTTCCCTTTGTACTCCTTGCACCGTTAATTTTTTTTAACAATGTCATCATGGGACTTCTCCTAGGACCACCCTTGTTGCTGTTTCTCTATCCACGAGTCAAACGGTGGGGTCTGCGATACGTGGATCTCAGATCCTCGGGCAAGTTTCCAGGTTTACGTTCAGATACCCAGATACTCGCCGATCCTTCCGATCAGCAGACGTTTGGCCAGGAGGCCATTCGAGATGAGCCGTTCATCTCGGTCCGTGATCTGACATTCCGCTATAAAGACGCTGAAAGGCCCGTCCTGTCCCAACTCTCGCTCGAGATCAATCAGGGAGAATCCGTGGTGTTGATGGGACGCAGTGGATCAGGCAAGTCCACATTGTGTTATGCCATGAACGGGCTTATTCCCCAATTCGTGGCTGGCCAATTTTCTGGCTCAGTTAAAGTGGATGGCAAGGATTCCACTCGACGCCATGTGTGGGAGCAGGCTGGGACCGTTGGAATGGTGTTTCAGGATTTTGAAACGCAATTGATTTCCACCAATGTCGAAAGGGAGCTTCGATATCCCTTGGAGAATGGAGACCCTTCACTGAGACCGCAGGATCCTGAGACTATGACTCGCCGCATACAAGGCACCCTCCGGTTGGTCGGGCTCACAGGGTTAGAGCAACGGGATCCCTTAACGCTTTCCGGTGGGCAGCGTCAGCGTTTAGTGGTGGGATCAGTATTGGTCCAGGAGCCTGCCGTGGTGGTCATGGATCAACCCATGACCGATCTGGATCCTGCCGGGCGTAAGCGGCTGATTCAACTCCTTCACCGGCTTAGGCGTGAGGGGATGACCCTGGTTCTTGCCGAGCATGATTCTGAGGAAGCCCTCTGGGCCGATCGTATCTGTCTCCTTGATCAAGGGAAAGTGGCCTGGGCTGGTCCCCCGCGTGATCTGCTCGGCCAGCCCGCTTTAGCGACAAAATACGGGATCCGCCCATTCCCCCTGGCTCAGTGTTTTTCGGGGTTGGATTTGCCAACTCTCCCTGCGACCGTTGAGGAGGCTTGGCAGTTGGCGGACGAGCATGGGCTACGGGTGGATCCCCCTCCTGAGCTCGGCCCAGTCCAGTCTCATCAAAAAGAATCGAAAGGGAGCCCGCTTCAAGGAACTTCGGGTTTCCGCCTGGAGCAGGTCTCTTTCGTGTATGAAGGCGGCCTCCAAGCTCTAAAAAATTTCTCGGTTTCTGTTAGCGAGGGAGAGTTTGTCGCAGTGTTAGGTGAGAATGGGTCTGGGAAAAGTACGTTTGCTAAGCTCCTCAATGGGCTTCTTCTTCCAACGGAAGGGCGTGTTCTGGTGGAGGAGTTGGATACCAAAACGGCAAGCATGAGCCAATTGGCTTCTTTAGTGGGCCATGTCTTTCAAAATCCAGACCATCAAATTTTTGCAGAGACGGTATGGAATGAGGTGGCGTTTGGCCCCCAGAACATGGGTTGCCCGCCGGAGGAGTGTCAGCAGCGTGTCGCTGCAGCTCTGGAAGCTGTTGGCCTTTGTGGTGCAGGGGAGCAAGACCCCTTTTCTCTGACTAAAGGGGAACGACAGCGGGTAGCCGTCGCGTCGGTGTTGGCGGCCAGGCCGCGAATCTTGATTTTTGACGAACCGACTACCGGGCTGGATGCAGAAGAGTCTCGGCGGATGATGGAAATGATCAAGCAGTTCAACCGCCAGGGTCACACCATTATCATGATAACCCACACGATGTGGTTGGCCGCGGAGTATGCCACCCGTTGCCTCCTGATGAAAGACGGGCAGTTGATTGGAGATGGTCCTACCCGAGGAATTTTTTCGGATTCTGCGTTGGTCGAATCGGCCTCTCTTGAAGTACCGGCCTTATCCCGGTTCACTCAGCGTTGGGGCCATACCCTCCTGACAGTCGAGGAAGTTCGGGCTTCATTGAAACGGTCATGAATCTCTCTCTCTACTTGGATTCTGGGACTTGGGTTCACCTGCTAGATGGCCGGACAAAAGTGGTGTGTCTCCTTATGCTCTTTGTCCTCGCCTTAATTTTTTCAGACCCATCGTATTTGTTGGGGCTGACGGTTTTGGTGCTCTTCCTCATCATAAGAGCCCGTGCATTGGCCAATCTCCGAAAGATGTGGATTTTGCTGGTGTTGTTGTTTGTCTACAGCACAGTACTTTGGCCGTTTTTTGTTCAGGGCCAAACGACCTTGGCCGTTCTTGGTAACTTCGTCATCACGATGGAAGGGGTGGCTCATGGAGTCGGCATGGGGCTTCGCCTTGATGTCTTCCTGATGAGCGGGATTCTCCTGCTCTCCACCACAGCCATAGAAGACTTCGCACAAGCTCTCCATCAACTGGGTCTTCCCCGGTCGGTGGGATTTGCCTTATCCTTGGCCTTCCGCTGGGTTCCAACGCTATTAGGGTCGGTCACCACGATTGTCCAAGCCCAGCGGGCCCGTGGGCTGGACTTGGCGTCGGCAACGATCTTGGGAAAGATTCGCCGGTACCCGCCGCTGGTGGTGCCTTTAATCGGCCATACGTTGCGGCAAACCAATCTGTTGGCCATGGCCTTGGAATCAAAGGGGGTGGGGCCGGGACGCGGGCATCGTCGGGCTGTGGGAACCAAAATGCATTGGCGGGACTATGTGACCCTGATGGGAATGGGAGTGGTCTTGGCTTTCGGTATATGGCTGAGGATGAATGGGTATGGTACCCTCCCCAGCGTGGGTTGAACTCCTGGTGAGAATATAAGGCATAATAATTACTTCAAATTTTTTAAAGGCCTTGAACGAAAGAGGGTGGAATCATGCAAGGCAGATGGGCGGTCGTAGTTGTTGCGGGTGTGTTGGTTATCGGCTCGGGATGGGGTGCCCCTTTGGGCATACCGGTGGTTGCAGAGGTATGGGCTCAGGCTGAGCAATCTGCCACCAGGACTATCATAGCCGACCTTTTGATGATCGATGGCGACTTTTATATCGTCCGGACCGAATATGGGGAAGTTCAGATAGAAGCGACGCACAAAACCAAGATCACCGAGGAGTTCGAATTCGGTGACCGTATCAAGGCCATCGTGTTGAGAAATGACAAAGCTCTCGTCATCGAACGCGCGGGGCCGGATGATATCCCAGGGGTCACCGAGAATCAGCCAACTCCAACAGCGGAACCGGTGGCCAAGGTGCCGGGAGGTACGTCGCAACCTGCGAAGGGTCAGGAGGTGAAGCCCCAGCCTGTGCAGCCTAAGACGAAAACGGTGATTGCCGATCTTTTGATGGTCGATGGGGATTTTTATGTCTTCCGGGGCGAGTATGGAGAATTTCGCATAGAAGTAACACAAAAAACCAAGATCACCGAGGAGTTCGAATTCGGTGACCGCATCAAGGCCATCGTGTTGATGAATGACAAAGCGTTGACCATTGAACGGGCAGGGCCCAATGATGTTCCGGGGGTGACGGTACACACAGCCACCCCGGCACCAGCGCCGAAGGGCAAAGACGCGAAAGCACCCATGGCTCAGAAACCTGGCGCCACAGCGCCTCCACCCGGTGAAAAAAGCCAGGCGGCCAAAGTGGCCCAGCCCGGGACGCGGGTGGTGGAAGGGGACCTTCTCATGGTCGATGGGGATTTCTATGTGTTACGCGGCGAGCTCGGGGAAATCCGGGTCGAAAGAACCGAAAAGACCAAGATCACGGAAGAATTCCAGTTTGGGGATCGCATTAAAGCCACGGTGCTCAAAAATGACAAAGCGCTTTCGATTGAGAGAGCGAAGTAGAAAGGTCTTGTCACCATTGTTTTCCCGAATATAGTGTTTTAACTTTCAGCTCGTACATCTCCTTTCTCCCTCGCCCCTTTGGGGTGAGGGGTAGTCTCGTCAGAAAGTTAAAACACTATAGGCTGTTCTCATCATTTACAACACTACCACGGAGGTATTTCATGCCTGTTTATGTCAGCCTGGTAAATTTTACCCAAGACGGTCTCGCCACGATGAAGACAAGAGGGATTACCCGGTCGGATGCAGTCAAACGGAACATTGAATCATTGGGCGGTAAGCTGCTTCAGGCCTATTATTGCTTGGGCGAGTATGATGTGGTGGCGATTTTTGATTTTCCCGATAATCGGGCGGCGATGAAAGCGGCAGTCCTCAACGCTTCAATGGGTCATATTCGAATCAAGACCATGCCTGCGGTCTCGCGAGAAGAGTGGAAGGGGATTCTGAAAGAAACCTGGGGAAAGAAGGGGAAGAAAAAATAAGGTTCCATTTTGGCAAGGAATAGAAATGGTGGTCAAAACCTGCCAAGGTCTGAAGGAGAGTTTAGGGCAGGTTTTCGATGACAAGTGGTTCCACATGGTCTGCGGCCTGAAAACCAAAAATCTTTGAATAGAAGTAGAGTTCGTTGTCCAGGACTCGTTTGATGTTCTCCGCCCGGCGGAAGCCGTGTTGTTCGCCTTCAAAAGGGACGTAGGCGACCGGTATTCCTTTGGCCCGCACCGCTTCGAACATTTTTTCGGCCTGGTTTGGGGGAACGACCTTGTCCTCTAAGCCTTGGAAAAGGATCAACGGGCAGGAGAGTCGATCCGTAAAATAAATGGGCGACCGTTCGTGATACAGGTCTTGCCGCTCCGGGTAGGGACCGATGAGTCGATCGAGGTACCGTGACTCGAATTTGTGCGTGTCTCGCACCAAGGCCTCCAAATCGGACACCCCGTAATAGCTTGATCCAGCCGTAAAACAGTCTCGAAAAGTCAGCGCCGCGAGGGTGGTATAGCCTCCTGCGCTCCCGCCAGTGATTGTGACACGCTTCTCGTCAACCTCCCCCCTGTCGATCACATACCGCACCGCGTTGACGCAATCATCCACATCCACGATCCCCCATCGGTCGTTGAGTCGTTCTCGATAGGCGCGCCCGTACCCCGTGCTGCCGCCGTAATTCACGTCCAGCACGGCGAAGCCGCGGCTCGTCCAATATTGGATCATGAGATTGAAGGCCGTGGAGGTCGAGCCGGTCGGTCCCCCATGGCTTTTCACCATCAACGGCGGGCGCTCTGTGGCGGGAGCTTGGAAATCGGCGTTCTGAGGTTTGTAGAAAAAGGCATGAGCGGTGCGCTCGCCTTCAGTTGGAAATTCAATGGCCTGTGGGAGGGACAAGTATTGGGGGTCGATCTTGAAATTGACGGATCGGCGGAGGATGTCCGCCCTTTGGGTTTCGAGGTCGAGTTGAATGATGGAAAGAGGTTCGGAGGGTGAGCTGGCTGTGCAGATGACCCGGCCGTTCCGAAGAGTTGGGCCCCCGATTTCCGTGTAGGGAGTATCGAGTGTGTCCAATCTTCCCGTCCCAGTATCAAGAACCGCCAGGTGCCAAATTCCTTGTTGGGTGTAGGTGCAGACGAGACGAGTGGGTGAGGCAAACCCATAGGTGGTCGCCCCGAGCATCCATTGGGGCTCGCCAAATTCGGCCTCCATGGGGCAGAGCGCCTCGGTGCGGTTATCGAGCAGGCGATAGAGATTCCACCATCCCGTTCGATCCGAGACAAAATGAAGGATGCCATCGGGGGACCACTCGGGCTGAAAGATGGATTCCTCGGGTCCGCCCGCAACGCAGTGGGTCTGAATGAATGCCCCATCGGGTGTCAGCTCCCCCACCCAAAGTTCCGTTCCATCCCACGGCATGTTGGGATGGTTCCAAGCCAGCCAAGCCATGTGCGTTCCGTCCGGACTCAGGCGAGGAGTGGAATAGAAATCATGACCCGAGACCAAGACCTGGCCGGCGTTGTCTTCGGCCTTTGCCCCGAGAGGAAGGCCCACGATGGTATTCACCGGTTCCCGGTCGGGGTCGGTATGGTCTTCCCGTAGGCAAATGATTCGGCTTCTTCTACGATCCATGATGCCATCGGCAAAACAATACCCCTGTTCTGGCGTCAAGGGATCGGGAGGGGAGCCGGGTCTCTGCCGATAGAGGCGCTGGTCTGAGAAATTGGAAAAGTAAATGATCCCATCGGCAACCAGGAATGCCCCGCCCCCGTACTCATGCACGCGAGTCCGTGCGTTGAAAGGGTGTGGGGTCAGGCTCGTGCTTTCTCCATTGGGTGTGAGGCGGACGATGACGTTTCTCCCGCCTTCGGTCGGGCGGCTTTCCACCCAATAGAGGTCATCGCCATCAAGAGTGATTTGTCCCAATCTGATGGTTTCTGACACAATCAGGTCGGAGGTGAAAGGCGATTTCCAGGACCCGTAAGGGGCAATTGTTGGGGTGGCCATGGTGTGTTCTCAAACAGGAGACAGGACAGGGGACAGCATGCAACCGGATACTACCAAATGGGAGACATCAAGGAATCAATAATAAAGGAGGTGAAGGGGAGAGGGAGGAAAAAAGAGGGCGTCAGGTTTTTACGGAAGAATGATGCCGAACCTGCCCCTCGGTCGCCAGGGCCACAAAGTCGCCAATATCGGTGAGGCAGCGGCCGCAGCAGTTTTCTTCGTCGTCAATCCCGAGGGTGGAGGCCAGGGTTTTCGGGCAGGTGACGCCGGCACGGCCTAATCTTCGGACATCCGATTCGGTAATTCCTTTACACACACAAACGTACATGAACTTGCCCTAAACGAATACGATTTTGATTACTGTTCTCATCTTTGGGCCCATTGTATTCCTAGTCCTGGAGGCTGTCAAGATCCTATTTGGAGGGGGTATCGATTTTTGTCACGTGAGGGCTAGAGTTCCGTATGACTCATAACTAACTGAAAGTAAAAGAAGAAAAAGAAACATGATCCAGGACACACCAGAGGGCACCATTCTCACGGTTCACGTCCAGCCCAATGCCGGTCGGACGGAGTACGTCGGAATGCATGGCGATGCGCTAAAATTTCGCGTGGCTTCTCCTCCGGTGGCGGGGGCGGCCAATGAAGCGCTTTGTCGGTTTCTCGCGCATCTGTTTTCGGTGTCAAAGGGGAAGGTCACGGTGTGTTCAGGTCATGGCGGGAGGCGAAAGCGAGTTAAGCTTCAGGGGGTGTCTGCTCAGAAGGTCCGGGAAGTATTGAATACCCGAGGCGGAAGCTTGGGTGGGTCATGAGGACTAGCTCAATAAAGATCCCCGCAGCAAGCTGCGGGGTATTCAGAGAAAACCGGAACTTCCAAATCCCCCTAACCCCCTTTTTCAAAGGGGGAATCTCAGTGGTCACCCCGTAGCAAGCTATGGGGAATAGCAAGTTTAAAGAGCTTGAGCTTACAGCAAAAAGCATCCACTGAAATCGCCAAGCAGACATTGCATTCTGAGGGAGGCGTGTTCCAGGCGTGTGATGTCGTCCGATCCCGCGTGGTTGGGGTCCAGGGTGGCGAGCCAATTCGCATCCAGTTTGAGTCTGAGCAAAGAAGCCGGCGAGGTGCCGGGAATGGAGGTGTCCCAGGCTGCCGCTTTCGTGATGAGGGGGCGAAGGGTCGCGACCTCGTCAGCGAGCTCGATACGGTGTGGCTCGAAGTCATAGGGGTGTGGGTCCTGATCGATGTTCAACAACACATCATGGATCCACCTCACCGTCAGCGCCATCCTTTCATAGTGAAGAGTGTCGGGGAGGTCCGAGGGTTGATGATACCGTGGAGTCCGACCGGCCGACAGGAACAGGTACGGGACCGACGCATTGCGGAACGCGTCATAATCACTGAACGGCGTTTGACCCAATACCGGAATCTCTTCAATCACATGCATGCCAATAGGTTGAACCATCAGCCCTTGACCATCGTCCTGTGCCTCGTGAAGGTGTGTGACATGACGATACAAGCCCGGGCTGTGTTCTGCCCCCGCGGCGAATACCACGTCCCGCAGGGGCTCCCAGTGCACCCCACCCATTAAGTCCATGATGATCACCGCCTGAAGTTGGCCGGGCGACCCGATTTCAACGGGGAGATGGTCCACGAAGTATTGCGACCCCATGAGAGGGGTGCGGATAAAGGGAGCTTCCTCGGCGTTGAAGGCGACGAAGGCGATGGAATAATGAGTAAGAGGTTCAGTGGCCCGGGCCGTTTCCAAGAGAATGCCGACGGCTGAGGCGTTGTCATCGGCCCCCGCATAAATCTTCCCCCAGGACTCGCCGAGGTGATCGTAATGCGCCCCGACCAGAAGCCAGCGTTCCTTGGAATGAGGCGAGCGAGCGCGACGCACCGCAATCAGATTGTCGCCGAGGGCGGGGGAGATGGTTTGGCCGTACCCGCCGAGTGAAGTCAGAGGCTCCAACCCCACCTGGTGAAAGGCCTCTTGAATATACTGCGCAGCAGCCCGATTCCCCGGTGTCCCGGGCTTCCGGCCCTTGAGCTCCGGACTGGCCAAGTAGTCCACGTGGGCCCGGAGCCGTTGAGCCAGCTCGGTGGAGATGACGAGTTGCGAGAGATCAACCGGCGGCATGGTGATGGCCCGAATCGCCACAACGTAGGCGAGGATGACGATGGCCGAAACAATCAGGAGGAGTGATAGCTTCAACCCTCGGATGTCAGTCAGCCAGCGTGACAAGGTAACATGAATTTCCCGCTAAGCCCCCTGAAAAAGAAAAGGGGACAGACTGAGGTCGCCCTGGTGTCGGTCATGCCCACGAATGGGGCATCCTGAAGTTCGTGGCTGTCTTTTCCCCGTGGCTTAGGCCCACAAGTCAGCCAAAGGGAGATGGAGCTCAGGCCAATCGGGATGGCTGAGGACGGAGGAGCCTTTCGCGTTGGCGACCAATTCATACGTGGCATCGCGGACCCGGTAACATTCCACCTGATGGTCCTCAGGGTTGACAATCCAGTAATGGCGAACCCCCAGCGTGGCATACCGCTGGGCTTTGGCCGTACGGTCATAGCCCCGCGTCGAAGGGGAAAGGACTTCGACGAATAATAAAGGTGGGCCCTCAATACCCCGCGACGAAATTTGCGCCGGGTTGGTGACGAGAACAAGATCCGGTTGGACGACATCCTGGTTGGTCAAAATCACATCAATGGGGGCATCAAAGACTTCTCCCAAGCCGGTGTGTTCAAAATAGGCCTCCAGCATCCGCTGAAGCCGTTTGGAGACACGCTGATGGAGCGGACTCGGGGTTGGGGCAACGTAGAGTTCTCCTTCCAACAATTCATAGCGCTTGCCATCGGACGGGATCTGGACGTAGTCCAAATAATCCAGTTTGTGTTTGAGGCCTGGGGAGGTCATAAGACAGTTCCTTTGAGGTGAATTATACGCCTCCTTTCGCGGGCGAGAAAGTGGCGAGATCGATTTTCGATGGAGTGATTGGCACCATTTGTGGCTGGCAGGCGAGGTGGCCTTAACGGGTTCCCAGTTTACAACCTCCCCTTACGGTTCCTATAATCCGCCACTTTCCATCACCATGAGGGAGTCATGGCTGGACCTGAATTGGAACAACGGTTGTTTGAAATCTTGGCGAATCGGCTCGACTCTTCGACTGCCCGTCAGTTGGTAACCGTGATGGCCCAGGCGGGCGTGGCCGTCCATTTGCTGGAACTACTCTCTGAATTGCGAGAGATCTCGGAGAAACTGATGCAGGAGGCGATCGGGGCTCTGCCGGAGGTTCACCATCGGTGTGGGCCCGACACGCTGGTCCCCTGGCTCGATCTCGCCATCAGTCTTGCCGGGTCCTCGGGGGCGACGACACTCAAATATATTCGGGAAAGCCCTCGCCTTTTGGGAATACTGGATACTCCGGTTCTTCGGCAACACGTGCTCGTGGTGGCCCTGGAGGTTGCCGATGGAGACTCGGAGTTCGCTTCGAACTGCGCGTTTGAATTTTTCCGAAAGGCGCCTGAGTTGCTCATGGTCGTTGCCCACACTGAATTGCAGGCCTGGGCCGACATTGGGTTGGAGCTGGCCGAGTGGAACTATGTGTTGGGGATTGAATTCTTTCGCGAAAGTCCCAAGGTGGCCGAGGTCCTCCATCAGGACCAGGTCCGGGCATGGGTGGGGTTTGGGATGAAACTGATGACCCAAAATAGTTTGGGCAAACCCGATTACTTGGGTACCTTGGAGTTCTTTCGGAGCAGCCCGGCGATCTTGGGTGATCTGCCGGAAGCCACGTTGCGGACGGCGGTCGTGAGTATGGGATCGGTTCTCGCGGATCGGTCCCCTCACGCGGCGCTCACGTTCCTTGCGGACGCCCCTCACCTCCTTCGGTCCATTCCCACTCCTGAGTGGCGGCTCAAAGTTCTGCAGTATGGGGGCTTGTTGGCGGAACGCGATGCCGAGGTGGCTCTGGAATACCTGCGCCGGTGCCCGGACGTTTTGGGTTTGGTGCATGGTGGGGAAAGTCACGAGGCGTTCGAGGCGTGGTTCCGGGGCGGCATGGAGATTTTGGATTATAGCGCTGAGGGGGCCCGAGCCTTTTTTAGGCTCGAAACCGGGAGAGCCTTGGCTTCTTTGGAAAAAGCCATGAGTGGAGTGCCGCTCAGGCAAGTGGCCCGGTCGCTCAAGTTGTTTGGCAACATGCTCTGCGGAGAAGACATTCGGATTGAATCCCTTCCAGATCCGGTTTCTCTCAGTCGGGCCACCCCTCACTCCCTCGGGTCTCCCCATCCTGAGTTGGGAGGGGCAGAAGGCACACCTGATTTGGTGGGGAGAGCAAAGGTCAGTTCGGATGGGAAGACCCTGTATTTACCTGCCCTGGTGAATCGGTTTCCGACGCGACAAGAAAACCTGCGTTTTTACACCGTCATGACAGCTCATGAGATTGGCCATTTGGAATTTGGAACGTACCGGATCGATCTTGGTCGGCTCCAAGGTCTGGCTCAAACCGTTCGAGGCCGATATTCGTCCAACACCGAGGGTGTGCCTCCCGTCGCCACGCTGGCCGATTTGTTTGACCTGTATCCCCACAAGGGGGTGATTCGAGACTTATGGACCGTGTTGGAAGATGCGCGAGTGGATTATCGGCTTCAGCACGAATACCCCGGGTTTCGACGGGATCTGACCGCTCTCGCCCAAGAGGCTGTCACAACCCGATCATTTCTCCACGGCGTGACCGTGCGGGAAATGGTTATCGATTCCTTGCTTGTCTTGTTTGTTGCTGAGCCTGGGTCGGTGCCGGTTCGTGAGGACCTTCAGCTTGTAGTGGATCGAGCGTGGTCCCATGCCCAAGCGGTGCTTCGTCCGGATTCGACGGCTGAGGATGCCATTCAGGCGGCTGATCGCATTTATCACGTGATGGATGAGATGATCAGCAGCCTGCAAGCGGTGTCGAAGGATGATCCCAACCAGAAGCAGGCTGAGGAAGAGGCGGACCTGGGGCCGGGGCCGCGTGCGGCGGAGGAAACCTCCGGCGTCTATCGCCCCATTACCAATTGGGCCTATCGAGGGGCGTTGGATCCTGAAATGGTCCGGGGACAAGGTGACTCGCCTGAACCGGCTGCCACTCAGGAGGTGTGTGAGTCTGGTCTGCCGGAGGGACACGGTTCTGATGGCGGAAGCAGCCCCACGAAAAGCCCTGGAGATAAGGAGGTGATCGGGAAGCCGGAGGCCGAGGATCATCGTGTTGGAGTCGAGGAGCCATCGGTGATTGACCAGTGGCTGGCTGTGAAAACCGATCGTGAGGGTGCCCTCCAATCGCGTTCGGGAGACGGGCGTTCGTTCCTGTACGATGAATGGGACGGCCTGATTCAGGATTATCGGTCAAAGTGGTGCCGGGTGATTGAACGGCCTGGGCCTGAGGGCAGTCAGGATTTCGCCCAGGCCACGCTGGAAGCCCACGCTCCGGCCGTTCGGTTGTTGCGTCGCTACTTCGAGGCGATTCGGCCAGCGGGGTTGCGCCGGGTTCATGGGCAAGAGGATGGGGAAGAGGTGGATCTGGACGCGGCTCTTCAACGTATGGTCGATCGTCGGGCAGGTGCTGATTTGTCTGATCGGATTTACATTCGGCGGGATAAGCGCGAAAGGCGGGTGGCTGCGGCCTTTCTCATCGACATGAGCGGGTCAACGGGACGGCAGATTGAATCAGGCGGGCGTCGCGTCATTGATGTGGAAAAGGAAGGGCTCGTGTTGCTTTCAGAGGCTCTGGATGCCATTGGGGATCAGTATGCGCTCTATGGCTTTTCCGGCCAGGGCCGGGATCGAGTGGATTTCGTGGTCATCAAGGATTTTGAGGAGACGTTGCGATATCGCACGGGACAACGAATTGAAGCCATTACCCCTCTTCAGCAAAACCGGGATGGGGCAGCCATTCGCCATGCCGTCACGAAATTACTCGGCTGTCCGGCGCGTCACCGCCTGCTCATCCTCCTGAGTGATGGGAAACCTCTCGATGATGGCTATGCCGATGAGTATGCGTTGGAAGATACCAAAATGGCGTTGCGGGAGGCGCGGCTGGCAGGGATCAGCCCGTTTTGCCTCACGATTGATCGTGATGCCAGTGGGTACCTGAAGCGTATGTACGGAGACGTTCGCTACCTTGTTCTCGATGATGTGAGTGTCCTTCCGGAACGGTTGCCCAAAATCTATAGGCGGCTAACCACCTCCTAACAGGATGGTGAAAAAGTCCGCCAGCTTTGTTCTCGCGGCGCTTGGAGGCTCGACGTACCGAACAGAGTAGCCTTTCGCCTCCTCGCTTGCTGCGGCCGCGCTGGACGGCCTTTTTGACCATCCTGCGGGCTGTTCTGATGCCGTCCCTGTTTTCCCAGAGTGTTGTGTTGCCCCTGGGCCGAAAGGGTTTTTTAACCACCTCCTAAGCAAGGAAGAGCTGTGATGGTTGATCAACCTCCTCAGCGAACGATCGCTCCCT
This sequence comes from Nitrospinota bacterium, assembly GCA_022572725.1. Taxonomy (GTDB): domain Bacteria; phylum Nitrospirota; class Nitrospiria; order Nitrospirales; family UBA8639; genus JACZVJ01. The sequence continues at coordinate 4,573 of JACZVJ010000012.1, read as the reverse complement.
GGCTCTATAAATTGTTTACGGGCCGTCAGTATCCTTACGTGCGCCGGCAGGCCAAGTTTGCCAAGCCCAAAATAGCGGGAGAAGACCGGACCGAACCCACGGCCGAGGAAATTGATGCCAAGTTCTGGGAGATATTTCCCGACTGCTCAGCTCGAATCCTTCAAGAAATCAAAAAGGGAATGATCGTGAGTTTTGTGGAACTCGGAACGTATCCTCCCGGTGGGTATCAGGAACTCGTCGATGCCCCGGAGGAGTTTCTCGCCCGGGAGTATGGGAAGAAGAAAATCAAGGTCAATTTTTACTATGGCGAGAATTTCGTGTGTACCCTGAACTTTAAGGTTGCCGGTTGGGCCAGCCATGACGATGACGAATGACCTTGAGGGAGAGTAGAAGGGTGACATCATGGGACGTCTGAAAATTACGGTGGTTGGAGCAGGAAACGTTGGTGGGTCGATTGCGCAGCGATTGGCCGAGAAAGATTGTTATACGGTTGTGCTGGTGGATGTGGTGGAGGGGCTGCCCCAGGGTAAGGCCTTGGACCTGGCTCAGGCGGGTCCCGTCTGTGGTTATGACTCCACCATTATCGGGACCAACGGGTATGACGACACCGTCGGTTCAGCAGTGGTGGTCATCACTTCGGGCATTGCACGCAAACCCGGCATGAGCCGGTCGGAATTGCTCGACACCAATACCAAGATTGTTCGGTCGGTGGTGCAGGAAATTGCTCAGCGGTCGCCTTCGGCGATCCTTGTCATCGTCGCCAACCCTCTTGATGCCATGACCTATGTCGCGTACCGGGTGAGCGGGTTTCCGAAGCAGCGGGTTGTGGGCATGGCCGGAGTTCTGGATTCCGCGCGGTTTTGCACTTTTATTGCGAAAGAGCTCAACGTGTCGGTCACCAGCGTGGAGGCCATGGTCCTCGGTGGGCACGGTGATGCCATGGTCCCGCTGATCCGATATACCACCGTTTCGGGAAAGCCGGTGGAAGAACGGATTCCCAAGCCGAAACTGGACGCGATCGTGAAACGAACCCGTGAAGGTGGAGCGGAAATAGTCAACCTGCTGAAGAGCAGCAGCGCCTACTACGCTCCTGCGGCCTCTGCTGTCCAAATGGTGGAGGCGATGCTCAAGGATGGGAAAAAGGTCTTACCCTGTGCGGCACTGTGCGAGGGGGAATATGGCTATCAGGGCGTCTTTGTGGGGGTGCCGGTGAGGCTTGGGAACAAGGGAATCGAAGAAATTATCGAGTATGATCTGAGCCAAGAAGAAAAGGCGGCCCTCGATACCTCAGCCGCCGGGGTCAAAGAATTGTGCGAAGAGGTGGATCGTTTGTTGGAGGGATGATTGGGACCTTACCTCTTTTGATTCTTCCGAGTTTTCAGTGGGTCTTTCATGGAAAACTTTGCTCCACTGACTTTCTACTTTGGGAAACTGGTTAATGATTCCTCCCCTCTGTAACCCAAGAAAGTAGCTCTACGGCTCCGTGAAGGGAAGGAACTTTCTCATTTTCCTCGCCCCCTGTTTGGGGGGAGAGGTGAAGGTGAGGGGGGAAGTTTCTTGGAAGGGGAGGTAAGGTGGGGTAGAGCCGGTGAACTCCAGGACTAAACATCCTGAATAATCGAGAATTCCCTCAAGCCTTGGTTCAGTAAGGCTCCTTCCCTACACCCCTCTCCAATCCAAAAATTCCCCTGTATATTTCAATCTCCCGTTAAACCAAAAGGATACAGGGCGTATCCAAATCGATACGACCAACCCCTTTTCCCCACTCAGGAAATGTCCTTTGAGGTTTTAAATTGGACAGGAAATCAAAGACTTGAAGGCTCACCCCTTAAAAAGCCGCAGTGCATTTTTCCGGTATAAGGGTTGCATGCCCAAAACAGCAAGGAGGAATTTGACGTGACAAGACCTTTTCCCCCAATCATCTTTCACTTTCATTGCCTTTTTAACCACTTTTCATTCTGTGTTTCTAAATGGCGGCCATGGAAGGGAGTTCCCACTAATCTCATCCCGGCCACCCACCATATAAAGGGGACTGGATATGAAAAAACCGAACCTTCTTATTTTGGCAAAACGCACTCATGCTCATCCGTACTTCCAACGCCTATCCTCCACCTACCAGGTAAAAGTAATCGAATCACCTCGGGATATCGCCAGGGTAGGGTTGTTTGAGGAGGGAAAGCCAACCCTTGTCATCGTCGACGCCTCTCAATTGCCGAGCGAGGAAGGGCTTTCGCTGGCGAAACACGCAAGACATGTTCATAGGAAAATCCCTATTCTTCTGATAGCTGGGGAAAGCTCAGAAGAACTATTCCTGGCTATGCTCCGGGCAGGGATAAACGATTTTGTCAAGAACCCATTTGATTTCGAGGTGCTCCAGTCGAGTATAGACCGATGCCTCTCCTCCTGTTCCACCTTGGACGAGGGAATTGAACCCCCACCTATTTTTCCCAATGACATGGAGCATTTTCTTGTTGGCAATTCCCTGGCCATACAGGAACTACGCGCTTACATGGGTAGGGTGGCCATGACAGACAGTCATGTCCTCATTACCGGAGAAACAGGCACGGGCAAAGAACTGGTAGCCCGGCTAATTCATGAACATAGTATGCGACGCAGAAAGCCATTCATGTGCGTGAACTGTGCGGCGGTCCCCGAAACTCTTTTGGAAAGCGAGCTCTTTGGCTATGACCGAGGGGCGTTTACTGGTGCAGTTGGAGCCCGACGAGGAAAATTGGAATTGGCCCAAGGGGGCACCATCCTATTTGACGAAATAGGAGAAATGAGTTCCTCCGCTCAAGCGAAAATTCTCAGAGCCATCGAGGAAGGAACGATTTACCGGTTGGGTGGGAAGGAGGAGGTCTCCCTCAACGTGCGAATCATGGCGGCCACCAATCAGGATTTGGATAGGGCCATGCCCGAGGGAAAATTCAGACAAGACCTCTATTACCGGCTGAACGTGCTCGATTTTCACGTTCCGCCGTTGCGTGAGCGCCGCGAATTGATCCTGCCCTTGGCCGGGCGATTGCGCCTGCACGACGGTGGGCAGGGAAGCGCTCGCCGTGACGGCAAGCGGCACGACGACACGAAGCAGACTACGCACCTTCATCAGCGAAGGTATTGTAACGGACCGGCGAGGCGGCCTCTCCCCTGCCGGGCGGGTTGTTGCGGAAGCAGCACCGTCGCTTTGCTAAGAGTCCTTCCCACGCTTGAGCAACTGGAGCTCTAGCAGCCTGCTGTCCTCCGGAACCAATTTCACCTTTACCAGGTCGCCTGCTTTCAGGTCTTCCAATCGCAGCTTCCCGCGAAACACTTTCTTCTTGGCCTTCAGCTTGGTTTTCTTATCGACCTTGCATACGTAAGGCGTCTTGCTCTCGAGATCCAGTAAGGTGATCTGTTGGTGCTCAAGATCCACCGAGACCACCTCCAGCTCGACATCCAGCACAAACTGCTCAGCGTTTGACTGGAGGCCACCGATTCCAGCCAAAAGCGCGATTGCCAAAACTAATCGAAATATCCCCATGGACCTACTATATAGCAGGTCACATCCGGGGAAGTCTCGCCGCGCTGGCGTTCGCCTGGCTTCCCAGCAGCGGCGGGTCTGGCTGGCAAACGCCGGGCTGGTTCGGGTACACTCTCTCATGGCCAGTCCGTATGTCGTGGCAACGGTGCGCGGCTTGCCCATTGAGCAGTTTTCCAAGCGATCATGCCGCTGCCGTGTGAAGCCGCGCCGGTGCCGCTCAGGCGACGGATCGGGGCCGCTGCGGCGCCATCGGCGACCATCACCTGCCAGAGGACGATCCTATGAAACGACGACTTACCGCCCGATGGGCAGCTCTCCTGCTGCTTGCCTGCGCTGCTTCCGGCCCTGCCGCCGAGCTTCCGAAGTTTCGGGATCTCTTTAACGGCAAGGATCTCTCCGGCTGGGTCAACGTCAACACCGCGGACGACACCTGGTCGGTTCGCGACGGCGAGCTGGTTTGCTCCGGGCATCCCATCGGCGTGATGCGCAGTGAGAAGCAATACGAAAACTTCATCCTGCACATCGAGTGGAAGCACATCGAGCCCGGCGGCAACTCGGGCGTTTTTATCTGGAGCAATGCCCAGCCGCATCCCGGGAAACGTCTTCCAGATGGAGTCGAGGTCCAGATGCTCGAACTCGACTGGGTCAACCTCCACACCCGCGATGGCAAGAAGCCCCCGGTCGCCTATGTGCACGGCGAACTCTTTGGCGTCAACGGTGTCGAGACGGTGCCGGACAATCCCCGCGGCAGACGCAGCAAGTCGATCGAAAACCGCTGCAAAGGCAAAGGAGAGTGGAACGTCTACGACGTCGTCTGTGTCGACGGTGTTGTCAAGCTCTCGGTCAACGGCAAGTTCGTCAACGGCGTCAGCAAATCCTCGGTCAAGAAGGGTTATCTCTGCCTGGAGTCCGAAGGCGCCGAAATCCACTTTCGCAACATCACATTGACGCCAATTGAGAAATGAACGGCAAACGGGAGATTGCCATGGTGACCGGCTTCATGCCAGAATACGTCTCAGCCCTGACTATTCCCCCATAGCAACGAATTCGCTT